>NZ_JAUQWH010000062.1 GCF_030757795.1 Actinoplanes oryzae
CGCGGCGGAGACGTCGGCCGGCCGGAGTAGGATCCCGGGTGGGGGCGGCGGCATCGGCATGACCGTGTGCCGCTCCCCCGCCGAACTGCGCGCCGCCTACGACCGGGTCACCCGCCTCGCCGAGCAGAGCTTCGGCTCCGGCGGGGTCTTCGCCGAGCGGTACGTCGAGCACGCCCGGCACGTCGAGGTGCAGATCTTCGGCGACGGGCTGGGCGGCGTGGTGTCCCTGGGCGACCGCGACTGCACGCTGCAACGCCGGCACCAGAAGGTGGTCGAGGAGGCGCCCGCCCCCGGCCTGCCGTCCGCGCTGCGCGAGCGCCTGCACGAGTCCGCGCGGGCGCTCGCGGCGTCCGTCCGCTACCGCTCGGCCGGAACCGTCGAGTTCGTCTACGACCCGGTCCGCGAGGAGGCGTCCTTCCTCGAGGTCAACGCCCGGCTGCAGGTCGAGCACCCCGTCACCGAGGCGGTCACCGGCATCGACCTGGTCGCGTGGATGCTGCGCCTGGCCGGCGGGGACACCGGCCTGCTGCGCCGCTGGGGGACGTCGGTCCCGGTGCGCGGGCACGCGATCGAGGCCCGGGTGTACGCCGAGGACCCCGCCGCCGGGTTCCAGCCCAGTGCCGGCCTGCTGACCGGGGTCGCCCTGCCGTCGGGCCCGGCGGTGCGGGTGGACGGCTGGGTGGAGACGGGCACCGAGGTGTCCACCGCGTACGACCCGCTGCTCGCCAAGGTCATCGTCCACGCCGACGATCGGGCGGACGCGATCGACCGGCTCGGGGCGGCGCTGGCGGACACGCGCATCGACGGCGTCGAGGTGAACCTGGGGCTGCTGCGGGCGATCCCGGCGCTGCCCGCCTTCCGGGACGTCACGCACCACACGACGACGCTGGACACCGTCGGCGACCCGGCGCCGCGCATCACCGTGCGGCGGCCGGGCCTGCTGACCACCGTGCAGGACGCGGACGGGCGCCTCGGCTACTGGCAGGTCGGGGTCCCGCCGTCGGGCGCGATGGACGACCGCTCGCTGCGGGCGGGCAACCGGATCCTCGGCAACGACCCGAACGCGGCCGGGCTGGAGTGCACGGCGACCGGGCCCGCCCTCGCCTTCTCCGCCGCGACCACGGTGTGCGTCACCGGTGCGCCGGCGCCCGTCTCGGTCGACGGCGTCGCCGTTCCGATGTGGACGCCGGTCGACGTGCCGGCGGGGGCGACGCTGGACGTGGGCGCTGCCACGACGGGCCTCCGGACGTACGTCTGCTTCGCCGGCGGCCTCGACGTGCCGCTCTATCTGGGTTCCGCCGCCACCTTCACGCTCGGCAAGTTCGGCGGGCACGGCGGGCGGGCGCTGCGGCCCGGTGACGTGCTGCGGCCCGGAGCCGCCACCGGGACGCCCGGTGCCCCGATCACGGCGCCGGAGTTCGGATCCCACTGGGAGCTGACCGTGGCGATCGGGCCGCACGGCGCCCCCGAGTTCTTCACGCCCGCCGACATGAAAGAGATCCTGTCGGCGCGCTTCGAGGTGCACTTCAACTCCGCGCGTACGGGCGTGCGGCTCATCGGCCCGAAACCGGCGTGGGCGCGCCGCGACGGCGGGGAGGCGGGACTGCACCCGTCGAACATCCACGACAACGCGTACGCGATCGGCGCCCTCGACTTCACCGGCGACACCCCCATCCTGCTCGGGCCGGACGGGCCGTCGCTGGGCGGCTTCGTCTGCCCGGTCACCGTGGTCACCGCCGACCGGTGGAAGCTCGGCCAGCTCCGGCCCGGCGACACCGTGTCCTTCGTGCCCCTGCCCGACGAGAAGCCGGCGCCCCTGCGGGATTTCGTCCCGTCCGGCGACGACGGGATCCTGTTGCGCCGCGACGGGACGCCCTCGGTGACCTACCGGCGCAGCGGGGACGACAACGTGCTCGTCGAGTACGGCGAGATCGTGCTGGACCTGGGACTGCGGGCCCGCGTGCACGCGCTGCACCAGGCGCTGGACGCGCTCGGCGAGCCCGGCATCGTCGACCTCACCCCGGGCATCCGGAGCCTGCAGGTGCACGTCGACCCCCGGCGGCTGCCCGTGTCGCGGCTGCTCGGCCTGCTCACCGAGGTCGAGGACACCCTCCCGGCCGGCTCCGGGCTCGTCGTGCCCAGCCGCCACGTGCGGCTCCCGCTGAGCTGGGACGACCCGGCCACCCGGGAGGCCATCGCGCGCTACATGGCCGGGGTCCGCGACGACGCGCCCTGGACCCCGTGGAACATCGAGTTCATCCGCCGGATCAACGGCCTGGCGACGGTCGATGACGTGTACCGCACGGTCTTCGACGCCGAGTACCTCGTCCTCGGGCTCGGTGACGTCTATCTCGGCGCGCCGGTCGCCACGCCGCTGGACCCCCGGCACCGGCTGGTCACCACGAAGTACAACCCGGCACGCACCTGGACGGCGGAGAACTCGGTCGGCATCGGCGGCGCCTACCTGTGCATCTACGGCATGGAGGGCCCCGGCGGCTACCAGTTCGTCGGGCGGACCACGCAGGTCTGGCGGCCGTACCCGCGCCGGGGTGAACGCCCCTGGCTGCTCGACTTCTTCGACCGGATCAGCTGGTACCCGGTCTCCCCCGAGGAGCTGCTCGACCTGCGCGCCGACCTGGCCGCCGGGCGCACCACACCGGACATCACCGACGGTACGTTCTCGCTGGCCGAGCACGAGGCGTTCCTGGCCGAGCACGCGGATGCCATCGCGGCCTTCCGGCGTACGCAGGCTGCGGCCTTCGCCACCGAACGAGCCGCCTGGGAAGCCGCCGGAGAGTTCGACCGGGCCGACGCCGTCGTGCCGGTGGCCGATGCCGTCGTCCCGGTGGCCGATGCCGTCGTCCCGCCCGGGGGCACGCGCGTCGACGCCCCGTTCGTCGCCAACGTCTGGAAGGTCGAGGTGGCCGTCGGTGACGTGGTCGCGGCCGGTCAGACGCTGGTCGTCCTGGAGGCCATGAAGATGGAGACCTTCGTCGAGGCGCCCGCCGCCGGCGTGGTCACCGCCGTCCTCGCCGCTCCCGGCGCCCAGGTCGCCCCGGGCGACGCCCTGGTGGTCATCGGCCCGGCCTAGCCAGATCGGCACGGACCAGGCCGTAGACGGCGTAGTCGGTCCGGCCCCCGTCCCGCAGGGCGGCGGCGCTGCGCAGCACCCCCTCGAGCCGGAAGCCGGCGGCCACGGCGACGTGCCGGGACGCCGCGTTGCCCGCCGCCGCCACCAGGGCGATGCGCTCCAGCCCGGCGTCGCGCAGCGCCCACTCCGCCAGGACCCGGGTCCCCTCGGCGGCGTAGCCACGCCCGCGCGCCCACGCCGCCGTCCAGTAATGGATCTCCGCGACCCGGTTGTCCCAGTCGGCACCGGTCAGCCCGACGAGCCCGGCCATCCGCCCGGCACCGCGCGGCTCCAGCGCGAACTCCACCTTCCCCGGGTCCGCCCGCCGCGTCTCGGCCCCCGCAGTGCACCACTCGACGGCCGCCGCCAGATCGCCGTGCGCGTGCGCGTATCCGACCGGCGCCCACTGCACGAACCGCTCGTCCTGCCACACGGCATGCACCTCGCCGGCGTCCCGCTCCCCGACCTGCCGCAGGATCAGCCGCTCACTCGCCAACTCAGGAGCCGGAAAACCCGCCATGCCCTGCACCCTAAGCGCTTCGCACCAATCTCCGTCAGCTCACGGCAGGGGGCGGCGCCCACCGGCCGGTAGGCTCCTCCCCCTGCTTCCGGACGGGTCAGTTGTCGGCGGGGGCGAAGTCGAAGTAGTCCATGCCGTGGTTGTAGCCGCTGCTGGCCGCGTTCTTGCCGGTGACCGTGCAGGTCAGCTCGGCCGGGCCGGGCCCGTGCAGGTCGACCACGCCGACCTCCTGCGGGCCGTACGCGGGGCTGACCGCGTAGTGGTCCTTCGGGGTGCCGATCGCGGCGCCGCCGGTCGACCACTGGCAGATGCCGCGGTTGGGGAACATCTTCACGCCGGTGGTCAGCTTGTAGCGGCCCGTGGCCGGGACGGTGAAGCGGTAGGTGATCGCGTTGCCCGGCGCGGTGAAGGTGCCCGTGACGTAGCCCTTGTTGCTGGCGGCGTCCTCGGCCAGCACGAGCACCTGGTTGCCCGTCGGGCTCACCGGGACACGGGCCTCGGCCTCGACGCGGAAGCCGTACTGCGGCTCCAGCACGAAGGTGTCGACGCCGATGCTGTGGCTGCCCTCGGCGCCCGCCCCGGTCACGGTGAACGTGATGGTGTTGTCGCCGGCGCGCAGCGTACGGATGCCGAGGTCGTGGTCGATGAACGAGTAGCCGGTGGAGTAGAGGTCGATCGGGGCGCCGATCGGGGCGCCGTTGATCGCGACCTGGGTGCTGCCGCGGGCGGGCGCGTGCTTGAGCCGCAGCCGGACGCGGTGCGGTCCGGCCGCCGGGACGCGCAGGGTGTACGTGGCCTGGTCGCCCACGGCGTCCGGCTCGAAGAGGCTGAGCAGGCCCTTGCTCGCCGCCGTGTCGGTGATGTCCCAGGCGGGGTCGCCGGCCGACGTGACCGGCGTGACGTCCTCGGCCTCGACGGACGTGACCGGTGACAGCACGACGAGCGATACGGCGTTGGGGCTCAGGGTGTACGCCGCCGGGAGCGCCTTCGCACCCGCGGGCAGCACGTAGTCCTCGACCTTCTCGAGCTCGCCGCCGGACTTGGTGACGTTCCAGTTGCTGTGCGTCGCGTCGACGAGGTAGCGCTGGACGCGTACCTGGCGCCCGTCGAACGTCGCCGGGGGCAGCGTGACGTCGAGCTGCACCGTGCTGCTCGCCGTGCCGGTGTACTGGTAGTTGGTCGTCATCAGCGCGATGCCGGACTCGTCCCGGGTGGCCAGCGTGTTGACGCCGATGCCGCCGGGCGGGGGCGTGCCCGGGGTCGCGAGCCGGTTCCTCTTCAGCATCGTCTGCATCTTGACGACGTTGTAATAGGGGAAGACCGCGCCGTCCACGGCATTGTTGAACATGGACTTGCGCGCGTTGTTGTGCTCGTAGACCCAGTGCATGGGCATGTCCATGTCGCCCTGGACGTAGTAGTTGCCCAGCGTCGCCATGGCCGCCGCGTGGATCACCTGATCCTGCTCGACCGTGCCGAGGGACTGGTCGCCGGCGAAGACGCCGTACTCCGTGACGAAGACGGGCGTCGTCGTGTTCCCCAGCCAGGACTGGATCTGCGCCTTCTGGCCCTGGACCCCGCTGGGGTTCGCGTCGTGGGAGTAGTCGTGGAAGGACACGAAGTCCAGGCGCTTGGCCGGGTTGGTGTCGGCCTTGTAGGCCGCGATGAACCTCTGCAGGTAGTCCGCGTCGAACTCGAACGCCGCCGGGCCGCCGATCTGCAGCTTGAGCGAGGGGTCCAGCTCGGCGTTGACCTCGTTGATGATCGAGTAGCCGATCTGGTACCACTTGTAGTAGTTCTCGGGCGTGAGATAGGTGTCCGTCTCCGGCGGCGCCGGGTCCCAGGTCTTGTCCGGCTCGTTGAAGAACTCGATGTACTGCAGCCCGGGATAGCGCTGCTTCCGGTTTTTGATCCCGGTCTTGAGCACCTCGCGGCACTTCGCCGGCGACTGCAGGGTCATGAGGACCTGGTCGCACTGGCCGAAGTTGATGAGCATCCGGTCGGTGTAGCCCGCCGCCTGGTCGAACGTCTTGTTGGTGAAGGAGTACGTGTCCTTCGTCTCGTCGTAGTACCAGGTCACGTTCCCCCAGCCGCGGCCCACCCGGGGCGCGAGCTCGTCGACCCGGGCCAGGTCCCGCTCGCCCAGCTCGGAGAAGTTCTGGTACCAGGCCGGATTGTTCAGCGTGCCCACCGGCTCGGCGGCGGCATTCACGGCGATCGTCGTCGTGGCAGCCCGGGCGGGCGCCACGTCGACCGTGGTCAGTGACAGACCGGCCACCACGGTCACGACGGCCGCCGCCGCCACGGACCGGGATCCGGCACCCTCGAAGATGGACACTCTGCGTCCCTGTTTGGTCACGGCGAGACCCTACCAACGTCGATCTTGCCCGTGGGGGCAGCGCCGCCAGGGTGACGGCATGCGCATGATCACCCCGCTGCGCCCCACGCTCCGGCACCGCCACGTCGAGGAGAACCTCCGGGTCCAGCACGCCCGACGGGCACGTGGCACGAATCCGTGAGCAGTCGCGGCCGCGATCTCTCTAGCGTTCTTCCTGCGAGCCGGGCCACGACGGTCCGGCCGGGGACGAGGGAGCTTCGGGTCATGCGGGTGCCTGTGCTGGCGATGGTTGTGGCGGGGATCGCTGTCGTGGCGAGCGGGTCGATCGCGCACGCCGCGACGGCGGAGGCGGGCACGGCCGGCCCGTGCGCGGAGGGTGCGCTGGCGGTGCTCGTGGAGGACGGCGGCATCACCGGCGACGAGGACGCCTGGTTCGAGGAGGTACGGCTGACGCTGACCAACACGGCGTCCGAGGCGTGCCGGGTCGAGGGGCCGCTCGGGGTGCGGCTCACCGGGCCGAAGTCGCAGGCGTTCGCCGCGGCGCTCGACGTGCCCGCGAGCGACGGCGCCCACGACGGGGTCGTGCTGGGCGCGGGCAAGTCGGCACACGCGACCGTGCGGGTCCAGGTGCTGCCCGGCGCCGAGGACGTCTGGGAGCCGGGCTGGATGCGGGTGCGGCTGGCGGGCACCGGGGTGTCGCTCGTCGCGGCGTGGCCGGAGGGGCTCGCCATCACGCAGCTCACGGCTCCCCTGCCGGGCACCGGCCTGCCCAACAGCGTCGGCCCGCTGACCGCGGGGGCGTGACGACCGGCGCCCGTACGACAGGAGAGAGGGGAAGGCGTGACACGGTTGACTATCGTCCGGCCCATGCAACGGATAGGTAGTGACTGAGCGTCGAGTGATCTGAAGATCGAGCAGTCCCCGCGGCTACCCTGGCGCGGCACCGGACCAGTCGGGAAAGAGTGAATGAGCGACCCTCAGCATCGGGACCGTGACCGCGCGTGGCGCAAGGGAACCGCGGCGGCCGGCCTGGCCGTGATCGCGGCGCTGATCGTGGCCCCCGCGGCGCCCGCGGCGGCGATCGCACGCGGGCAGAACGCGCCGGTCGGGAAGTACCCGTTCGCGGTGAAGATCATCGACAACGGCATCCCGACCGCGGACGGCGGCACCCGCGACAGCGCCTGCTCCGGCGGGCTCATCTCCCCGAGCTGGATCCTCACGGCCGGTCACTGCTTCCGCGACGTCAACGGCAAGCACGTCTCCCGCACGGTCGCCGAGGAGACGATCGCGGTGATCAACCGGGCGGACCTCACCACCGACGAGGGCCACGAGCTGAACATCGTGGCGGTCAAGCAGAACAAGAAGGCCGATGTCGCCCTCGCCAAGCTGGAGGAGCCGGTCTTCGACGTCGCCCCGATGGTGCTGACCCGCAAGGCGCCCAAGGTGGGCTCGACCGTCCGCCTCACCGGCTACGGCTTCACCAGCCGCAACGCGAAGAAGCTGCCGCAGCGCATGCAGACCGGCACGTTCGAGGTGACGTCGGTCGGCGACATCGAGATCGGCATGGAGGGCAAGGCGCCGCACGCCAACACGAGCGCGTGCGAGCACGACTCGGGCGGCCCCTACTTCACCGAGGCCGCGGACGGCACGGTGACCGTGGTCGGCGTGGTCAGTCACGGGCCGTCGTGCCCGCACACCGGCGCCGACGCGGCCGGGCGCATCGACAACATCCTGCCCTGGATCAAGTCGGTCGTCGGCAAGGACCTCAACCGGCCGTCGCCTAGCCCGTCGCCGAGCCCTTCCGCGAGCGCCCGGGCGAGCACCGTCGCCGCCCCGGCGCCCACGACCGCCGGCTTCACCGTGCCGAAGGCCGCCTGGGTCGCCGTACCCGTCGGCGGCGTGGCCGTGATCGGCGCTGCCGTCGCCGCAGCCACCCGCCGCTCCCGGCGCCGCGAGGACGCCTTCCGCCACCGCCGCTGACCGGCGAGCCGGCCCCTCGCCTCGGGTCCAGCGGGGCCGCGCCCACCGCGCCGGGATCCGCGCCTCCCGCCGGTCGCGACCAATCTTCGCGTTGGGCCTCCCGCGGGACGGCCGCTCGTTATGGTTTCTCTGACCGGCCCGCCACGGCCGGCTCGGCAGCCGCGGCAGTCCGGATCCGATCCCGCCGCGCGACGTACTCATTCTTCCGCACCCGCCCGGCATGACCCGCGCTGACTCGGGCCCCGGGCCGATGCACCGTGCCCGTCAAGCGCGGGCCCACACGCCAGGGAGCACCACATGTTCGGAAAGAAGCTCGTCCGGCAGATGATCGGCCGCAGCGCGGAGAACGCGACCGACCGGCGCCGGTTCCTGCAGAGCGCCGGCGCCGTCGGACTCGGCGTCGTCGGCGGCGGCATGCTCGCCGGCTCCGCCGCGGAGGCGGCGCTCGGGGAGTCGGCGGCCGCGGCGGCGCCCAGCGACGGCGCGGTGCTCAACTTCGCGCTCAACCTCGAATATCTCGAGGCGGAGTTCTATCTGCACGCGGTCAACGGCTCCGGCCTCGCCGACACCTTCACCACCGGCAAGGGGACGCGCGGCGGCGTCACCGGCGGCCGCAAGGTCAACTTCGAGACCGCCGCGGTCCGCCAGTACGCCCAGGAGATCGCCAACGACGAGCGCGCCCACGTCAACTTCCTGCGCGGCGCGCTCGGCGGGGCGGCGGTGGCGCGGCCGGCCATCGACATCCGCGACAGCTTCACCGCGGCGGCCCGGGCGGCGGGACTCATCGGGGCCGACGACACGTTCGACCCGTACGCCAACGAGAACAACTTCCTGCTGGCCGCCTTCCTGTTCGAGGACGTCGGCGTGACGGCGTACAAGGGCGCGGCGCCGCTGATCACGAACAAGACCTATCTGGAGGCGGCGGCCGGCATCCTCGCCGCCGAGGCCTACCACGCCTCGACGATCCGTACGTCGCTGTTCGAGAAGGGCCTGAGCGCCCAGGTGGAGAAGCTCTCCGCCGCCCGCAACTCGCTGGACGGCAAGGGCGACGACGACCAGGGCCTGATGGTGGGCGACCGGGCGAACATCAACCCGCTCGACAAGAGCGGCGTCGCCTACAGCCGTACGCCCGGCAAGGTCCTCAACATCGTCTACCTCAACCCGGGCAAGGTCAGCCGGGGCGGCTTCTACCCCAAGGGCGTCAACGGCACGGTCCGCGTCAGCGGCTGAGCCCTTCCGTCGGGCACCCGCTCCGCGACCTCGCCGGGGCGGGTGTCCCACGTCAGAGAACGGACGACCGCACGTGACCCAGCTCTCCGAGAAGCCGCGCCTCACCACGGCCGTCGCGCCCAAGGTGCGGCTCGCCACCGCGCTCGGCCCGGCGTTCGTCGCGGCCATCGCCTATCTGGACCCCGGCAACTTCGCCACCAACTTCGCCGGCGGGTCCAGCACCGGCTACCAGCTGGTCTGGGTCGTGGTCCTGGCGAACCTCGTGGCCATGCCGATCCAGTACCTCGCGGCGAAGCTGGGCGTCGTCACCGGCCGCAGCCTGCCCCGGCTGTGCCGCGAGACGATGACCCGCCGCGGCCGGTGGCTGATGTGGGCGCAGGCCGAGCTGGTGGCCATGGCCACCGACCTGGCCGAGTTCGTCGGCGCGGCGATCGGCCTCAACCTGCTCTTCGGCATGCCGCTGCCGCTGGCCGCCGTCGTCACCGCCGTGCTGGCCTTCGCCGTGCTGGCCTTCCAGCGCCGCGGGCACCGCCCCTTCGAGCTGGCCGTCGGCTTCCTGCTCGCCCTCATCTGCGCCGGCTTCCTCTACCTGACCCTGCGCGTGCCGCCCTCGGCCCCCGGCGTCCTCACCGGACTGGTGCCCTCCTTCGGCGGATCGGACACGCTGCTGCTCGCCGTCGGCATCATCGGGGCGACCGTGATGCCGCACGCCATCTACCTGCACTCCGGGCTGATGAGCCACCGCGTCGCCCGCGCCGGCAGCTGCCCGCCCGGCCGGCTGCTGCGGTACGCCCGCATCGACATCGTCATCGCCATGGGCATCGCCGGCCTCGTCAACCTCAGCATGCTCGCCGTCGCCGCGAAGCTCTTCCACGACGGGCCGGGCACGCCCGCGATCGGCCTGGACGCCGTGCACTCCCGGCTCGGCGAGGCCGTCGGCGGCAGCGTCGCGCTGGCCTTCGCCGCCGCCCTGCTCGCCTCCGGCGTGTCGTCGTCCAGCGTCGGCACGGCGGCGGGCCAGATCATCATGGACGGCTTCCTCGACCTGCGGATCGCCGTCTGGCTGCGCCGGGCGGTCACCATGGCGCCGGCGGTCGTCCTGCTCGTCTCCGGCGTCGACCCGACCCGGGCGCTGGTCTGGAGCCAGGTGGCGCTCTCCTTCGGCATCCCCTTCGCGCTCGGCGCCCTGCTGCGCCTCACCAGCCGCCGCGACATCATGGGCAGCCACGTCAACACCCCGCTGGTGACGGCCGGGATGGCGCTGGTCGTCGCCGTGCTCGCCGGGCTGAACATCATGCTGCTCGGCCAGCAGCTCGCCGCCTGGCTCGGGATCTGATCGACCCTCCACCCAGGACGAGACAGCGGGAACCGGACGGGCGCGCCGGACGACCTATGCAGCATGACTGCGACCTCGCCTGCCACGTCCGCTCCCCCGGCGCCGGGACAGGGGGCCGCGCCCCGGCGCGGATTCGGGCCCCTGCTGCTCCGCCTGCATTTCTACGCCGGCCTCGTCGTCGCCCCGTTCGTGCTGCTTGCGGCGCTGACCGGGCTGGCGTACGCGTTCACGCCGCAGATCGAGCGCGTCGTCCACGCCGAGCAGCTCGTCGTCGCGCCGGGTGACGCCCCGCGGGCGCTCTCCGAGCAGGTCGCCGCGGCGCGCGCCGCGCATCCCGAGGGCTCGCTCGCCGCGGTGCGGCCCGGTTCCGGGGACACGACCACCCAGGTCGACTTCACCGCGCCCGGGCTCGACGACGAACACAAGCACACGGTGTACGTGAACCAGTACACCGCCACGGTCACCGGTCAGCTGACCACGTGGTGGGCGGCCACCCCCGTGCGTACCTGGTTCGACGACATGCACACGAACCTCAACCTCGGCCCGATCGGCCTGTACTACTCCGAGTTCGCCGCCAGCTGGCTGTGGGTCGTCGCGCTGGGCGGGGTGGCCCTGTGGTGGCGGCGCCAGCGGGGCCGGCGGAGCGCCCGCACGCTGCTCGCCCCGGATCTCGCCGCGAAGAAGGGCGTCCGGCGCACCCGCAGCTGGCACGCGTCCCTGGGCCTGTGGCTGTCCGTCGGGCTGCTGTTCCTGTCGGCCACCGGGCTGACCTGGTCGGAGTACGCGGGCGCCAACTTCGGCAAGCTCGTCGACGGCCTGCACGGCAGCCGGCCCGCCGTGTCCACCGCACTCGCCGCCCCGGCCGCGGCCCCGGCGGCCGGGGAGCACGCCGAGCACGGCGGCGGCGCGCCCGCGGTCTCGCCCGCGGTCGACCCGGCGGTCATCGACAAGGTCCTGCAGACGGCGACGGCGAACGGCATCGGCGGCCGGCTGACGGTCACCCCGCCCGCCGAGGCCGGCGCCGCGTGGACGGTCACCGAGGAGGACGCGCGGTGGCCGGTCGGGCGCGACAGCATCGCCGTCGACGGGACGACCGGCGAGATCAGCGACCGGATCGACTTCGCCGACTGGCCGGTCCTGGCGAAGCTCACGCAGTGGGGCATCTACGCGCACATGGGCGATCTCTTCGGCCTGGCGAACCAGCTCGTGCTCGCCGCGCTCGCCCTCGGACTGATCACCGTCATCGTCTGGGGCTACCGGATGTGGTGGCAGCGCCGGCCGACCCGCGCCGACCGGCGGGCCCTGGCCGGTGCCCCGCCCGCGCGCGGCGCCTGGCAGCAGCTGCCGTCCTGGGGCATCGTGCTCGGCGTGCCCGTGGTGTTCGCGATCGGCTGGTTCATGCCGCTGTTCGGCGTTCCGCTGGCCGGCTTCCTGCTGATCGACGTCCTCGTAGGAGCGCTGCGCCGGCGCAGGCGGCCGGTGCCGGTCTCCCCGGCGCCGGCCGGCAGCTGAACCGCGCCGGCCGGGAGCGCGGGGCTCCCGGCCGGCCGGCGCTCATCCCAGCAGCTGCTCGCCGATCCAGCCGCCCTCGGCGCACCCCGGCGGGATCGCGAAGACGGCGGAGCCGATCGGCGTGATCCACTCGTTGAGCAGGTCCTTGTCGGCGAGCCGCTGCTGGATGGGCACGAACTGGGCGGCGACGTCCCGCTGGTACGCCGCGAAGATCAGCCCCGCGTCCGGCTGCCCGAGCGCGTCCGGGGCGCCGTCGTAGTTGTACGGCCGGCGCAGGATCTTGCGGGCCGGATCCTCCACGCGGGCGCGGGTGACGTGCGAGAAGTCCGGCATCTTCGGCAGCCCCGAGGCGTCCAGGGCGGCGAAGTCGGGCCGGTCGTGCTCGGCCGTGCCGCTCAGCGGCGCCCCGGAGCCGAGGCGGCGGCCGACCGCGTTCTCCTTGTCGGCGACCGCGAGCAGGTCCCACTTCTCGATCTCGGCGCGGATGCGGCGCACGACGAGCTGGGTCGAGCCGTCCGGGTTCCACACCGCCTGGTCGATCTCGGCGCCGCGCGGGTTGGCGGTGCCGTCGAGCTGACCCATGACGTTGCGTTGGGTGTGCTCGGCCGACTGCACGCCGGGGCTGCGCCGGAAGCCCTGCTGCACCCAGCGCACCGCCGCGAACGGCCGCGCGTCCTTGATGAGCATGCGCTGGGTGTGCGCCACGGTCAGCGGGTCGTCGGCGCAGATCTGCAGCAGCAGGTCGCCGCCCGACCACCGCCGTTCCAGCCGGTCGATCGGGAAGGCGGGGAGGTCGGCGACCGGGGACTTCGCGCCGGCCCGGGTGTGCAGCCCCGGGCCGAAGCCGAACGTGACGGTCAGCCGGGCGGGCAGCTCCGCCAGGGTCGCGTCCGTGTCGCCGAGCGCCGGGGCGCCCCGGGTGAGGCGGGCGGCGTCGTCGGACAGCAGGCGCATCATGCGGCCCAGGGCCCGCCTGTCCGTGCCCGCGGCGAGCGTGAACGCGACGAACGCGGCATGCGCGGGCGGGTCCTCGGCGACCCCGGCCTGCCTCGGACCGTGGAACGCGACGGTGGCCGTACCCGTGTCCGGGGTGGTGGTGGCAGCGACCGGGACCGGCGGCTCCGGGCGGGTCGCGGCGACCACCGTGGCCCCCGCGACCGCACCCAGCCCGGCCACCGCGCCCCCGGTGAGGATGCGGCGGCGCGACGTCACGGGGCCATGCTCCCCATGGGCATCGCGGGGGACGGCGCGTAGCTCTCGCCCGCGCCGGCGAACGGCTTCGCGACCGCGGTGAACGGCACCGTGGTGCCGTCGGCGAGCTTGAGCGTGAACGACACCTCGTCGCCCGCCTCGATCGCCGCGGCCGGCTTCATGAGCATCAGGTGGTCGCCGCCGGGGCCCAGCTCGTGGGTGCCGTGCGCCTTGACGACGAAGCCGCCCTCCTTGGGCTGCATCACCATCTGGCCGTCCTTCATGGTCATCTCGTGCAGCTCCATCGGCGACGCCGGGGACTCCGCGGAGACCACGGTGACATCGGCGCCGGTGTCGTTGGTCAGCACGCCGAACGCGGCCGTCATGGTGCCGGCGGTGGCCGCCTTGACCCACGGGTCCTTGATCGTGAGGGTGGTGGCCGCCGAGGGCGCCGGGGCGGGGGCCGCCGCGCTGTCGGTGGAGTCGCCGCAGCCGGCGAGGCCGAGCAGGGCGCCCGCGAGTGCCACGGCCGCGAGGGTCGGATTCTTTCGCATGCAGTCTTCGTCGGGCGGCCCCGGCCGGAAGTTCCCGGCGTGATCAACCTTCCCGATGCGCGGCGAGGAAGGCGTTGTAGCGGGCGAGGTCGTCCTCCTCCCCCGACGCCTCGGCGCGGTCGGCGGCGCGGTCGAGGCGGGCCTGCTCGCGCTCGTCGGAGCGGATCCACTGGCGGACCAGCAGCAGCATGATCACCGCGGCGGGCACCTCGCCGAACGCCCACGCCAGCCCGGCGCCCAGGTGCTGGTCGGCCGTCAGCGAGGACGCCCACGCCGGATGCACGGAGGTGTACCAGCCGGCGGCGATGACCTCGGTGGACTGCAACAGCACGAACCCGAAGAACGCGTGCGCCACCATGGACAGGAAGTGCACGACGGTCAGCAGCGCGGGGTGGATCCGGCGCCGGCCCGGGTCGATCCCGATCAGCACCCAGAAGAGCAGGTAGCCGGCCAGCACGAAGTGCACGAGCATCGCGAGGTGCCCGAGGTGGTAGCGCATGATCGTGCCGAGCAGGTCGCTCAGGTAGAGCCCGTAGAGGCCGGCCACGTAGATCGCCAGCGCGACCACCGGGTGGCTGAGCACCCGCAGCAGCCGGCTGTGCAGCACGACCAGCAGCCACTCCCGGGCACCGCGCACCTGCGGGTCGGCCGGCCTGCGCAGCGCCCGCAGGGCCAGGGTGACCGGCGCGCCGCCGACCAGCAGGATCGGCACAACCATCGACAAGACCATGTGCTGGACCATGTGCACGCTGAAGAGGACGTACGCGTACTTGGCCACGCCGAGGCACGTGAACGCCCCGAGCACCAGCAGCCCGGCCACCCAGGATGCGGTGCGTGCCGGCGGCCAGTCGTGCCCGGCGCGGCGCAGGCGGCGCACGCCCGCCAGGTACCAGAAGATGCCGACCGCCACGACGGTCAGGAAGAACATGTCCGGCAGCGGGTTGCCCAGCAGCCGCGCCGCCGTGATCGGCCCCGGCTGGTCGAAGCCGAGCAGCTCCACCAGGGGGTCGGGGACGGCCTCGGTCTCGGGCACCGGCGTGGGGCTGCGCGACAGGGCCACGGCGAGCCCGACCGCGGCGCTCAGCACGACCAGCTCACCGGCGGCGAGGCGGAGGAAGGCGTACGGCCGGCCGGCCCGCAGCGCCGGGAGCGTGCGGCTGCGGTGGGCGGCCCCGAGCAGCCCCACGGCCAGCAGCGCCAGCACCTTCAGCAGGACCAGGACGCCGTACCGGGAGCCGAGGAGCTCGGAGACGCTGCCCAGCCGGACCGCCGCGTTGGCCGTGCCGCTGACCGCCGTCGCCACGAAACACGCGAGGGCGAGCCGGCTGTAGCGGTCCGCGGTGTCCACGAAGCGGCGGTGGCGGCGTACGAGAAGCAGTCCGGCGAGACCACCCACCCACAGCGACGCCGCGAGGACGTGCAGGGCCAGGCTGGTGACCGCGATCTGGTGGTCCCCGGCGCCCGCCGAGTGCCCGGTGAAGGCCGGCGGCAGCAGCGCGACCATCGCCACGACGGCGGTGACCGCGGCGAGCGCACGCGACACGCCGCACCGGGTGAGGACCGCCAGCAGCAGCGCGAGCCCCGCCTGCGTGACCAGAGCCTGCCCCTGGTTGATGGAGAAGGCGAAGCTGGTCACCGACTGCCCGCTCAACCGCCCCACGGGTACGCCGAGCAGGTCGGACACGGTGAACACGACGAGCGCCACCGAGCTCGCCGCCCAGCCCAGCGCCAGCCACGTGCACCGGCGCAGCAGCCGCCAGCCGTGGGCCGCCACGCTCGGACCGTCCCCGGGCAGCAGGAACGCCGCAGTCGCGGTGAGCCCGGCGGTCAGGACGCCGAGGACGTTCGCGATCATGGTCAGCGCGGGCAGCCCCCACAGCGTCAGGCCGCCGGGGCTGGGGATGCCGGGCAGCACGCCGCCGTCCACCGCCCCGCCGAAGAGCAACGCCGCCACCAGGACCACCACGCCCGTCCCCGTCGCCGCAGCGACCAGGAACGGCGTCTTCACCGCACTACGCACCCCGCAACAGTCGCTCCGCCCGGCCGGAAAGTTCCCTACGGGACATCCCGGTTCCGCCGCGGCGGCGGGTCGCGAGCGGGCGGATGATCCGGCGCTCGACCTCGGGGGCGTACGGCCGGCCCGTCACCCGCGCGATCAGCTGCCCTCCGACCCTCGCTGCCCGGCACGGCCATGCGCATCCCCGGCCCGCACCCGCACGGCTACGTGCCGATCGAGGGCCTCGGGCTGGTCGACTACACGGCGATGAACCCGTCGGTGATGGGCGCGAGCGGCGAGATGATCTCCACGACGGCCGACCTCGACCGGTTCTTCGGCGCCCTGCTCGGCGGCCGGCTCCTGCCCGCCGGCCTGCTCCGGGCGATGAAGACCCCCGGCGGCACCCGGGAGTACGGGCTCGGGCTCGCGTGGTGGCAGCACACCACCTGCGGCGTCGAGGTCTACGGCAACGACGGCGACGCGCTGGCCTACCAAACCTGGTCCTACACGACGGAGGACCGGCGCCGGCAGGCCACGATCGCGGTGACACCCGACTTCACCGGCGATGTCGGGGCGGCCGTCGACACGTTCCTGGACCGGGTGTTCTGCGGCCCGTAGGGTCGGATCATGACGCTTCCCGCCGATCTGGTCCAGGCTGGCTGGGCCACCGAGGGCCTGGAGCACGGGTCCGCCAACGAGGTCACCGGCGGGGTGTGGCGGGTCCGCCGCGACGACGGTCCCGTGGTGCTCAAGGTGGCCACGCCGCGGCGCGCGGGCGCCCTGCCCCACCTGGCGGCGAGCACGGACCCCGGCCACTTCAACTACTGGCGGCGCGAGCCCTGCGCGTACGAGGCCGGCCTGCCCGCCGCGGTCTTCGCCGAGGGCGGCCTGTCCGCGCCCGCCTGCCTGTCCGTGCAGGAGCGGGCGGACGGGTCGGTGGCCATGTGGCTGGAGGACGTGCCGGGCGCGGCGGGCACGTCGTTCGGCCCGGCCGGGCTGGGCGACGTCGCGTACCGGCTGGGCCTGGGCCAGGCCGCGTGGGCGAACCGGCCGCCGTGGGACGCGCCGTGGCTGGCCCGCGACTTCCTCACCGACGGCGGGCTCGGGCTGCCCGTGCCC
This sequence comes from Actinoplanes oryzae, assembly GCF_030757795.1. GTDB lineage: Bacteria > Actinomycetota > Actinomycetes > Mycobacteriales > Micromonosporaceae > Actinoplanes. The sequence continues at coordinate 16,904 of NZ_JAUQWH010000062.1, forward strand.
GCCGGCCTGGACTGGGAGCATCCGGCGGCGGTCGCGGCCTGGTCGCCGGGGCTGCGGGCCGGGCTGCGCAGCCTGTGGGAGCGGCGCCTCGAGGTGCTGGCGGCGGCGCGCGCCCTGCCCCGCACGATGTGCCACCACGACGTGTGGCCGATGAACCTGATCGGCGCCGCGCGCGGCCCGGTGCTGCTGGACTGGGCGCACGTGGGCCCCGGCGCGATCGGCGAGGACGCGGCGAACCTCGCGCTGGACGCGTTCTTCGACGGCTTCCTCGACGTGACGCTGCTCGCCGAGGTGGTCGCCACGGTGAGCGAGGCTTACGTACGGGGGCTGCGCGGCGTCGTGGATCCCGATGTCGCGCACCGGGCGATCCGGGTCGCGGGGGCGGCGAAGTTCTTCTGGATGGCGCCGCGGATGCTCGCCACGGCCGACGCGACACCGGCCGGGTCCGGCTACGACAAGCGCGACGTGGCGGCGCGCTTCGCGGGGCGCGAGCCGATCCTGCGGGTGATCGCGTCCTGGGCGTCCGAGATCACCGGGAACTAACGGGGGCGAGCGAGCGACTTGTGCTCCGACGGTGTCGATCGCTCGAGCCCTGGGGAGTCTTGTGCCGCCGGAGGACGACCTGCACGCGCTCGCGGCGGCTGCGGCGGGAGGAGACAGAGCGGCCTTCACGGCGCTCGTGCGGGCCACGCAGCGGGACGTCATGCGCTTCCTGGGCAGCCTCGCCCACCGGCGCGACGTCGAGGACCTGACGCAGGAGACCTTCCTGCGCGCGTTCCGGGCGCTGCCGGGTTTCGCCGGCCGCTCGACGGTACGCACCTGGTTGTTCGCCATCGCCAAACGGGTGGCCGCGGACGCGGTGCGCCAGGCGTCCAGCCGGCCCCGCCTGGTCACGCTCGGCGACTGGCACGGGGTGGCCGAGCGTGGCACGATCCGCTTCGAGGAGGAGCACGCGCTGCGCGACCTGCTGGGCGGGCTGACCGCCGAGCGCCGGGAGGCGTTCGTGCTGACGCAGGTGGCCGGCCTGTCGTACGCGGAGGCGGCGGAGATCTGCGGCTGCCCGGTCGGCACGATCCGCAGCCGGGTCGCCCGCGCCCGCGACGACCTGGCCGCCGCGCTCGCCTCGTCCCGCTCGGCGGTCTGAGCGGTCACCTCCCGGCCCTCTTGCGCTGCCACGCCTGCGGCGCTTTCCAGTGGCGCAGCATGGCGGCCAACACGACGTCTCCGCCACGGCGGGCCTCCGGAACGCGACGGTCGCCGCCTCCGAAGGCCGCCATGGCCGGGTGCTGCGGGTCAGGCGCGGCAGGTGAGGGCCGGCCAGTTCCAGTTGCCGCCGTGCTGGATCGTGAAGCCGAACGTGTTGCCGCTGCCGTTGGGCCGGGCGGTCATCACGTTGCCCGTGCTGTCCCAGCTGACGGCCGCGTTCCAGGTGTTGATGATGCGCTGGGGGGACGTGACGGTGACCGTGACCGTCCACGCGTTCGAGCCGGCGACCGTGACCTGGCCGTTGAAGCGATCCGTCCACTTCTGGCCCTCGCTGTAGGTCGCGGTGCAGCTGCCTCCCGACGGCGGCGGCGTGGTCGGGGTGCCGGTGCCGGTCGGCGCGACGGCGCGGCCGGTCGTCGGGGAGATCATGCCGGCGCACAGGCCGCGGCTGGTGAGGCCGGCGACGATCTGCGGGATGGCGGCGATCGTGGTCGCGTACTGGTCGTGCATGAGGATGAGCTGGCCGTCGGTCAGCCTGCTCGCCGCCTGGACGATCTGGGCGGTGCTGGCGCCGTTCCAGTCCTGGGAGTCGACCTGCCAGGTGACGGTGCGCAGGCCCAGGGCGGAGGCGGCGGCTTCGAGGGTGGCGTTCGTCTCGCCGTACGGGGGCCGGAAGATCCGCGGGGTTCCGCCGCCGGCCGCCTGGATGGCGGACTGGGTGCGCGACAGCTCGGAGGACATGTTCGCCGCGCTCAAAGTGAGCATGTGCGGATGCGTGTAACTGTGGTTGGCGATCCACATGCCGGCCGCCGCCTCCGCGGCGACGAGCGACGGGTTGGCCGCGGCGTTCTGGCCGGTGTTGAAGAGCGTCGCCCGTACGTTGTTCTGGCGCAGCGTGTTCAGCAGGGTGGTCGTGTTCGAGGGGTTCGGGCCGTCGTCGAAGGTCAGCCCCACGTAGCCGTTGGGGCAGGAGTCGGCCATCCGGGCACCTCCGTCGATCGGTGCCGCGCCGGCCGGCCCGGACGACGGGGCGAGCAGCGCCAGCCCGGCGGCGGCGAGCAGCCCGGCCAGCCCGGCGCCGAACACCTTTCTGCGTACGGTCATGGAAGATCACCTTCGTCTCGCGGAGGGAGCGCGGGACGCGGGGCGCCGGTGGCGGCGCCCGAAACATCGCATCCCATCGACAAGCGTCGTTGTCACATGGTGCGACCCCATTGCGGCGACCGTCAATGCCTATTTCCGGGAATCTTCCGATAGTTTCGAACGCGTGCTGCCTGGGCTTACCGTTTCCCTCGATGGCCGCCGACGCGATCTTGGCCGCTGGAAGTTTCGGACGACGGTCTCCTGCGCGTTTGCGTCAGCCCCTAGGATCGCGGCGTGACCTTGGCGATCGAGACGGAACGACCTCCGGCCACCGGACCGGAGCCCGCGAGCGGCGTGCCCGACATCGTGCGGCGGCGGCTGGCCACGCTGGACAACTGGCTGAACCCGTACTCGTGGCTCGTGACCGGGCTGATCGTGGCGGTCGCGGCCGTCCTGCGGCTGTCCGGCCTCACCAGCGCCAAGGGGTACGTCTTCGACGAGGTCTACTATCCGACCGACGCCTGGGACATGCTGCAGCACGGCGTCGAGTGGGATCCGGAGAAGACGAACGGCCCGGCGTACGTCGTGCATCCCCCGCTCGGCAAATGGCTCATCGCCCTCGGCGAGAAGGCCTTCGGCAACAACGAGCTCGGCTGGCGCTTCCCGGCAGCCATCGCCGGCATCCTGATGATCCTGATCCTCATCCGGGTGGCCTACCGGATGTTCCACTCGATCGTCCTGGCCGGCGCCGCGGGCCTGCTCATGACCCTCGACGGCTTCCAGCTCGTGCTGTCGCGCACGTCATTGCTCGACATCTTCCTGGGCCTGTTCATCCTGATGACCTTCGCCGCGATGCTCCTCGATCGCGACCACTACCGCCGCCGCCTGCTGCGCGCACTCGATCAGGGCTGGAACCCGGAGAACAAACGCCCGCGCATCATACCGTGGTGGCTGCTCGTTGCCGGGTTCACCTTCGGCCTGGCCTGCGGCATCAAATGGAGCGCCCTGTTCTTCGCGCCCTTCCTCGCGGCCCTCGTGGTGTGGTGGCGCATGCAGGCCCGGCGCTCCGCGGGCGTCCGCCGCTGGGCTCGCACCGGACTGGTCGCCGACCTGGGCTGGCTGATGCTCAGCCTGGTGCTCACCGCGCTGACCTATGTCGCCACCTGGACCGGCTGGCTGGTGACCGACGTGGGCTACTTCCGGCACTACCGGGAGGAGAGCGGCATGAGCGAGCCCCCGATCATCGGCGCCTTGCTCAATCTGGCCCACTATCATCACGTGGCGTACACGTTCCACAGTGGCCTGACCGAGGCTCATCGCTACCAGTCGTGGCCGTGGCAATGGCTGCTGATCGGCCGCCCGGTCTCGTTCTACGCCCCACCGGACCTCACCGGCTGCGGCGCCCCGAAATGCGTGAGCGAGATCCTGCTCCTCGGCACGCCGCTGCTCTGGTGGTCGTTCCTGCCCGCCCTCGCCGCGCTCGTCTGGTTCGGCATCGCCCGCCGCGACTGGCGAGCCCTGGCCATCGGCACGGGCGTCGTCGCCGGGCTGCTCCCGTGGTTCTACTTCGCCATCAAGGACGGGCGCACCATGTTCTCCTTCTACGCCCTGCCCGCCCTGCCCTTCCTCATCCTCGCCGTCGTCTACGTCCTCGGCGCCATCATGACCCCACCGGCCGGCACGGCGGCGGGCCCGGCCCGCACCGACCGCCAACTGGTCGGCACGGTGGTGGCCGGGGCATACATCCTGCTGGTGGCGCTCTGCTTCGCCTACTTCCATCCGATCTTCGTCGGCCAGCTCCTGACGTACGAGGACTGGTCCGCCCGCATGTGGCTGGGCGGCCGCTGGATCTGACGGAGACCCCGGCCGCGCGGATTGCCGCCGGACCACGCGACCGAGGGACGCCGGTCAACCACAACCGCGTCGAGCGGGTGACGCGCACCATCGGCCCGCGAGGACTCCGGCTACGCCGCCACTGCGATCTGCACAGCGACCATGGAGCCCGGGGCGAATGCCACCGGGGACCTGGAGCTATCTGTCGGGAAGGACAGATAGCTCCAGGTCAGGGACAGATCGACGTTGCCGCCGGCGATGGGCCGGCCCGAGTATCTGAGCCGGAAGCCGCACGCCGGATGCGATTCGTCACTCGTTCAAGGGAGCTGAAGTCATGTCCCATCGCCGCGTCTCAGCATGGTTCGCCGCGATCGTTGCCGCGGTAGTCACCTTGTCGGCCCTCACGCTGCAATCACCGGCCCACGCCGCCTCCAACTGGATCTGGAACAACTCGTCCGGGGGCTTGAAGGTCGGCGTTGTCCACTTCTTGGACGGCAACTACTCCATCGACAACAAGTACGACATCCGCCTTTCCCCCGGAGGCACAACCAGTGCGTATTGGAGCACTGCGGCCGCGGCATGGATCGGGCCGGGCTACTGCGCCAGGGTTTTCTACACAGGTGGCGCCGTTGACGGCGAGGTGTTCGTCGCGGACTACCAGGACGGCACATACATTCCGGCAAACGGCCGGAATTTCCGGATCGAGGCCCATGGGGGCGACCTTTGCTGAGCTTCCGGGCGATGGCCGTTTCGAGTAACCACGTCTGACATGCAGGCCTCGGCAAACGCCGGGGCCCGCATGGGTTGCACTGAACCCCGGTCGGCGCTGTCGTGTCGCGGTTACCCGACAGCCTGGCTACCAGACACGCGGTAGGGCTGCGCCGATGCCGGCGTCGGCCGAGCCCGGGGCCATGGGGCGACCGGCGTAGGCCGTCAGGCGGTGCGGACGGCGACGGCGGTGCGGGTGGTGGCGCGGTGGGGGCGGGCGGTGGCGAGGTAGTCGCGGGCCGGGAGGGCGCGGGCGGTGGCGGCCGCGGCCTCGCCGCGGAGGTCGTCGCTGGTGCGGCGGGCCAGTTGGGCGTCGTGCCAGGCGTTCTGCTCGGCGGCGACGGCGCGGCGGTGCTCGGCCAGGCGGTGGGCCGCGGCGGTGCGGAGGATGACCAGTTCCTGGTCGACGGGGTGGAGGCGGGCGTCCCAGCCCCGGCCGGCCAGGGCGTCGGCGACCGCGGAGGCGGGCAGGTCGCCCCGGTCGGCGGCGGCCTGGACGGTCTGGTGGAGCCAGCGCTCGCGGGCGGCGTACTCGGACGGGGTCGGCAGGGTCCACGGGGTGCGGAAGGCGGCTGCGGTGCGGGCGCGGTCGAGGCGGGCCTGCGCGTCGAGCCAGGCCTGCCACGTGGCGGTCACCCGCTGCTCGCTGTCCTGCCAGTGCTCCAGCCAGCGTTCGGCTCCTCGTTCGGCGCGCTGGGCGGCGACGTGGAGCTCGTCGGCGTACCGGATGGTCTCCTCGGCGTCGCGCAGGCGCCGGCGGCGCCGCTCGCGCAGGCCCCGCACGGAGGTCGCGGTCTCGCGGAGGGCGCGGGTGGGGTCGCTGATGCCGTGCGGGCTGGCCAGCAGGGTCAGGGAGAGGAGGGCGAGCAGCATCAGCACGCCCCAGACGGTGACGGGCCGGGGGTCGTTGAAGATCATTTCGGCGACGATGTTCATCGTGGCATTCCCGTCCGTGGGATCCATGAAAGTCGATGGACGCGCGCCGGGGAACGGGCGCGCGGAGGAGAGCTCAGTGCTGGTGCGGAGCCGTCACACGAGAGTGGACGGAGGCGCCCGTGAGCCGTGCGCTCCGGCGGCGGCCTGCGCGTGCAGCACCTGCGGGGCCCCGGCCGGGACGACCGCGGCGGGGACCTCACCCACGACGACAGCCACGGCCGGCGCAACAAAAGGCGCGGAAGCCGCGGAAGCAGTGGAAGCCGCGGCGGCCGCGGCCGCCGCGGGAACGACGGGGGCCGGCGCGGCCGAAGCGGCGGCGAACGGCCCGGTCAGGAACAGGGCGAGCAGGACAGGCAGGGACCGCCGCACGAAGCCGCGCACGCCGTCCCTCGTCATGCGCGCCACCTTACCCGTTCCGGAGCAGCTCACGCGTGATCGAAGGGATGTCGGGCGTGCCGCTGAGGGCCATCGTCAGATCGAGTTCGGCGACGATGTTGCGGATGACCTCCTCGACGCCGCGCTGCCCGGCGATCGCGAGCCCGTAGAGGTAGGGACGGCCGAGCAGCACGGCGTTTGCGCCGAGGGCCAGGGCGGTGAAGACGTCGGCGCCCGTACGGATGCCGCTGTCGAACAGCAGCGCCGGCCCGGGCCCCACCGCCGCCCGGATGTCCACCAGCGCGTCGAGCGAGGCGATCGCGTTGTCCACCTGCCGGCCGCCGTGGTTGGACACGACGACCGCCGCGGCGCCGAGGCCGAAGGCGCGCCGGGCGTCGTCCGGGTGCAGCACTCCCTTGAGGATGACCGGAAGCCGGGTCCGCTCCCGCAGCGTCGCCAGGTGGTCCCAGCTGAGCCCGGGGTTGGAGTAGACGTCGAGGAACGTCTCGACCGCCGCGCGCGACACCCGGTGGCGGGCCATGCCGAGCACCGTCCGCAGGGCGCCGGGCCCGGGGCGCCCGGCCCTCGCCACCCCGCCGGTGCGCGCCGCCACGAGTTCACGGAAGCGCGGGTCGGACGTGTACTGCGCGATGCCGATCCCCCGCGCGAACGGCAGCGAACCGAGCGTCAGATCAGCCGGGCGCCAGCCCAGCACCGTCGTGTCCAGGGTCACCACCAGCGCCCCGGCCTTGATCGCCTCGGCGCGCGCGATCAGGCTGTCGACCAGCCCCTCGTCCTTGCTCCAGTAGAGCTGGAAGAACCGCGGGGTCTCCCCCAGCGCGTCCGCGCACTGCTCCATCGGGTTGCAGGCCTGGTTGGACAGCACGTACGCCGTGCCGGTCGCCGCCGCGGCCCGCGCGATCGTGACGTCACTGTCGCGCCCCATCAGCTCCGCCGCCCCGACCGGGGCGAGCAGCACGGGCGTGGGGTGCCGGACGCCGAGCAGCTCGACGGACAGGTCACGCGTGACCGCCCCGGAGGCCATCCGCGGCACGACGGCCCAGCGGTCGAAGGCCTCCCGGTTGCGGCGCATGGTCCGGCCCTCGCCCGCACCCCCGGCGACGTACGCCCAGGCGGTGCGGCTGCTCACCCGGCGCGCCCGGTGCTCCAGCTGGGCGAAGCCGGCGGGCACGGCGGGCCGGCGCCCGAGGGCCCCCGCCCGGTAGATGGCCGCCTGCCGCGCCGGCCCGGCGCCGATCGTCCCCATGTTCGCACCTTAACCGTCCCGTGCGACCGGGTCCGCCCCGGTAAAATATTGACATAAGTCGATTGCATGGGGAGGGTGGGACCAGCACCACCGCCGGTCACGCGGTGGGCGGCGACCCGGGCAGTCGCCGCCGGTCCTGCGACCCTTCGAGCTCAGGAGTGCGGAACCATGCCCCGCAGAGCACGCATCGGACTCGCGATCAGCACGGCCGCCGGCGTCCTCGCCGCCGCGCTGATCAGCGTCGTCCTTCCCTCCGCCCCGGCTGCCGCGCACGGCAGCATCACCGGTCCGGCGTCGCGCAACTACGGCTGCTGGCAGCGCTGGGGGTCCGACTTCCAGAATCCGGCCATGGCCACCCAGGACCCGATGTGCTGGCAGGCGTGGCAGGCCGACCCGAACGCCATGTGGAACTGGAACGGCCTCTACCGCGAGGGCGTCGCCGGCAACCACCAGGGTGCGATCCCCGACGCGCAGCTGTGCAGCGCCGGGCGTACGCAGAGCGGCCGGTACGCGGCCATGGACACCGTCGGCGACTGGAAGGCCACCACCGTCGGCAACTCGTTCCCGGTGCGCCTGTGGGACCAGGCGGGCCACGGCGCCGACTACATCCGGGTGTACGTGACCCGGGCCGGCTTCAACCCGGTGACGACCGCGGTGAAGTGGTCCGATCTCGTGCTGGTCAGCCAGGCCGGGAACACGCCCGTGGGCCAGTGGACGCCCGCCGCCGCCGGTGGCTGGGAGAAGACGCTGCAGGTGAGCCTCTCGGGGCGCACCGGCCGGGCGCTGGTCTACACGATCTGGCAGGCCAGCCACCTCGACCAGTCGTACTACTTCTGCAGCGACATCGCGTTCGGCTGACAGCCCTTGTTACGCGGGTGTGACGACTGTTACATTCGTCGATGGGAGCGCTCCCAACATCACATCGCGTGACTTCGGCTCATCCCCCGTCCGTCCGGGGACGAGGCGCCCACCTCGTCCCCCCGACTCCGTCAGCCCAGTGCGTCCAGCTTGGCGATCGCCTCCGCGGGCAGCCGCAGATCCGCGGCGGCCACGTTCGCGCGCAGGTGCGCCACGGTGGACGTACCCGGAATGACCAGAATGTTCGGCGAACGCCGCAGCAGCCAGGCCAGCGCCACCTGCTGCGGCGACGCTCCGAGCCCGGCCGCCACCTCGTCCAGCACGCCCGACTGCAGCGGGCTCCAGCCGCCCAGCGGGAAGAACGGCACGTACCCGATGCCCTCCCCGGACAGCTCGTCGATCAGGGCGTCGTCGGTGCGCAGCACGACGTTGTACATGTTCTGCACGAACACGATCGGCGCGATCGCCCGGGCCTCGGCGACCTGCGCGGCGGTCACGTTCGACAGACCCAGATGGCGTACGAGACCCTCGTCGCGCAGCTCCGCCAGCGTGCCGAACAACTCGGCGATCGTGCCGTCCCCTGCCACGCGCAGGTTGACCGCGTCGAGCACGTCCAGCCCGAGGTGGGTCAGGTTGTCCCGGACCTGCCCGCGCAGGTCGTGCGGCCACGGGTCCCAGCTGCCCTCCGGCCCCCGGCGGAAGCCGACCTTGGTGACGATCCTGAGATCCTCGGCGTACGGGTGCAGGGCCTCGCGGATGATCTCGTTGGTCACCACCGGCCCGTAGAAGTCGCTGGTGTCGATGTGCGTGACGCCCAGCTCGACGGCGGTGCGCAGCACCCGGACGGCCTCGGCGCGGTCCCGGGGCGGCCCGAAGGCGTTCGGCCCGGCCAGCTGCATGGCGCCGTAGCCCATGCGGCTGAGCACCAGGTCGCCGGCGAGCGTGATCGTGTCTGTCATGCCACCCATGCTCGGCCGCCGCGGAGCCCGGCGGGAGCTGAGGAACTTCCTGGTAAAACCTGTACCACCCGGGCCGGGGCCGGGCGCGGGATGATGGAGCCATGGAGCATCTCGGCACGGCACTGCGGGCCTGGCGCGACCGCGTGGACCCGGCGACCACCGGACTGCCGGACATCTCCCCGCGCCGGGTGCCCGGGCTGCGGCGCAGCGAGCTCGCGCTGCTGGCCGGGATCTCGGTCGACTACGTCGTGCAGCTGGAGCAGGGCCGGGCCGCCACCCCGTCGGCGCAGGTCTGCTCGGCCCTGGCCCGGGCGCTGCGGCTCTCCGGCGACGAGCACGCCCATCTGCTGCGCCTCGCCGGGCACGCGGCGACGCCGGACCGGGTGCCCCGGCTGATCCCCGACAGCCTGCACCGGATCGTGGAGCAGCTCGCGGCCCAGCCCGTCGCCGTCTACGACGCCATGTGGCGCCTGCTGCACTGGAACCCGATCTTCGCGGCGACGTTCGGCGAGCCGGGCGACACCGGTCCCAGCCTGCTGCTCGGGCACTTCGCGGGGGCGGGCTCGCGGACCCGGATGACCGCGGCCGAGCGCGCCGCCTTCGAGGAGTCCCTGGTCGCGGACCTGCGCACCACGACGGGCCGCTACCCGGCGGACCCGGAGCTCGCGGAGCTGATCACGCGGCTGCGGGCCTACGAGCGCTTCCGCGAGCTGTGGGCGCTGCGCGAGGTCGCCGACCACCAGAGCGCGCACAAGATCGCGGAGCACCCGGTCGCCGGGGACATCGCCCTGGACACCAGCGTGCTCACCATCCAGCCCTCGGACCTGCGCCTGGTGGTCTCCACTCCCCGGCCCGGCACGGACGCCCGGAGCAAGCTCGAACTCCTCGCCGCCGGCGCCCTCCTGTAGCGCCGCACCCCCCAGCAGCGCCGCGAACGGCGCACGGCCGAACCGCACACAAGCAGCGGCCCGGGCACGGCAGCGGTCCGGGCACAGCGGCGGCCCGGGCACGGCGAGAGTGAAGCAGCCGGAGACCGAGAAGCCGCGCCCCCGGCGATGCGAGGGCGCGGCTCCGGCGGAGGCGACTCAGTTGTAAGGGCGCTCCCGGCGCACGGTCGCCTTGCGGCCGCGGATGGTGGCGCCGCGCAGGGCCGCGATCACCATGTCCGCGTCCCGCTCGGGCACCTCGACCAGCGAGAACCGGTCCTGGATCTCGATCGCGCCGATGTCGCGGGCGTTGAGCCCGGACTCCCCCGCGATGGCCCCGACCATGTCCTGCGGCCGCAGCCCGGCCCGGCGCCCGATGCCCAGGAACAGCCGCGCCGATCCGGCGTTCGCCGGCCGGCCACGGGCGGGCCGGCCGCGGTCGTCGCGCCCGCCGCGGGAGTCGCGGCCGCCGAAGTCGCGGCCCGGACGCTCCCGGGTGCGGTCGCGCGCGGTGCGGGCGACCGGCGGGATCTCGGTGTCGTCGCCGTCGCCGCCCGAGGCCTCGTGCAGCATCTTGATCGCGGCGAGCGCGACCTCCTCGATGTCGCGGGCGGCGGTCAGCTCGGCGAGCACCCCGCGGAAGCGGTCGAGGTCGGTGACGTCGCCGGCCAGGGTGTGCTCGATCGCCTCCCGGGTGCGGGCGAGGCGGCGCGCGCGCAGCTCGGCCACCGACGGGACGTCCTCGATCGCGATCGGCTGGCGGGTGAGCCGCTCGATCGTGGTGAGCATGCGCTGCTCGCGCGGCTCGGCCAGGGTGATCGCGGCGCCCTGGCGGCCGGCCCGGCCGACCCGGCCGATGCGGTGCACGTAGGCCTCGGGGGCCGACGGCACGTTGTAGTTGACGACGTGCGTCAGCTGCTCGATGTCGAGGCCGCGGGCGGCGACGTCGGTGGCGACCAGCAGCTGGGTCGTGCCGGCGCGGAGCCGGCCCATGACGCGGTCGCGCTGGTCCTGGCTGAGGCCGCCGTGCAGCGCCTCGGCCCGGTAGCCCCGGCCGTTGAGCACCTCGGTGAGCTCGTCGACCTCCTCGCGGGTGCGGCAGAAGACGATCGCCGCGGTGGGCGCCTCGATGTCGAGGATGCGGCCGAGCGCGGCGGGCTTGTGGGCGCGGGCGACCAGGTAGGCGCTCTGCTTGACCTTGGGCAGCTCGCCCGGGTCGAGCTGCGGCCGGCCGGTCTGGATGCGCACCGGCTCGCGCAGGTGCTTGCGGGCGATCGCGTCGATGCGCGGGGGCATCGTGGCCGAGAACAGCACGGTCTGGCGCTCGGCCGGGGTCTCGTCGAGGATCGCCTCGATGTCCTCGGCGAAGCCCATGTCGAGCATCTCGTCGGCCTCGTCGAGCACGACCGTGCGCACCGCGGAGAGGTCGATGGTCTCGCGGCCGAGGTGATCGAGGACCCGCCCGGGGGTGCCGACGACGATGTCGACGCCGCGCCGCAGCACCTGCACCTGGCGGCCGATCGGGGTGCCGCCGTAGACGGGGAGCACCCGCACGCCGAGGCCGCGGCCGTAGCTGTCGACGGCCTGCGAGACCTGCTCGGCCAGCTCGCGGGTGGGCACGAGCACCAGGGCGGCCGGGCCGCTGCCCGAGCCGTCGGCGCTCCGGCTGAACTGGTGCAGCAGCGGCAGCGCGAAGGCCGCCGTCTTGCCGGTGCCGGTGGCGGCCTGCCCGAGCACGTCGTGCCGCTCGAGCAGCGGCGGGATGGCCTCCCGCTGGATCGGGGTGGGCTCCTCGTAGCCGAGGCCGGTCAGCGCCTCGAGCAGCTCCGGGCGCAGCCCGAGCCCGGCGAAGCCGGCCTCGTCCGGGCCGGCGGCATCCGCGGTCATCATCAACTCTCCGGTGGGGGAAATCGTCACTCGGCCGGCGTCGTCTCGTCGGCGGCCTCGTGGACCGGTGACGAGGTGAGCAGCTCCAGCTCCCAGCGCTCACCCAGGGTCTCGCCGTCCTCCTCGGTCTCGAGGTAGGTCTGCACCCGGACGCCCAGGCCCAGCTGGCTGGCGGCGCGCAGGTGCTCGACGACGTCGTCGATGCTCGTGAGGTAATGGGTGGCGATGAGGTCCGGGACCGGCTCGGTCTCGGTGGTCTCGGGGGCTGCTGCTACGTCGGTCACCCGCCAAGGGTAGTGCCCCCGCGGCGATGTCACCCGTCCGGACCACCTGTCCGTGCTCCTCACCACCCGTTACGCGACCGAGATCACACTCCGCGGCCGCCGGCGACGGACCAGCCGGGCCGCCGCGGGGACCGCGCCGAGGCAGGTCGCGCCGATCGCGGTGAGGACCAGGGCGACCGGGCCGGAGGCCCCCGCGCCGGCCGTCGCCACGCCCACCGCGGCGAAGGCACCGACCCAGAGCACCGTGCCGAGCGCCGACCAGGCGACGAACCGCCCGAACGGCATCCGCACGCTGCCCGCCACGATCGGCACCACGGCGTGGATCACGGCGACGAAGCGGACCAGGGCGAGCGCCGGGCCGCCCCGGCTGCGCAGGTACGCCTCGGCGCCGTCGAAGCGGGCGGCCCCGATGCGCCGGCCGAGCCGGGTGGTGCGCAGCCGGGGCCCGAGGGCGCGGCCGACGGCGTACCCGAGGATCTGGCCGCCCAGCGCGCCGGCCGTGCCCACCGTGACCGCCAGCGCGACGCCGGCCGGGGTGCGCGGCAGCGCGGCCGCGATCATGACCACCGACTCGCCGGGGATCAGCAGCCCGAGCAGGAAGGTCATCTCGACGGCGCTCGACAGCAGGAGCACCAGCAGGACGGGCACGGTGCCGAGCGTGCCGAGCCACTCGACGAAGGCGGTCGCGGCGTGCATCAGATCGACGGGCATGACCATGAGCCTGCCGGGCCGCGCCCCGCTGGACCATCGGGTGATCCCTGGGTGCTCCCCTGAGCGGACCCCTACGGGTCATACTGCCTCTCGTGATTCATAGACTTAAATTGATCCATGCCATGGCGGCCGGGCTGCTCGCCGGTGCCCTGCTCGTCGCCACGCCCGCCGCGGCGGCGCCCACGCCCGGCACCGCGGCGGCGCCCACGTCCGACCCCTTCGCCGTGCTGGACCTCCAGGAGTGGGAGAACCCGGACCACATGACCTGGTCCGACTACGTCCGCCCGCCCGGCACCAGCTGGAACGACCCGGCCCGCCGCGGCTCGGTACGCGACTTCGACATCGCCCTCGTCACGCTCGACTACCCGGATCAGCCCTTCGTCGTCACGCAGCCCGCCGGGTCGACGATCTTCGGCAACCCCCAGCCGGTCGTGTCCGGGCTGGACCGCTCGGAGGTGCCCGGCTACTACCGCGATCTGCTCAACACGCCGAACGAGCTCAACCAGGGCACACGCTGCACGAGTACTGGATGGAGGACTCGGGCGGGCGGTTCGGCGTGAACCTGACGGCCTACGGTGCGTACCGGATGCCGCACGAGTCCTTCGAGTACGGCATCACCAACGACATGAATCCCGGCATGTGCCCCGCCGGATCCACCTGCAACCGCAACATCCGGACCGACGGCCTCGGCGCCTGGCGAGCCGACGTGGGCGACGCGGTGGCCGACTCGTACGAGCTGGTGTTCATCCTCTCCGCCGGGCAGGACGAGTCGTCGACCTGGCAGGAGTTCGGCGAGATGAGGTTCGGATCCCGCGAGGACGTCCCGGATCCCTTCGGGCCGCCCGTGGAGCCGCAGCCCAACTACGCCAAGACGCGTTACGTCGACTGGACCTCGTGGGCGTCGGCCGCCACGATCTGGCCCAACGCCGGCGGCGGCTCGTCGACCCAGGCGGAGAGCTCGGGGCTGGCCGTCTACGCGCACGAGCTGAGCCATCTGCTGACGATCGGCGACAACTACAACAATCCGTACGGGACGCCGCTGCGCCGGGCGTACACCGGTCCCTGGTCCATGATGTCCCGCGGCTCCTTCAACGGGCCCGGCGGGCCGCACACCCGCTGGCAGATCCCGGCCGTGCACGGCGGCTCGATGGGCTCCCTGCACACCCTGCGCGACAAGGCGAAGATCGGCCTGGTCGGCGACGAGAACATCCTGCGCGTCGACGACCTCGACGGCGTCGTGGTGGCGGACCTGACCGCGCGGGCCGTGGATCCCGGCGAGAGGCTGATGGGCATCACCATCGCCCTGGGCACGGACAAGTCGCCCGCCTGCGACGTCGCGACCGAGGTGCTGTGCGACGGCGGCGGCTACGACAACTACACGGTCGAGGTGGTCGACCGGATGGGCTCCGACTCCTTCACCCCGGACTCCGGCGTGCTGATCAGCAAGACGAAGAACCAGGACCGCCAGCCGTTCCAGTGGGTGATCGACGCCAACCCGCAGGACATCGACCTGGTGGACTTCACCCGCCCCGACGGCACCCCGGCGAAGATCACCATGGGCGACTACCGGCAGCTGTCCGACGCCCTCTTCCACGCCGGCACGCGGTCGGGCAGCGAGTACGAGTACGTCGACGAGGCCAACCGGCTGCACTTCTACGTCCTGAGCAAGCACCGCAACCGGGCGGGCGAGCTGTCGTACACAGTCGCGGTGCGGTCCCTGGACAGCGCGGCCGGCGGCGGCGTGCGGCTGGGGGCCGGCGTGGTCAGCTCCCCCGGGCGCCCGCTGGGCAAGGGTGTGACGTGCACCTTCCCGCTGACCAACACGGGTACGGGCACCGACGTCTACCGCCTGTCCGCCACCATGGCCGGCCGGGGCTGGCGGGCCGAGCTGCCGAACGCGCTCGCCACGGCGGCGGCCGGGGGGCGTACGAAGGTGGATGTGGCAGTGGCCGCCGCCCGCGGCGCCGCCCGCACCGGCACGGTCACCCTGACCGCGACGTCCGAGTCGGACCCGGCGAAGACGGTCGCCCGCAGGTGCACGGTGATCCGCGCCTGAGGCGCATCGGTCCGGGCCGGATCGCGGCCGACGCAGGCCACCAGGCGGTCGATCGCCGGGGCGCCGGGCCCGACCGGGCCGCGCCGCGCGGCAACGGCTGCACCGCGACCGGGACCGCGCCGCGCGGCTCCGGATGCACCATGGCGCGCGGGAGGGCGCCGCTGCGGGCCCGGTCAGGCGGCGAGCAACGGAGCGGCTTGGAGCGGCGCGCAGCCGTAGTAGGCGTAGAGCTCGTCCCAGAAGCCCGGGTCCGCCGGGTCGTAGAGCGGCGCGTCGGCGACCTGCGCCGCCGGCCGCGCGATGCGCACCTCGGCGGGCGTGACCCGCGCGGCCTCGAAGGGGATCAGCGACGGCGTGGCGCCGAAGCCCATGACGCCGCCGTGCTCGACGCGCAGCAGGCGGTAGCGGGCACCCCCGGTCTCCTCGAGCACGAGGTCCTCGACGCTGCCGAGGGGACGGCCGGCGCTGTCCGTGACGCGCCGGCCGCGAATGTCGCGGCGGTGGTCGGCGGCCGGGCGGCCCGCCTCGCTCAGCTTCACCATCATGCGCTCTCAGGTACCCATCGGCGAGCCGCCCTAACAGCGGGGACTCGCCTTAAGGACTCCGGCGCGGCGACCGAACAGGAACACGTGAGGCGGAGAACCGCCGTGCTGCTGAGCGCGGCCGTCAGCGGCACGGTTCAGCTGATGCTGCCGGTGCTGCCGTTCGTCGGCGGGCAGCTGCTGGTCTACCTGCCGACCGCGGCGGCTGTCCTGTACGGCCTCGCCGGCTGCTGGTCCCAGGCCCGGACCGGCCACGGCCGGGTGCGGGCGGGCTGGTGGGCCGCGGTGGGCGCCGATGCGCTGCTCTCCCTCGCCTATCTGCTGGTCGCCGCGGCCGCGGTGCTGGGCCGCCCCGCGCTCGTCGACCTGGCCGGCGTGGTGGCGGTGCCCGCCGCGCTGGCCGCCGTGGTCATGCTCTGGCTGCATGCCAACCCGCCGGGCGACAGGTTCACCCGGCTCATCCAGGTGATCGACGTGACGGCGGTGGCGAGCGCCTTCTTCGTCGTCGCCTGGCAGTTCGTCCTCGGGCCGGTGGCGGCGACGCTGCCGGCGGCCACCCGGGCCCCGTTCGTGGCCCTGATGCTGCCGGACCTCTTCCTGCTGGCCGCGGCCCTCGTGCTGGTGTCCCGCACGGCACAGCGGCAGCACGTGCACGCCCTGACGCTGTTCGCCGTCGCGCTCTGCGCCATCGTCGTCGCCCAGATCACGACCATGCACAACCTGGCCCTGCGGGACGCCTGGTACGCCCACGGCGCGGGCGCCTGCACACTGCTCGGCGGCGCGCTCGTGGCACTGGCGTCGCACGCGCAGCTGCCGCAGGCCGACACGACGGGCCGCCGCTGGTTCTCCGGGGCGTGGGCGCTGCTGCCGTACGTGCCGACCGGGCTGGCCTTCACCGGCTTCGTCTACCTGTACGCCCGGCACGGCACGCTCAGCCCCGTCCTCACCTGGACGTTGCTGACCACGGTCGGGCTGGCCTCCGTACGGCAGTTCCTGGGTCTGATGTTCGTCCGCGGCCTGCTCGCGAAGCTGGACGAGCAGCAGGTCCAGTTGCAGCATCAGGCCCATCACGACGTCCTCACCGGCCTGCCGAACCGGGCGGCGTTCTACGCCCTGCTCACCGAGGTGCTGGCCGCGGCCGGACCGGGGACCCGCACCGCGGCGCTCATGATCGACCTGGACGACTTCAAGCCGGTCAACGACACGTTCGGGCACGCCGCGGGCGACGCCCTGCTGGTCGAGGTGGGCGCCCGGCTCGCCGGGGCGCTGCGCGGCAGCGACCTGGCCGCCCGCTTCGGCGGGGACGAGTTCGTGGTGCTGCTGCCGGAGCTCGACGACGACGCCGGCGCGGAGGCCGTCGCGGCCCGGATCCTCGACCGGCTCGCCCGGCCGATCCCGGTCGCCCCGGGGTGCAGCACCGGGGCGCGGGCCAGCATCGGCGTCGGCATCGTGCTGGGGGCCGGCCACGGCCCGGACTCGCTGCTGCAGCAGGCCGACGCGGCCCTGTACGACGCCAAAGCGGCCGGCAAGGGCTCGATCCGCCGCCACCACCCCGCGGCCGGCGGCGACCGCCCCGGGTCCCCGGCCCCGGGCAGCCACCTGCGACGGCCCAGCGTCACGATCTGACGCCCGGGTGGCCGTACGGATCTATTCCAGGTGGAAGCGCTCCTGGACGGCGAGGGCGGCGAGGGCCTGCGGGGACAGCGGGAGCTGCTGCAGGGCCGGCGCGGTGCTCGTGCCGCTGGAGGGCCGGCGGCTCTGGGCGACGTAGACGACCGTCCCGTCGGGGTGCCGGTAGGCCGCCCACTGGTCCGGTTGCCGGCCGGCCGGGCCGTCGACCACGGCGACCTTGCTGCCGCCGGCGGTGACGAGCCGGCACGTGCCGCCCAGCATCCAGAACGCGCGGCCGGTCGCGCACAGGTCGGCCGGCAGGCCGTTGCCGGTGGTGTGGACCTCGGCGAGCAGCTCGCCGGTGCGGCCGCCCTTGCTGACGGCGGCGTAGGCCATGTACTCCCACGTCGAGCCGCTGTTGTCGCCGCCGACCTGGGCCTGGTGATATTGCGCCGGCACCTCCGCGGTCGTCCCCTCCGGGGTGGTCCAGCCGCCGGGGACGACGGCGAGGAGCTGCTCCAGCAACGTCGCGCCCTGCTCGTAGCGGGGGCCGGAGCGGGCGGTGGCGTCCTGCTGCGGGTGGCCGTCGCCGTCGAGCGGCCAGCTGGGCTTGGTGTCGACGGCGGTCGGGGTGGGCACGGCCGAGGGAGGTGCCGGGGCCGGGCCCGCGACCGGGGCCGCGGGCGCTTGCAGGGCCGCGGCGGCCGCGACGGTGGTCACGCCGACGACGGCGGCCGCGGCGAATCCCGTCGCGGCGGCGCGGCGGCGGACGGCCCGGCGGCCGGCGGCCAGGACCGGGGCGCTGTCCATCGGGGGCGGGGCGGTGGTCATCGTCGTGTGCAGGGCGCGGCGGAGCTCGTTCTCGTCCAAGGGTCTGCCTAACTCGCGGTCACGGACAGCAGGGTGCGCAGGGTGGCCAGGCCCCGGGCGGCCTGGCTCTTGACGGTGCCTTCGGAGCAGTTCAGGGCGGCGGCGGTGGCCTCGACGGACAGGTCCTCCCAGTAGCGCAGGACCAGCACGGCGCGCTGCCGGGGCGGCACGGCGGCCAGGGCCCGGACCAGCATCAGCCGGTCGTCCGGGTCCGGCTCGTCGCCGGTCCGGTCGAAGTCCTGCCCGTACGGCTGCTCGCGCCGCCGCCACCCGCGACGTCCGTCGTCGATGAAGGTGCGCAGCAGCATCCGCCGCACGTACGGGTCGAGGGCCTCGTGCCGGGTCACGCGCTGCCAGTGCACGTACAGCTTGGTGAACGCCGTCTGCACCAGGTCCTCGGCCCGGTGCCAGTCGCCGCACAGCAGGTACGCCGTCGCCCGCATCGCCCCGGACCGGGCCGCGAAGTACTCGGCGAACGCCGCGTCGCGGTCGCTCATGTCCTCTCCCGTCTCGTCGGTCGGGTCAAACACGAGACCGGACCGGCGCCGGGTTGCACGACGGCCCGGCTTTCCTCAAGTACGCCGCCGGGGTGCCGTTGTGCCGCGCATGGCTCGTACCGTTCTCTCCCGCCGGGCGCTCCTCGCCACCGGCGGCGCCGCCCTCGTCACCACCGCCCTCCCGGCCGTCGCCGCGAACGCCGCCACGCCCCAGGCCGCCGCGGCCGCCACCACGCCGGGCGCCGCGCTGGAGCTGCTGCTCGCGGGCAACCGCCGGGTGGTGGCCGGGAAGCCCACGCACCCGAACCACAGCGCCGCGCAGCGCCGGAAGGTGGCCACCGCGCAGCACCCGTTCGCGATCACGCTCGGGTGCGCCGACTCGCGGGTCTCCCCGGAGGTGCTCTTCGACCGCGGGGTGGGCGACATCTTCGACAACCGGGTGGCCGGGAACATCGTCGACGATCTGCTGCTCGGCAGCGTCGAGTTCGCCGTGGCGGAGTTCGCCACCCCGCTGATCATGGTGCTGGGTCACGAGCGCTGCGGGGCGATCAAGGCGACCCTCGGGGTGGTGCGGGACGGCGGCACCCCGCCCGGGCACATCGGCGCGATCGTGCACGCCCTGCGGCCGGTCGTCGAGCCGCTGGCGGGCGGGTCCGGCGACGTCGTGGAGCAGGCCGTGCAGGACAATGTGCGTACGCAGGCCGCGGCGCTGATCAACCGCAGCGAGCTGATCCGGGAGCGGGTCGCCGCGGGCGCCCTGCGCGTCGTCGGCGCCCGGTACGACCTCGACACCGGGCGCGTCACGATCGTGAAGTGATCAGGGCCCGTCCGGCCGGTGCGGGTGGGTGATCACCAGCACCGGCCGGGCGGACTTCTCGATGAGCTCGAGCGGCACGCTGCCGAGCAGCCGTTGCGCCACGGCGGGACGGCCGCTGGAGCCGACCACGATCAGGTCGGCAGCCTCGGACTCCGCGAAGCCGAGGATGCGGTCGAGCGGGCGCCCGGGCAGGACGGCCGTCGTGACCTCGATGCCGGCACCGGCGATGCGCTGCGCCGCGGCGGCGGCCGCCTCCTCCGCACGCTCGGCGGAGACGCTGCGCGGGGCGGCGGCGAGGCGTTCCAGCTCGACCGCGTCGACGGCGACGACCGCGACCGAGGCGCCGGTCTGGCGGGCGAGGTCGATGACGGCGTCGGCGACCCACGGCTGGTCGGCCCCGGGCTTTGCTGCCAGCACGATGCGCATGCCGTCCATCCTCCCCGCGCGAGTGTCGCATGTCGACAGGCGCGGACGCGGAGGATCACCTAACGTGAGTAGATGGTCGAGACAACGCACGAGCAGCCCGCGCTCAAGCGGGTCATGGGACCGGGCCTGCTGCTGCTCTTCGTGGTGGGCGACATCCTCGGCACCGGCGTGTACGCGCTCACCGGCCGGGTCGCGTCCGAGGTCGGCGGCGCGGTGTGGCTGCCGTTCCTGTGCGCGTTCGTGGTGGCGCTGCTCACCGCGTTCAGCTACCTGGAGCTGGTGACGAAGTATCCCCGGGCGGCCGGCGCGGCGCTCTACACGCACAAGGCGTTCGGCATCCACTTCCTCACGTTCCTGGTCACCTTCGCGGTCATGTGCTCCGGACTGACCTCGGCGTCCAGCGCGTCGAAGGCGTTCGCGGAGAACTTCGGCGAGGCGTTCGACCTGACGCTGAGCGAGGGCGTGGGCCTGACGGCCGTGGCGCTCGGCTTCATGACCCTGATCGCGCTGATCAACTTCCGCGGCGTGGGCGAGAGCGTGAAGCTCAACGTCCTGCTCACCTGCGTCGAGCTGACCGGCCTGCTGATCGTGATCTGCATCGGCGCGTGGGCGATCGGCGGCGGCGACGGCGACCTGTCGCGGCTCAACGACTTCAACGCCGCCGAGGGCGAGTCGCCGTTCTTCGCGGTCACGGCGGCGACGGCGCTGGCGTTCTTCGCGATGGTCGGCTTCGAGGACTCGGTCAACATGGCCGAGGAGACCAAGGACCCGGTCCGCATCTTCCCGCGCGTCATGCTGCTGGGCATCTGCCTGACCGGGGTCATCTACGTCCTGGTGTCGCTGTCCTCGGTGGCGCTGGTCGCGCCGGACGAGCTGGGCGAGGGCGACGCGCCGCTGCTCAAGGTCGTCGAGGCGGGCGCGGCGGGCTTCCCCCTGTGGATCTTCGCCTTCATCACCATGTTCGCGGTCGCCAACAGCGCCCTGATCAACATGCTGATGGCCAGCAGGCTCCTGTACGGCATGGCGAACGAACGCGTCCTGCCGCGCGTGCTCGGACGCGTGCACCCCGGCCGGCGTACCCCGTGGGTCGGGATCGTCTTCACCACGGTGATCGCCTTCGGCCTGATCTGGTTCGCGGACCTGACCGCCCTGGGCGGCACCACCTCGCTGCTCCTCCTCTGCGTCTTCACCGTGGTCAACATCGCCGTCCTGGTCCTGCGCCGCGACACCGTGGAGCACAAGCACTTCCGCGCACCGACCGCCATCCCGGTCATCGGCGCGATCGCCTGCGCCTACCTGGCGAGCCCGCTGTCCGGCCGGGCCGCCGCGGACTACCGCGTCGCCGGCATCCTCCTCGTCATCGGCGTGATCCTGTGGGCCGTCACCTTCGTCACCCAGCGACGGGCCCGCCAGGGCTGAGGTCGCCCGAACCGCGTTCGGCGTCATCCTGCTCGCCACGGCCGCCATCGTCCTCGATCCGACCGGGCGGCCCCGGCAGGCCGAAGTGGATCTCCACAAGCATAGATGTTTACGTTAACATCATCGCCATGTGTCGATGATGTTACGAAGGGACATCCGGTGCTGAGACAGGTCACGGCTGCGCTGGCCGCAGCGATCGTGGGCTTCGGCGTGAGCCCCGCCCACGCGCAACCGCAAGCCCCGGGGGACGCGACGAACGACGTCACCGTGCGCCCCGATCCGGCGTACCAGGGGCAGGCCTTCGAGGGGTGGGGCACGAGCCTCGTCTGGTTCGCCAACGCGACCGGCGACTACCCCGACGAGATCCGCGAGAAGCTGGCCGACCTCGTCTTCGGGGAGGACGGCCTCAACCTGAACATCGCCCGCTACAACATCGGCGGCGGCAACGCCCCCGACGTTCCCGACTACCTGCGCAAGGGCGGCGCGGTCGAGGGCTGGTGGCAGGCGCCCGAGGGCACGACCCGGGCCGACAAGGACTGGTGGGACCCGGCGGACCCGGCGCACTGGAATTTGGACGCCGACGCCACGCAGCGCTGGTGGGTCGACCGGATCAAGCAGGACGTCACGCACTGGGAGACGTTCAGCAACTCGCCGCCGTACTTCCAGACCACCAGCGGCTACGTCTCCGGCAACTTCGACGCCGGTCAGGACCAGATCCGGGCCGACACCGTGGACGACTTCGCGACGTACCTGGTGCGCGTCACCCAGGAGCTGGAGCGGGCGCACGGGATCAAGGTCGGCACCATCGATCCGCTCAACGAGCCCAACACCACCTACTGGGGTACGCAGCTCGGCCCCGACGGCAATCCGACCGGCGGCCGCCAGGAGGGCGCGCACGCCGGCCCCGCCCTGCAGCAGCGGATCATCACGGCCCTCGCCGCCGAGCTCGACGCCGCGGGAAGTGACACCGTCATCTCGGCCATGGACGAGACGAACCCGGGCACCTTCGCCACCAACTGGAACGCGTACTCGCCCGAGGTGCGCGCCCTGGTGCGGCAGCTCAACGTCCACACGTACGGGACCGGGCAGCGCACCACGGTCCGCGACATCGCCAAGGGCGAGCGGAAGCCGCTGTGGATGAGCGAGGTCGAGGGCTCGTGGGGCGCCGGGCAGAGCTTCACGAGCATGGAACCGGGCCTCGGCATGGCCCGGCACATCGTCGACGACCTGCGCGAGCTGGAGCCGTCGGCGTGGGTGTTCTGGCAGCCCGTCGAGGACTACGACAACATGAAGCCCGGCGGGGAGAGCGCGGCCGGCGCCAACTGGGGCAGCATCCAGCTCCCGTTCGACTGCACGGCGGCGGACACGCTCGAGACGTGCCCGATCTACACGAACACCAAGTTCGACACGGTCCGCAACTTCACCCACTACGTGCGGCCGGGCGACAAGCTGATCGAGGTGGACGACACGTCGAGCGTCGCCGCGGTCACCGGGAACGGGCGTGGCGCCACGGTCGTGCACGTCAACGACGGTGACGAGGCTCGCACGGTCCAGCTCGACCTGTCGGCCTTCGGGTCCGTCGCGCGCGGTGCGACGGTCACCCCGGTGGTCACCGACGCTTCCGGCGCGCTGCGCCGGGGCAAGCCCGTCCGGGTACGCGACCGGGCCGCGACCGTCCAGGTGCCTGCCCGGTCCGTGACCACCCTGCTGGTCACCGGCGTGTCCGGCGTGGCCGCCGCCCCGAGCGGCCACGTGTTCCGCCTCGAAGGCGTGCAGAGCGGCAAGTCCCTCGACGGCACGGTCATCCGCACCACCGACCCGGCGTCCGCGACCCAGCTCTGGACGCTCACCAAGGTCGCGGGCGGCGCGAGCAACCGGGCGGAGTACACGGTGTCCTCGGCCGGCGGCTACCTGACCGGCACGGGCACCGGGGTGACGCTGTCATCGACGCCGTCGCGCTGGATCCTGTCCACGACCGGCGACGGCACGTACACGCTGATCGATGTGACCACCAAGCGGCTGCTCGAAGTCGGCGGTCAGGCCACGGCCGACGGCTCCCCGGTCTCGACCTATCTCGCGAACTCCGGGGCGAACCAGCGCTGGACCTTGATCGACGAGACCGTGCTGGGCGTCCGCCCGGCCGCCGTCTTCACCCCGCCGGGCATCGTCCCGCAGCTGCCGGCCACGGTGGACGCGGTCCGGCCCGACGGGGTGCGCGGCACCCTTCCGGTCACGTGGCAGCGGCTGCCCGACTCGACGTGGCGTCGTCCCCGCACGGTGACCGTCACCGGGCGCGCGACCGACCCGCTCGGCCACGTGTTCCAGGCCAGGGCCGTCGTCGAGATCGACACCCTGGTACGCACCGAACCGGCGCAGGCACGCACCTTCACCGGCGCCCCGCCCGACCTGCCCGCCACGGTCACCGCGGTCGGCCGGCGCGGGATCAGGACCGAACGTGCCGTCGTCTGGGCACCGCCGGCGCCGGGCGCGTTCGACGAGCCCGGCGTCGTCACGGTCGCCGGGCGCGCCGACGCCGGGGACGGTCGCACGCTGCCCGCGACGGCCCGGGTCACCGTGACCGAGCCGGTCGAGGAGCAGGCGGCCACGGCGGGCGTCACGGCGACGTTCACCGAGCCGGGCTACTCCCCCGCCGGGCTCACCAATGGCGATCGGACGGACAAGGCCTGGTCCAACTGGAAGTCCGGCGCCAAGAACCCGTCGGACACGCTCACCGTGGCCCTGCCCCGGCAGCGGGTGCTGAGCAAGGTCGCCGTCCACTTCTACCGCGACGGTGGTGACAGCTACCCGCGAAGCGTGCAGCTGCAGGTACGTGACGCGGCCGGCGGGTGGGCCGACGCGGGCGCCCCGGTGGACGTACCCTCCGGCGGGTCCGCCGCTCCGGTGGTGACCGTGCCGGCGAGCGCGACAAGCGACGCGGTCCGGGTGGTCCTGACGGCCCGGCCCGAGCAGCACATCACGATGAGCGAAATCGAGGTGTACGCCCTGACCGCGGCAAGCTGATCTCCCCAGCACCCGAACGCACAGCCGCCGGCGGTCGCCCAGGCTCCCGGCCAAGCGGCCGGCGTCAGCCGGGCAGGGCCTCGACGGTGAGATCGGTGAAGGAGGCGGCGCCCTGCGGGGTGTCGCCTCCCTGCACGGTGACGAGGCCGACGGCGGGCCGCCCCGAGGTGACGTCGAGCCCGGCCAGCGGGCTCTGGCCGATCTGGATGTCATCGTGGCCGACAGTGATGCCGTTGCCGCGGACGACGGCCTGCAGGCGCACGGGCTCGCCCGCGGGCAGCTCGTCCCAGCCGAGCGGGAAGACGCGCAGCACCTCGCTGGCGTGACCGGCCCGCTCCCGGCTGAGCGTGAAGCTGCCCTCGCAGGCCAGCAGCCGGTGGCCGCCGGCCGGCGTCCACGAGAGCCAGACGGCCAGGCAGGTGCCGGGCAGCTGGATCGTCCCCGTGACCTGCAGCGTGTATTGATTGGTCAGTGGCGTCTTGGGGCCGCTGCAGAGGACGGTTCCCGGAGTGGCGCGCGTGACCTCCAGGGCGACGCCGGTGTTCACGCAGCTCCCCGCGCTCGCGGTCGCGGCGGACCAGGATCCGGCGGTGGTGAGCGGGTCGGAGATCAACGGGTCGCCCGGCGGCACGTCGAGCGCGACGGTGTCGGTCGTGGTGCCGCTCTCGTCACTGGCGGCCGCGGCGTCCAGCAAGGAGAAGAGCGGGTCGACGGTCCGGACGGCGACGACGCCGATGCCGGCTGTCAGCGTGAGCCCGAGGGCGGCGACCAGGGCGATCAGGCCGCCCCGCCGGGGTTTCGCCGCCGGGGGCGCCTGGACCTCGCGGGCCGCCGTGCGCAGCTCGGGCTGCCGGTCCAGCGCGGCGGCCACCGGCGGGGCCGGCTCGGCGCCCAGCAGCTGGTCGAGCAGCTCCCGGGCGGTGGGCCGGGCGGCCGGGTCGGCGGCCAGCGCCCGCTCCACGAGCGTGCGCAGCGGCCCGTCGAGGCTGCCCAGCTCGGGCGGCTTGGTGAGGATCCGGGCGAAGGTCGCCATCGGCGTCTCCGCGTCGAACGGCGCCCGGCCGGTCGCGGCGTACGTGACCACGCACGCCCAGGCGAACACGTCGGCGGCCGGGGTCAGCGGGGTCGACGGCTCGTCGAAGCGCTCGGGCGCCATGTAGCTCACCGTGCCGACGATCTCGCCGGTGCGGGTGTGCTGCGTGGCCGACTCCAGCGCCCGGGCGATGCCGAAGTCGATCACCTTGGGGCTGCCCGGGGCCAGCAGCACGTTCTGCGGCTTGAGGTCCCGGTGGACGACGCCCGCCCCGTGGATCGCCGCCAGGGCCGTGGCGACGCCGACCGCGACCGCGTACAGCTGGGAGGGCGGCAGCGGCCCGCCTCGCCGCACCTCCTCGGCCAGCGACGGTCCCTCGACGAACTCCACGACCAGCCACGGCTGCGGCGCCTCCGGGTCCGCGTCGAGCACCGCGGCGGTGCAGAAGGACGGCACCTGCCGGGCGCGCCGCACCTCGGAGCGGAACCGGCCGCGGAACTCGTCGCCGTCCGCGAGGTGGGCGTGCACCACCTTGACCGCCACCCGCCGCCCGCCCGGGTCACGCGCCAGGTAGACCACGCCCATGCCGCCGGACCCCAGCCGGGCGAGCACCTCGTACTCCCCGATGCGGGCCGGATCGCCCGGACGCAGCGACGTCCTCGTCTCGGTCTCCACGGACTCCCCTCCCGACACAGCGGGCCCCACGATTCCGGGCGGCGGGGACCGCTGTCAATCTTTGTCCACGAAGTCCAGTGCGACCGTGGCGAACGCCGGGGACAGGAACAGGTCGTAGTGCGTCAGCCCCGGCAGGATCGCCAGCGCGTGCCCGCCCTTGGGCCTGTTCTCCCCGCCCCAGCCGCCGTCGCGCAGCCCGCCGTCGAGCAGGGCGAAGACCTCGACGAAGTGGCTCGGCGGCGTCAGGTCGGCGTCGGCACCGGCCACGAGCGTGGGCACCTGGATGCCGCGGACCTGCTCGGTGAAGTCGTAGTCCTTCGCCATGGCTCGCCCGATCTTGTCGAGCAGCCGGGGGAAGTCCCCGGGGCGCGGGGCGACGCGGGCGTACGACTCGTACATCGGGGTGTCCTTCATGAACTCCGCCGCCGCGGCGCCGACCTGGGCCTGCTGGTCGAGGATCTCCGGGTACGTGGCGTCGCGCCGGATGCCCGCCGAGGCGGCGACCAGGCGCCGCACCTTGCCGGGGTGCCGGAAGCCGAGCTGCCAGCCCACCCCGCCGCCGAGCGAGTAGCCGACGACGTCCGGACGGTCGAGGCCCAGGTGGTCGATCAGCGCGGCGATGTCGTCGGCCATCGTGGCGATGTCCAGGGGCCGGTCGATGTCCGCCGTCCGGCCGTGGCCCTGCAGGTCGGGCAGGATCACCTGGTGACCGGCGGCGAAGGCGGGCAGCACCGGGGCGAACATCTCCCCCGAGCCCAGGCCGCCGTGCAGCAGGACGAGCGGCCGGCCGGTGCCGTGCGTCTCGTAGTAGAGGTTGAGTCCGTTGATCTCGGCGTACATGCCCGCTCCTTCGTCAGTGGCTTACGAGGGGTAGACCGGGCGGGTGCCGGGAACTCATCGGTCCTGAGGCAGAATTTTTCCGTGACCGTCCTCGAGGAGTACCGGCCGGAGCTGACCGGCTACTGCTACCGCATGCTCGGCTCGGCGTTCGAGGCCGAGGACGCGGTGCAGGACACCATGGTGCGCGCGTGGCGGGGCATGGAGACCTTCGAGGGACGATCCGCGCTGCGGACCTGGCTCTACCGGATCGCCACCAACGTCTGCCTCACGATGCTCGACGGGGCGCAACGCCGGGCGCGGCCGATGGACCTCGGCCCCGCCGGCTCGGGCACCGCCGCCGACCCGGGCGAGCCGCGGCCCGACGAGGTGTGGGTGGGCCCGATCCCGGACAGCCGGGTGATCCGCGACGGGGCCGACCCGGCGGAGGTGGTGGCCGTGCGGGAGTCCGTACGGCTGGCCTTCGTGGCCGCCCTGCAGCTGCTGCCACCCCGGCAGCGGGCCGTGCTCATCCTCCGCGAGGTCCTCGCCTGGTCCGCCGCCGAGGTCGCCGAGCTGCTCGACATGTCGGTGGCGAGCGTCAACAGCGCCCTGCAACGTTCCCGGGCGACCCTGGCGACCGCGCCGGCCGGCGACGTGCTGCGACCAGCCGATGCCGCGCAGCGCGAGCTGCTGGGACGCTACGTGACGGCCTTCGAGGCGTACGACCTCAAGGCGCTCGTGGCCCTGCTGCACGAGGAGGCGACGCTGTCCATGCCGCCGCTGCCCCTGTGGCTGCGCGGCCACGACGACATCCTCGCGTGGATGTCGGGCACGGGCAGCGGCTGCGAGGGGTCGCGCCTGATCCCGGCGAGCGCGTCGGGGCTGCCCGCCTTCGGCCAGTACCGGCCGGGCGGGCAACCGTGGGCGCTCATCGTCCTGGAACTCACCGGCAACCGCATCACCGGCGTGACCAACTTCCTCGACACCGAGCGGCTGTTCCCGCTGTTCAGCCTGCCACGTACGCCTTGAGGTGCCGCCCGGTCAGCGTCTTCGCCGACTTGACGAGCGCGGCCGGGGTGCCCTCGAAGACGACCTTGCCGCCGTCGTGGCCGGCGCCGGGGCCGAGGTCGATGATCCAGTCGGCGTGGGCCATGACGGCCTGGTGGTGCTCGATGACGATGACCGACTTG
>NZ_JAUQWH010000063.1 GCF_030757795.1 Actinoplanes oryzae
ACCGCCACGATCGCGAACAGCACGAAGACGATCAGCGACACGAGCTTGGCGACGAGCAGCTTCGTGCGGCCGACCGGCCGGACGAGCAGATAGCGCAGCGTGCCCGCGGTCGCCTCCCCGGCCACGGCGTCGCCCGCGAGCACCGCCACGGAGACGGGCAGGAACACGGGCATGACCAGCGCCATCGCGGCCGCCGGATAGAGGGCGCCGTTGCTGAGCACCGCCGACAGGAACGCGCCACCCTGCCCCGGCGGCGGGGGCACCCGGGTCGTCGCCAGGAACACCGCGACGATGAGGGGCAGGGCACAGAGCAACCCCGTGATCACGTACGTCCGGGGCCGCCGGAACAGCTTCGCCAGCTCGACGCCGATCACGGGTCCACCCGATCCGAGCTGGTCGACGTCACGTCCAGCACCACCTGTTCCAGGGACCGCCGCTCGGCGGTGATCTCGGCGACCGGGATGCCGGCCGCCACGAGCTCGCTGTTCAGGGCGGCCGGATCGGCGTGCCGCACCAGCAGGGACGTCCCGTCGCGGCGCTCGACCCGCCCGTCGAGCAGCGCCACCGCGCGCTCGGGCGCCGGCGTGCCCACCAGCACCCGGCCGGTGGGCGCGCGCAGCCCGGCGAGATCGTCCTGCAACACCAGCCGGCCGCGGTCCATCACGCCGACCCGGGTGCAGAAGGCGTCGATCTCGCCGAGCAGATGGCTGGAGAGCAGCACGGTCGTCCCCTCGGCGTTGAGCTCGGTGAGCAGGTCGCGCACCTCGCGGATGCCGCGCGGGTCGAGACCGTTGGTCGGCTCGTCCAGCACGAGCAGGCGCGGCTTGCGCAACAGCGCCCCGGCCAGGCCGAGCCGCTGCCGCATGCCCAGCGAGTACGCACGGACGGGCCGCCTGTCCACGCCGGCCAGCCCCACCCGCTCGAGCGCCTCGCCGACCCGGCGCCCCCGGTCGCGGCGGCTGCCACCCGGGCCGGCGGCGTCGAAGAGCTTCAGGTTCGTCCGGCCGGACAGGTGCGGATAGGCGCCGGGGCCCTCGACCATCGCCCCGATCTGCGGCAGCACCTCCCGGACCCGGCGTGGCACCGGGCGCCCCAGCACCTCGATCTCGCCGCGCGTGGCGAAGACCAGCCCCAGCAGCATCCGGACCAGGGTCGTCTTGCCGGAGCCGTTGGGGCCCAGCAGGCCGTACCGGTCGCCGGCGCGCACGTCGAGCCCGACGTCGTCCACGGCGGTGATCCGGCCGTACCTCTTGGTGAGACCGCGCGTGACGATCAAGAGAGCTCCCTCACGACCTGCTGGATCACCGCGGGCTCGGCCAGCCCCGCGATCAGGTACGTCCCGCGCCCGCCGCGCACGGCCCCGACGGTGAGCAGCCCGGTCGGCAGGACGGCCGCGTCGTCGCCCACCGCCGTGCCGAAGGTGCGCACCTGCTCGTACGCCCGCCGGCCCGCCCCGCCCGGCAGGCGCGCGACGACGAACCGGGCGAACCCGGTCCCGTACACGCCGGCGGCCGCGAGCGGGGTGGCCTGCCGCGCGAAGCCGCCCAGCCGTTCCGGCAGCCCGCCGCGGCCCAGGCGGTTGGCGGCGGCGAGCAGGTCCGACGTGTCGGTGACGACCGACCCGACGCCCGGGCCCGGCTCGGGTGGCGTAAGTACGCCATTGTCCGGGGCGGACAGGTGCACCTCGAGGAAGCGCGTGACGAACACCGGCCGGCTCCCGCCCCGGGCGGTGATCTCGACCTGCAACGGCAGGCCGGTGTCCGGGTCGGCCCAGAGGTCCACCCGCGCGACGGTGGTGCCGGCCGTGCCGGGCGCGATCCGCAGGCCCGCGGCGTCCACCCCGGCGACCCGCTTGGCGGCGAGCGGGGAGAACGTGTCCCCGGCGGCGAGGGCTAGGAGGCGGGCGCCCAGGGCCGGCGGGGTGAGATCGGCGCCGCGTGGCAACCGTACGGGCTGCGGGCCCTCGATCCGGGTCAGCTGCCCCGCCGCCGACTCCCACATGACCTGCGCGCCGTCCGCCTGGTAGAGATCCGTCTCGGCGGCGCCGTCGAGCACGTCCACGCGCCAGCGCTCGGGCGACGCGTACCACGTGCGCATCTCGGTCACGCCGCTCACCAGCGACGTCACGTCGGACAGCCCGGGCAGGTCGGGGACGGGCAGCAGGCCGCTGCTCTGCGCGTACCCGTGGAAGGGGTGTCCGCCGGAGGCGGCGATGCGGGCCCGCAGCGCGCCGATCTCGATCTCGCCGGCCGCCGCCGGGCGCAAAGCCAGCAGCACGGGCACGGCGGCCAGGAGCGCGACGACGACCAGCACGACGAGCCAGCGCCGGCGTGCCTGCGAGCTGACGACGGTGCCGTGCGCGCCCATAGGCCAGCCAATCTACCCGCGCGCCCGAAAAGCCGGGGAAAGATCAGCTGTCGGACGTCGTCGGCGCGATCGGCTTGACCTGGCCCACCGCGAAGTCACCGGCCGAGCAGGCGGTCTGCGGCTTGCTGACGAACGCGGCCGCGGTCTCGTCCGGCGGGTAGATCCGGTAGCCGCGCACCTGCACCGGCTTGCAGGTCTTCTCGTCGACGGCCTGCGGGTTCGCGATCTCGATCGTGGCGTGCACCCGGTCGCCGGGGGTCAGCATGATGAGCGGGCTGTCGGCCGGCGTCCGCTGGAACGACTTGCCCACCTGCTCGCCGTTGTCGCCGGTGACAAAGGAGACGCCCGGGTAGCCCTCGAGCGAGCACGCCTTGCCCGTGATGTTCTCGAAGATGAGGAACTCGCTGTGGTGGCCCGCCGAGCCGCCGCCCTCGTCGCCCTCATCCGTGATCTTCAGATCCGCCGTCTTGCACCCCGCCGTCTGACCGCCGCTGCCGCTGCCGTCGTCGCCGTCGTCCTCCGGCGCCGGCCTGCTCGTGGTTGTCGCTGGCGTCGGCGAGCTGGTGGCGGCGCCCGCCGAGGTGGCCGGCGCGGCGCTGGTCGTGGTGGAGTCGGTGCCCGTGCACGCCGCCGTGCTCAGCGCGAGGCCCAGCAGGCCGGCCGTCAGCATCGTCGTCCGCTTGATGTCACGCATCGTGGTCGCCTCCGTCGTCGATGGATCTTGCTCATCTCGAACGCTACGAGCGTGGCCGGGCGGTTGACTCCCCCTTCCGTGCCACCCGGCGCAAGGCTCGACATCCCTGCGGGGGCGGGCAAAGGTGGCTGGACCGTGGCCTGACAGCGTTGTCTACCGACCGGATCGCACCGCGGCCAGCCGGTAGCCGATGCCGCGGACCGTCTCGACGACCGGCCCGCCCTCCAGGGCGCGCAGCTTCGAGCGCAGCCGCTTCACCGCGGAGTGCAGGATGGACGAGTCCCCGAGGTAGGCGCTGTCCCACACCGAGGCGAAGAGCCGCTCGTAGGACCAGACGGTGACCGGCGGTGACGCCAGCCGGGTCAGCAGCCGGTGCTCCAGCCGGGTCAGCTCGAGGGCCCGGTCGCGCCACGCCACGGTGTGCTGCTCGTTGTCGACGACCAGGTCGCCGAAGCGCACGACCGGCGGCACCTCCTCGGCGCCGGCCTCGACCTGGGCGAGCATCGCGCGCAGCTCGGCGATGTCCGAGCAGACCAGCACGGCCCCGAGGTCGTCGAGGCGGCGGACGAGGGACTCGCGGACCTCGCGGTCCGGGGTGACGCAGACGACCAAGGGCATGCCGGACCGACCCATCACGAGCTTCCTCCGGGATCTACGCGGGTGCCCCCAGCAAACGCCGGGGCATCGAGTTTGGTCAACATCCATCCATAGGTAATTCACAGCATCGAAACGGTTTCGCCTCCCGTCTGCCCGGCTTTTGGCCGAATGGCGCCATTGATCGACACCGTTGCCGGACCGGAGCATGGCAGCGACGGTCATGGATGCACTGGGTGTCCCGTGCGCTACTCACCGTGCCGTCGCGTCATTTCTCTGGGGGAGGAATTACATGCGAGTACGACCTGGGGTGTTCACGGGGGCCGCACTGGCCCTGGTGATCACCCTGACCGGCCTGCCCGCGCAGGCCGCCCAGGCGGCGGACAAGACGCCCGCCGTCAGCTCGGAGGTCCTGGCCAAGCTGGCCGCCGAGGACACCACGAGCTTCTGGGTCTACCTGCGGGAGCGCGCCGACCTGTCCGCCGCGAGCCGGATCGCCGACGACGGCGACCGGACCGCGCGGGTGTACGAGCAACTGACCGAGACCGCCGCCGACAGCCAGAAGGGCCTGCGGTCGCTGCTCGACTCGCACAAGGCCAAGTACTCGACCTACTGGATCGCCAATGCGGTCCGGGTGACCGGCGACCGCGAGCTGCTCGACGCGATCGCGGCCCGCTCCGACGTGGAGCGCATCGACCCGGTCCGCACCTGGAAGGTGCCCGAGCCGGTCGCCAAGCACGGCGCGGCCAAGGCCGGCACGGCGGCGGTCGAGTGGAACATCACCGACATCGGCGCCACCCGGGTCTGGGACGAGTTCGCCGACAACGGCGAGGGCATCGTCGTCGCGAACGTCGACACCGGCGTGGACATCACCCACCCGGCGGTCAAGTCGCACTATCGCGGCTTGCAGGCGGACGGGTCGGTGAACAACAACTACAACTGGTTCGACCCGGCCAACGTCTGCGGCGGCACCGGCCCCTGCGACAACCACGGCCACGGTACGCACACCATCGGCACGATGGTCGGCGACGACGGCGGCGACAACAAGATCGGCGTCGCGCCCGGGGCGAAGTTCATCGCCGCGAAGGGCTGCGAGAGCGGCAGCTGCTCGGACTCGTCGCTGCTCGCCTCCGGCCAGTGGATCCTGGCGCCGACCGACAGCAACGGCCAGAACCCGCGCCCCGACCTGCGGCCTGACGTGGTCAACAACTCGTGGGGCGGCGGCCGCGGCGACCTGTGGTACCAGGAGACCGTCGAGGCGTGGGCCGCGGCGGGCATCTTCCCGGCCTTCGCCAACGGCAACACGCCCGGCACGGCGCCCTGCAACTCGGCGTCGGACCCCGGTGACTACCCGGTGTCGTACGCGGTCGGGGCCTACGGCTCGAACCACGTGATCGGCGCCTTCAGCAACAAGGGCTCGTCGTCGATCGACAACTCGGTGAAGCCCGACATCTCCGCGCCCGGCGTGGCGGTCCGCTCGTCGATCCCCGGCGGCTACGACTCCTGGGACGGCACGTCGATGGCCACCCCGCACGTGGCCGGCGCGGTCGCGCTGATCTGGGCGGCGGCACCCTCGCTGCGCGGCGACATCGCGGCGACCCGCGAGCTGCTCGACGACACGGCCATCGACACCAACGACACCTCCTGCGGCGGCACGGCCGACGACAACAACATCTACGGCGAGGGCCGGCTCGACGTCTACAACGCCGTCGTCCAGGCGCCCCGCGGCCCGGTCGCGCGGGCGTCGGGCACGGTCACCGACGCGAGTACGGGCAGCGCGCTCGCCGACGTGACGGTCACCGCCGCCGGGCGTACGGTCACCACCGGCGCGGACGGCAAGTACCA
Organism: Actinoplanes oryzae; assembly: GCF_030757795.1. Taxonomy (GTDB): domain Bacteria; phylum Actinomycetota; class Actinomycetes; order Mycobacteriales; family Micromonosporaceae; genus Actinoplanes. The sequence goes on from NZ_JAUQWH010000063.1 coordinate 5,501, forward strand.
GCTCACCTTCGAGGCCGGCACGTACGACGTGACCGCCGCGAAGTACGGCTACGTCAGCAAGACCACGCCCGTCACCGTGGCCGAGGGCGAGGTGAAGACCGTCAACTTCGCGCTGACCCCGGCGCCGATGGTCACGGTCAGCGGCACGGTGACCGACGGTTCGGGCCACGGCTGGCCGCTCTACGCTTCGGTGTCGGTCGACGGGCGTCCCGGCGACCCGGTGCTCACGGATCCGGTGACCGGGCGCTACTCGGTCGCCCTGCCGGCGAACGCGGCGTACGAGCTCACCGCCACGCCCAAGTACCCCGGCTACCAGCCGACCACGGTGGACGTCATCGTGGCGACGGGCGCCAAGACGGCGAACATCGCCGTGCCGGTCGCTCCCGCCTGCACGGCCGCGGGCTACTCCGTGTCGTACGGGGAACCGGTGCTGACCGAGTCCTTCGACACCACCGACACGCCCGCCGGCTGGACGGTCGTCAACCGCACCGACGGCGGCGGCTGGGGCTTCACCGACATCGGCAGCCGGGGCAACAAGACCGGCGGCTCCGGCGGCTTCGCCATCATCGACAGCGACAAGCTGGGCTCGGGCAAGAGCCAGGACAGTGACCTGGTGACGCCGGCGCTGGACCTGAGCGACCAGACCGCGCCGTTCGTCCGCTTCAAGAGCGACTACTACGCGCTGAGCAGCCCGATCGACATCGACGTCACGGTCGACGACGGGGCCAGCTGGACCAACGTGTGGCACCAGACCGCCAACCGCCGCGGCCCGGTCACCGAGGAGGTGTCGCTCGCCCCGGCCGCCGGTGCCGCGAGCGCCAAGCTCCGCTTCCGGTACGCCGGCTCGTACTCCTGGTGGTGGCAGATCGACGACGTCCAGGTCGTCAACCGGGCCTGCACGCCGATCCCGGGCGGCCTGGTCGTCGGCACCACGACCGACTCGCTGACCGGCGCGGCGCTCACCGGCGTCAAGGTGGCCGGCGGCGAGGGCTCCGGCGTTTCCGGGGAGGGCGGCTTCTACTGGCTGTTCGCGCCGGCCGCCGGCGCGCAGCAGTTCACCGCGACGAAGGCGCCCTACCAGCCGCTCACCAAGTCGGTGACGGTCGTCGCGAACGGGGTCAAGAAGGCCGACTTCGCCCTCTCGGCGAGCCGGCTGACGGTCACCCCGACCGAGATCCAGAGCTTCCAGACGTACGGGACCACGCGCACCACGAACGTGACGGTCAAGAACACCGGCAACGCCACCGCGACCGTGGACGTGCTCGAGCGGCCCCAGGGCTTCGAGGCGTTGCGGACGCAGGGGTCGGCCGGGGTCACCGTACCGATGAAGGGTCTGAGCCCGGCCATGACCGGACCGACCTTCGCGGCGACCAACCCCAAGGTGGGCACCAAGGCCGCGGACTCGTGGACGGCGCTGCCCAGCTACCCGCTCGCCATCTTCGACAACGCCGCGGCGGTCATCGACGGCAAGGTGTACTCCGTCGGTGGCGGCAGCGGCACCGGCAACGAGAAGAAGGCGTTCGTCTACGCGGACGGCGCCTGGACGTCCCTGCCCGACCTGCCGACCGTCCGCTCCAAGCCGGTCGCGGCGGCGGTCGACGGCAAGCTCTACGTGCTCGGCGGCTGGGGCACCGGCGGCACGCCCGTCGCCACCGTGGACGTCTTCGACCCGGCCGCGGGCACGTGGTCGACGCTCGGCGCCACCAACCCCAAGGCCACCTCGGCGGCCGGATCCGCGGTCGTGGACGGCAAGATCTACCTGGTCGGCGGCTGCCTCGACGGCGACTGCACGCCCTCGGCCGACACGGTCGTCTTCGACCCGGCGGCGGGCGCCTTCAGCACCGCGACGGCCTACCCGAACGAGACGTCGTTCCTCGGCTGCGGCGCCGTGGGCGGCAAGGTCTACTGCGCCGGCGGGTACGACGGGGTCAGCTCGACCAAGGCGACCAAGGTCCTCGACCCGGGTGCGGGCACGTGGACCGCGGCCGCCGACGCCCCGCTCGACCTCTGGGGCGGACAGGCGACCGCCGCCGGTGGCCTCCTGGTCCTGGCCGGCGGCGTGGCCAACGACTCCAGCGGCGTGACCAGCCAGGTCATCGGCTTCGACCCGGCGGCCGGCACGTGGAGCACGCTGCCCGCCATGGCCGCCCCACGCTACCGTGGCGCCGCGGCCTGCGGCTTCTACCGCATCGGTGGCTCGGCGACGCCGTTCGTCGGCAACAGCGACAGCGCCCTCCTCGACGGCCTGGGCAACTGTGACGCCGAGGGTGACGTCACGTGGCTGACCGAGGACCCGGCCTCGTTCGAGCTGGCCCCCGGCAAGTCGAAGACCGTCAAGGTGACGCTGACCGCCACCGCGGCGGCCGGCGTCGCACAGCCCGGTACGTTCACCGCGCAGCTCGGGCTGCGGGCCGACACGCCGTACGCGGTCCCGGCCGTCGACGTGGAGATGAACGTCTCCCCGCCGGCCAGCTGGGGCAAGCTCCAGGGCACGGTCACCGGCGTCTCCTGCAGCGGCACGGAAACGCCGCTCAAGGCAACGGTCCGCCTCAACGGCACGACCAGCTACACCCTGGTGGCGGACGCGTCCGGGCACTTCCAGTGGTGGCTGCCGAAGGGCACGTACCAGGTGATCGTGGCCAAGGACGGCTGGATCCCCGAGGTGCAGAGCATCAAGGTGAGCGCGGGCTTCGTCCTCACCGCCGACTACGACCTCGACCCGGTGATCTCCTGCGCCCAGCGTGAGCGGATCGCCATCGCCAAGTCCCTCTGACGCACACCCCCAGGCGGCCCGGTCCCTCGCGGACCGGGCCGCCGCCCGTTGCCCAAGCGGCCGGCATCTGACCGCAATACCCCGCACAGTCGGGGCTATGACTGTCACGTCCCCGCCCGCCGGCGCCGCCCTGAACCCGTTCGTCATCGTCGACGACGCCGCCGGGCTGATCGCGTTCGTGTCCGAGGTGTTCGGCGTCCCCGAAACGGTCGAAGCCCGCACCCCGATGCCGGACGGCAAGCTGATTCACGCCGAGCTGCGCTTCGGCACCGTGAACCTGATGGTCGCCGACCGCCTCGACGGCTGGTCGTCCCGGCCGGGCCTCCTGCAGGTGTGGGTCACCGACGTCGCCGCTGCCCTCACCCGCGCCACCTCGCGCGGCGCGACGATCGTCACCGAGCCGACCCCGTTCTACGGCGAGACGACGCTCGGCCGGATGCTCGACCCGTGGCGGAACCTGTGGTGGCTCTACGCCCCGGCGCCCGGCCAACCCGACCCGCTGTCCGGCACCGTCTTCACCACCCTCGACCAGGCATTGCGGACAATGGTCGTCTGACGTGGCGGACGACGGGGTCAACGGGCCTGGTCGGGCTCCTCGAGGATGCCGCGGAGCAGCTGCGCCAGCTCGCGGAGGAACTCGGCCGCCCCGGCGTCCGACTGGTCGTCGAGGACCCAGTTGCCGTCCCAGCCGACCAGCCGGGCGAGAGTCCCCTCCGGCAGCGGAGCGGCCGTGACGGATTCGAGCGCGCGCAGGACGCGTCGATGCAGACGAGTGCTGTGCTGTGCGATGCGCCGGAGGCGTCCGCGGACCTCCTGCAGGCTCTGGGCGTCGGCGACATGGCCGAGCATGAACTCCCGGACCGTCTCCACCGGTGACTGGTCAGCCTGCCGGGCCAGTTGTGCCCGCAGGGACTCCGGCAGGTCAGGCGTCGCCATGACGTCACAGTAGCCCGAACGGCAGGATGCCGGCCGGGAAGGCGGTGACGATGAACGGCTGCGGCGGATCCGCGCCGGTGTCGAGGTCGATCGCGACCCGGACGATGCTGGCGACCGTGTACCGGGCGTTGCGGGGCCCGACGCCGAACATGCCGTCGTTGTAGAACCCTTCGCCGACGCGGTGCCCGGCGCTGAACGCGCCGGTGTGGGTGCCCTCCATCGCGAGGTTGGAGCGGATCTCCTCCCAGTTCTGCCGGACGTAGTCGTTGATCTCGCGGTTCATCGTCGTGTGATCGGTCCACCGGAGGGACCAGTTCGCGGGCTTGTCCCAGTCGTGGTCGCCGTAGATGCGCCCCTCGACGGTCCGTCGCGCCGGATCTCTGCGCAGTGGTAGTTGCGGCCCGTGCACGTCGATGGTGTGCGCACCGTTGTCCCGATGGGCATCGTCGTTTCTGGCGATGTTGAACGTGGGCGGCTCGCTTCCGAGCCCTTCGTACACCGCCATGATCCGGTTGAGCTCGGCGTCCTCCGGAGGCGAGGAGGACGAGATTGCCCGGTCGTCCCTTCGGCCGGAGCCGGCGTCGGGAAGTGGCCGACCCCGCCGGGCGACCCGGGCAACCGCCTCCTGGGCGCGCGCCACGTTGTCGCCGTCACCCGGCCTCGGCCCGCCACCTCCGGGTGGGGGTCCGTCGTCGTCGTTCCCGTCGTCGCGTGGATGCCGTGGCCGCCCGGTCACGGTGCAGCCCGCCACATAGATAGCAACGTATCAATGGACACGGATTTTGTCGTACCCCCTCGGCATGATGCGGGGCATGACCGCTCAGGTGTCCGAAGAGGAGTGGCTCGGCGAGCGTCAGCGCCTGGCCGCGTTGCAGTGGCACATGTCCGCCGTGGCGAGGGGGTGGCCCGACTTCGAGCCGGAGCCCGAGATCTATGAAATCACGCGAGAGCCGGTGCCGTGGCACGCGGACGATCTCGGGTGGAGCCTGCGGGCCCTGGGTGACGACTTCGTGTCGTACGACGGGCAGGCCTATCATCTGCCCGCGATCATCGCGCAGCAGGTGCCGGTCGAGGTGGTTCGGGCTCATGAGGCCGCCCTGGCTGCGACCATGGAGCAGATCTGCGGCGAGTGGGAGATGCCCGGGGAGATCCGGCGCCGGCTCACCGCGCAGTACGGCCGGGCGCTCGGGCGCCTCACCGTCGAGCTTCCGCCGCACCTGCTGTCGAAGCTCGACGCCTTCGGGCCGGCGGCCCGTGCCGCACTCGGTCCGCTGGTTGCCGATCCGGCGCTCAGGGCCGTGCTCGAGTTCGCCGAGACGCTCGCCAAGCCGGTGCCGCCGAGGAGCTGGCTGCGTCGTGGCGAGGCGTTGCTCACGGCCGGTCCGGGGCTGACCGAGGCGGTTCGGAGCATCCTGGGCGCGTTCGCCGACGTTGCCGTGGCGGTGCACGACGAACACGACTGGCTGCTGCGTGGCCTCTGCTGGATGGCGGCCGCGTCGGATCCTTCCGAGGAGACCACGGTGGTGATAGCCCGGGTGGCGGGCGTCGCCGGCGAGCCGGTGCGTCAGGGCGCCCGGGTCAAGGCCGCGCTGACGGCCACCGCAGCCGTGGAGATCCTGGTCGGGCGGGAGGGCGCTGCGCCGGTGCGTGGTCTTGCCCGGCTCGCGCTCGTCACGCGGAGCAAACCCTTGCGAGCACGGGTACGGACGGCGTTGGACCGTCTCGGCGCCGCGCGCGACTGGGCGCCGGGCGAGGCGTTGGAGCTGGCCGTCGATGACCATGGGCTCGACGCGGACGGGTCCCGGTCCTGGCCGGCGCCCGAGGGGTGCACGATCGTCGTGGAGATCGTGGGGGAGAAGGCCGTGGTGCGGGCGCGGCGCGACGGACGTAGGTGGAAAAGCCTGCCCGCCGCGGTGAAGGAGCACGCGGACGAGGCGCGGGCGGTGGCCAGGGAGCTGACCAAGACGCTCGCCGCCGAGCGTGCCCGCGTCGAGGACCTGTTGGCGCAGGACCGCACGTGGCCGTGGGAGGTGTGGCGCGAGCGCTACCTGCGGCACCCGGTCACCGGCTCGATCGCGCGCCGGCTGATCTGGGAGTTCTCGGCCGACGGGCAGACCTGGACGGCGGCCCTGCCCGATGCCGCCGAGGGTCCGGGCACTGTCGTGCGGCTGTGGCATCCGGTGCAGGCCGACGTTGCGGAGGTGGCCGCATGGCGCGACCGGATCGCCGCCGCCGGGCTTCGCCAGCCGTTCAAGCAGGCGTTCCGCGAGGTGTACAAGCTCACGCCCGCGGAGGAGCGGACGCGCGTCTATTCCAACCGGTTCGCCGGCCACATCCTGCGCTATCGGCAGGCCAGTGCACTGCTGCGGGTGCGCGGCTGGTCGGCGTCCTATCTGGGGCACTGGGACAGCGGCTACGAGAGCGAGGCCACCAGGGAGCTCGCCGCGGCCACCTGGCAGGCGTCGTTCTTCCACGCCCTCGTGCACGAGGACGAGGGCGCCCGCACCGGCCCGGTCGAATACTGCACCACCGACCAGGTGCGTTTCGCCCGCCGCGACGGCCGGCTGTGGGAGCAGGTGCCCGTTACCGAGGTGCCGCCGCGCGTGCTCAGCGAGGCGATGCGCGACGTCGACCTCTTCGTCGGCGTGACCTCGATCGCGGCCGACGACAGCTGGGCCGACCGGGGCGAGCACCGCTTCGGGGCGTACTGGGCCGGCGCCGCCTTCGGTGCGCTGACGGGCGGCGCCGAGGTGCGCAGGGACATGCTGGCCCGCCTGCTGCCGCGCCTCGCGATCGGCGCGCGCTGCGAACTCACCGACCGGTTTCTCCGGGTGCGGGGCACGCGCGCCGTCTACAAGATCCACCTCGGCTCGGGCAACATCCTCATGGAGCCCCACGACGCGTACCTGTGCATCGTCCCGGGTGGCCGCGGCGCCCGCGTGACCCTGCCCTTCGACGACGACGAACGTCTGTCCCTGATCCTGTCCAAGGCCTTCCTCCTGGCCGCCGACGACACGATCACGGACGCGACCATCCTGCGGCAGCTGCCGCGCTGACCCGGGGAGGGCAACCATGGCCGAAGCACGCCTGCGCGACGAGACGATGACCGGCCGCGAGCTCGCCACCCGCACGCTCGCCGGCCTCCCCGACCGCATCACGGCCCGCGAACTGCTGCGCCTGCGTGTCCGCGACGAGGTGGCGCGCTACAACGCGGGCGGGGGAAAGGTGTTCCGGGGGCTGGTGCGCCCGGCGGCGGCCACCGAGACGCCGCAGGGATTCCGGCTGCCGGGCGGCCACCGCATCGACTGGGAGCACCAGGCCGACATCGCGTGCGCGGCCTTCGCCGGCAACGGCTTCGTGATGCTCACCAGCGACCGCCAGATCGAGCACCTCGACGAATGGATCGACCTCCGCCACGACAACGAGGTGTCCTTCATCCGCCTGATCCCCCTCGTCGGCGGCTAATTCCTCACCCGTCGAGGAGCCGGCGCAGGTTCTTGAGGCTTTCGACCAGGGCCGTCGTGTAGCCGAGGATGCGGCCGGCCCACTTGACCACCGCCGAGGCGAGCTGGGCCGCCACGACGGGGATGGTCACGACGGCCAGGGCTTCGGCGGCCCAGACGATGACGCGGGCGACCAGGTCGGCGATCAGGTCGCGGACGAGGTCGCGGGTGAAGGTGACCAGGTTGCCGGCCGCCTGGGTCGCCGACGACATGGTGGCGGCCAGGACGCTGAGGCCGCCGAGGGCGTCGACGTTGTTCGCCATCAGGCCCTGGTAGGACCGTGCCGCGTCGCCGGTCCAGTCGGGCAGGTCGTGGGCGAGGCTCGCGTTCAGGTCGTCGGCCATGGCGAGCAGCTCCCGGGACATGGTGGTCCAGGTCCCGGCGTGGGCGATCACCCGGTCCGGGATGCCGGCGAGCTGGTCGAGCATCTCGCGCAGCGGCTCGAAGTGTTCCATCGCCCAGCCGAGCCCGTTGGACAGCAGCGCGCTGAACGGGTCGAGCACGGTGGCGGCGGCTTCCACGGCGAACGCGCCGCCGGCCAGGGCCGAGTCGACCCAGGTGCCACTGCTGACCGCCTGGTGCAGGCCGGCGAAACTGTCGGCCAGCGACGCCCCGGTGGCGTCGGTGCCGGCCGTGGCGACCAGCGGGTTCGTCATGCCAGGCCCCCGGCTCGACGGATCTGCCGGCCGATGTCCTCGTCGGTGCCCTCATAGCCGCTGCTCGCCGAGCGCAGGGCAGCTGCCGCCAGGGACAGGTTCTCCGCTACGTACGCGATCAGCTCGTCCTGCTCCGCATGGCGCCCCTCGAGGATGCCGGCGATCCAACCGCACAGCATCCCGTACGCAGCACTGTCCGCCGAGATCGCAGCGCTCGCGCCCTGAATCGCCGCGAACCGGGCTCGCACGGCCTCGACGGCGTCGGCGTGCCGGCGCAGTTGCTCCGGGTCGACGCTGAACCCGTCAGCCATCGGATTCGCCCGAGGCGTCGGCGCGCAGCTGCAGCTCCACGCGCGCCGCGATGGCCTGCCCGGCGGGCGAGTCGGCGCCCATCGTCTCCACCACGACGGCACGGGCCTGGTCGCCGGCCTTGCGCTTCGCCGCCCGGATGGCGCGCATCAGGGCCCGGGAGGTGACCTCGGGGCCGTACCGCTGGATCCGCTCGGTGAAGGCCGCATCGACCAGGACGCCGGTGGAGTCGACGGTCACCTCGACGAAGCCCTCGCCGTCGTCCGCCGTGGCCCGCAGCCGGCCCAGCCGCGCGCTCATCTCCTGGGTGTCGGCGGCCAGCTGATCGACCCGGCCCTTCCATCGGCGCAGGTAATCCGTGGCGTCGTCGGGATCCAGGATGTCGGGCATGAGCGTCCACCCCCGCGCCGGTCGATCGATCGGCTCAGCATAACAAGGTCGCCGCGCTCTCGATCCGCTCTCGATCCGCTCTCGCCGGGCGGCGATCGGCCGGTGTAATGCCCGGATCGGCCGGGTTCGGTCATGACCTGCGCCACTGCGGCCCGAGAGCAGCCGGTGATTCCGTGGTGACTGTATGGACACGGAAATTGATCTTTCCTAGTATTCCCCCGCTTCTATCTTTTCCACACCACGGGGGTCCCTCGGTGGCGTTAACGCATGCTGTCCACATTCGGAAAACTCTTGTTCCCGGGCTGACGTTCGCCCTGCTCGCGGGCCTGCTCCCGCTTGCCGCGCCGCACCCTGCCGCCGCCGCAGCGGCCGAGCCGGCGAGCCCCGGCACCGCCCCCGACCAAGCCACCGCCCTGCGGCTTGCCCGGGAGTCCGGCGACCGCGTCGAGGTGCTCCCCGAGCGCACCGAGTACAGCCAGGTCTTCGCCGAGCCGTCCGGCCGGCTCACCTACGAGTCGGGTGTGGTGCCCGAGCGCGTCCAGCACGCGGACGGCTCCTGGTCCGATGTCGACACCACGCTGGTACGGTCCGGCGACGGCCTGCGTCCCCGCGTCTCCACCGCCGACCTGCGCTTCTCGGCCGGTGGCTCCGGGCCGTTGGTGACGATGACCGAGGCCGGGCAGCGGCTCAGCCTCTCCTGGCCCGGCGGCGAGCTGCCCGAGCCGCAGGTCAGCGGGGACACCGCGACCTATCCCGAGGTGCTTCCCGGCGTGGACCTCGCGGTGCGCGCGACGGAGGACGGCTTCTCGCACGTGCTGAAGGTGAAGACCGCGGAGGCCGCGAAGAACCCCGAGCTGCGGGAGATCACCTTCGCCGTCGGCGGTGACGCGACGCTGCGCCGTACGACCGGCGGCGCGCTGCAGGCGGTCGCCGGCGACACGCTGATCGCCTCCGCGCCCGCGCCGGCGATGTGGGATTCGCCGAAGCCGGCCACGGCGGCCGCGAAGCAGAAGGCCGCCCGCGCGGCCGTCGAGTCCTCGTCGGCGGCCGCACCGGCCGACCTCGCCACGGTGGCGCCGGTCGCCACCGGCATCGAGGGCGGCGACCTGGTGCTGCGGCCGGACGCGAAGCTGCTGGCCGCGAACGCCGCCTACCCGGTCTTCATCGACCCGGCCTGGAGCAAGGGCAAGACCCGCTGGGCCTACTCGACGAACAACAACACGAACAACACCGACGTCTCCCGGGCCCGGGTCGGCATGGACCCCGACGGGCGGATCTACCGCTCCTACTTCGAGTTCCCGACCGCCGAGCTCAAGGGCAGGCACGTCGAGTCGGCCTACGTGCAGATGAAGGTCGACCACTCGTACTCGTGCGACAACACCTGGACGCACATGTTCAGCGCGAGTCCGATCTCGAAAACGCCGCGCAACCCGTGGAAGTCGTCGAGCCCGTTCCTCAAGCACCTGTCGTCGGCGGAGTCGCACGCGAACGAGGGCGCCGGTTGCTCCGACTCGCCGCAGCCCGACATGACCGTCAACTTCACCGGCTCGGCCGTCACCAGCCTGCTGGGCAGCGTGGCCGACAAGGGCGCCTCGACGGTCACGATCGCCTTCAGCGCGGGCAACGAGGACCAGGGCTACGAGAGCGACAAGACCCGGTGGAAGAAGTTCTTCCCGAACGACGCCAAGCTGATCGCCGACGTCGACGCGATCCCCGGGAAGCCGTACTCGGTGCAGGTGGCCGGCATCGCCTGCCGCAGCACGACGATCAGCATCGGCATCACCAACCCCTGGTTCTCGGCGGTCATGCCGGACGCCGACGGCAGCCAGGCGCTGAAGAGCACCTGGGAGTGGTTCCGGGTGCAGGACAGCGGCTGGACCAAGCTGCCCTCGCCGGTCACCAGCGGCACCCCGGCCAACACCCGCGACGCCAGCGAACGGGTCACCGAAGGGGTCAACGGCGGCCTGTACGCGCTGCGCGTGCGCGGCACCGACCCGGCGCCCTACGCGATCAGCGGCGACTGGTCCGACTACTGCTACTTCCGGATCGACACCGCCGACCCGCCGGTGACCGCCGTGATGCTGTCGGCGCCCTCCGGCCCGGGCAAGCCGGGCACCTTCCGCATCCAGTCGACCGCGACCGATGTCACGAAGTTCCGCTACGGCTGGAACGAGGCCGTGCTCAACGAGGTGACCGCGGGGACGATCTCCGGCGTGACCGGCAAGGCCGCCGTGGTCACCCTGACCGCTCCCCGGTACGGCGAGAACGTCCTGCACCTGCAGGCGATCGACAGCACCCTCAACGAGGGCGACGGCTCCCTGACCTTCTCCGTGGCCCGGCCGTCGCCGGCCATCGCCCGCTGGGGCCTGGAGACGTACCCGGGCATCGAGGCGGGCTCGGAGCTCAAGGACGCCCAGCCGGCACTCCCCGCCGCACCCGCCTCCTTCCAGCGGGCCGACGCCTCGCTGGAGACCCCGGTGAACGTGACGTGGACCGACAAGCAGCGGCTCGTCGGCGGCAGCCAGGCGACGTTCAACAACAACGGGGTGCTGACCACCCCGACCGCCGTGGTCGACACGACCAAGAGCTTCGCGGTGGCCGCCTGGGTGCGCCTGGACGACGTCACCGGGTACCGCACGATCGCGTCGCAGGACGGCGACCACGTGGCCAACTTCCAGCTGCAGTACCGCAGTGACGACCGCAACGGTGACGGCGTCGCCGACAAGTCGTTCTGCTTCGGGATGCGCGCCGCGGACACGGACAGCAACACCGCCGGGCCCTCCGCCTGCGCCGTCAACACCGCGGAGAAGGGGCGCTGGACGCACGTCGCCGGGGTCTTCGACGCCGCGGAGAAGAAGGTGCGCGTCTGGGTGGACGGCACCCTGCGCAGCGAGGCCACGGCGTCCACGCCGTGGAGCTCCACCGGCAAGTTCCGGATCGGCAACCGCCGGATCACCAGCACCGCCTGGACCGACGGCCTGATCGGCGCGGTGGCGGACGTCCAGGTCTTCGACCGGACCATCGTCGAGCAGGACTTCGTCGGCATGCGCGCCTCCGACCCGGGCTCGGGCGGCGTCAACGAACCCGGCATCCTCGAACCGATCGAGATCGGCCGGTACGACTTCTCGGCCGCCGTGCCGTGCTACGACCCGACCATCGCGGACACCTGCTCGGCGCCGGACGGTGCCGCGTGGAGCCGCGAGCTGCGGCTGACCCAGGGCGCTGACATCGCCTCCGGTGCGCGGGGCAACTACCTCGACCTGGACGACCGGCAGCTGCTCTACGACGACCCGAGCGACGTCTTCTACGGCAAGGTCACCCGCGAGTACGGCTCCACCCGGAAGAACACGGCGGCCGCCGGCCAGCCCGCGACCTGGCAGGACGCGCCGGTGCTGAGGTCCGACCAGTCGTTCTCCGTGTCGATGTGGGTCCACGTCGACTCGCTGGCGACCACCATGACCGCCCTCGCGCCCACCGGCGTCGAGCAGGCGCCCTTCTACCTGCAGACGCGCGATTCCACCATCGACGGCGTCACCGCGAAGCGGTTCGAGGTGATGACGGTGTCCGCGGACTCGGACCTGGGCGAGACCTACGGCCACGTGATCGCCCCCACCGCCCTCGATGTCGACGACGAGGGCTCCTTCACCCACCTGGTCATGGTCTACGACGCCGGGCGCAAGCAGATCCGCCTGTACGTCAACGGCAAGTGGGCGGTCAACGGCTCGTGGACCACCGCCTGGCAGGCGAACGGCCCGCTGGTCGTCGGCAGCGGCATCTGGAGCGCGGACAACACCAGCCCCGCCATGGTCAGCCCGTGGCGCGGCGGCATCGACGACATCCGCCTCTACCAGGGTGCCCTGACCAGCGCCCGGATCGAGAACCTCTACGACGAGCAGGCCGCATGAGCCGGCCAGGGACAGGGATGAACCGCATACGCACACTGATCGCCGCCGCGGCGACCGGAATCCTGGTCGGCGGCACGCTGGCCGTGCCACCGGCCCTCGCCGAGCCGCCGAAACCGAGCGGACCGCTGAAGGCCCAGCAGGTGCCGCTCGGCGACGACGGTCACGAGGTACGCGCCGTCGCCCGCAAGGCGGCGGACGTACCGGATCTGACGTTGCCCGCGCCGCAGTGGCCGGCGGCAGGCAGCTCGCTCCCCGTGGCGAAGCCCAAGGGTGCCCGCAGCGCCGCAGCCGACGCCGCACCGGCAGCCGTGGTCCTGGACCGGGCGAAGCTGCCGGAGCGCTATCGCGCCGGCGTCGTGGCCCGGGTCTCCGGACCGGCCGCGCTGACCGTCGACTACTCGAAGTTCCAGTACGCCTACGGCGGTGGCTGGTCGTCCCGGCTGCGCCTGTGGTCGCTGCCGGAGTGCGCCCTGACCACGCCGGACAAGGCCGGCTGTTCGGCCACACCGCTGCCGTCGACCAACGACGAGGCGCAGAAGGCCGTCACCGCGACGACGACCGCCGCCTCGGTGGTGGCCCTCGCGGCAGCACCGGCCGGTGACTCCGGTGACTTCGGCGCTACGCCGCTGGCCTCGTCGTCGACCTGGTCCTCGGGCGGCTCGACGGGTGACTTCTCCTGGTCGTACCCGGTCAAGATGCCGACCGCGCTGGGCGGCCCGGAGCCGCAGATCAGCCTCGACTACTCCTCGTCGAGCGTGGACGGGCGCTCCTCGGCCACGAACAACCAGCCGTCGTGGATCGGCGAGGGCTTCGAGTATTCGCCCGGCTTCATCGAGCGCCGGTACGTGCCCTGCGACGAGGACGAGTCCGGCTCTCCGAACAACCCGGAGTACACCGGCGACCTGTGCTGGCGCTCGCAGAACGCCACACTGTCGCTCGGGGGCAGCAGTTCCGAGCTGGTCTACGAGGAGGGCAAGGGCTGGCACGCCCGCTCCGAGGACGGCTCGAAGATCGAGCGGCTCACCGGCGCGACCAACGGTGACAACGACGGCGAGTACTGGAAGGTCACCACGACCGACGGCACCCAGTACTTCTTCGGCCTCAACAAGCTGACCGGCCAGAGCAGTGACACGAACTCGGCCTGGACGGTGCCGGTCTACGGCAACCACGCGGGCGAGCCCGGTCACGCCGACAAGTTCGCGGACTCCGACCTCGCCCAGGCGTGGCGCTGGAACGTCGACTACGCGATCGACACCCACGGCAACACGATCTCCTTCTGGTACGACAAGGAGACCAACCAGTACGGCGCCGAGGCCGATCAGTCGAAGAACACCTCCTACGTACGTGGCGGCTCGCTCGCCCGCATCGACTACGGCACCTGGGACCGCGGCGCCTCGGACCGCTCGGTCACCGCGCAGGCGCAGGTCGTCTTCGACCGCGCCGACCGGTGCCTGAGCGACTGCACCACGCACGACGGCTCGCACTGGCCGGACACCCCCTGGGACCAGGAGTGCAAGTCGACGGCGACCGAGTGCGACAGCATGGTGCCCACCTTCTGGAGCACCAAGCGCCTGGCGAAGATCACCACGCGGGTCTGGGACACCACCAAGTCCCCGGCCGCCTGGCAGAACGTCGACTCGTACACCTTCACCCACTCCTTCCCCTCGCCCGGCGACGGGCAGAAGGGCGGCCTGTGGCTCAAGGAGATCGTGCACTCCGGCCTGGCCGGCGGCACGGTCACGCTGCCGCCGGTGACCTTCGAGCCGGTCGCGCTGCCCAACCGGGTGCTCACCAAGACCAACACCACCAACAACTGGCAGCGGCTGAGCAGCATCATCACCGAGACCGGGTCGCAGATCCAGGTGACCTACTCGCTGCCGGACTGCACGAGCGGTGATCTGCCCTCGTCGCCGCAGAACAACACGCGGCTCTGCTACCCGGTGGTGGACGCCGACCCGTACGACCCGGACGGCGCGGACATCACCGAGTGGTGGCACAAGTACGTCGTCACGAAGGTGATCCAGACGGACACCCAGCTCGCCGACGGCCATCAGGCGCCGAACGTGGTCACCGAGTACACGTACCAGGGCACGCCCGCCTGGCACTACAGCGACGACGACGGGCTGACCAAGCCGAAGCGCAAGACCTGGGACCAGTTCCGCGGGTACGCCACCGTGCTCACCAAGGTCGGCAACGAGGCGAAGACGCTGACCAAGACGACGTACCTGCGTGGCATGCACGGCGACAAGGCGGCTCCCAGCGGCGGTACCCGCACGGTGACCGTGGACGCGTCGCTGGGCTCCGAGACCGTCTACGACGAGGACCAGTTCGCCGGCATGGCCCGGGAGACCGTGGTCTACAACGGCTCCGAGGACAAGCCGGTCAGCAAGACGGTCACGGTCCCGTGGCGCTCCGATCCGACCGCCTCGCGCACCATCAACGGCGACACGGTCACGGCCCGCTACGTGGCGACCAAGGCGACGTACAAGGCGACGGCCCTCGGCGTCGACGGTGCTCGCGGCTGGCGCACGACGAGCACTGCCACGACGTACGACGATTACGGCCTGCCGGTGACGGTGCAGGACAACGGCGACACCGCCAAGTCCGGCGACGAGAAGTGCACCACGACGTCGTACAACCGCAACACCGCCAAGAACCTGCTCACCACGGTGAAGCAGGTGACGGTCAAGGCGCTGCCGTGCGCCACCGCCCCGGCCTCGGCCGACCAGATGCTGTCGGACAGCGTCAGCTACTACGACGGCGCGACCAGCTCCTCGACGGCGCCCGTCCACGGCGACCTGACCCGCGCCGACTCGCTGAAGAACTGGACCGCCTCGGGCGGCACCGAATGGCAGACCACGGCGAAGACGACCTTCGACGCGTACGGCCGGCAGGTCACGACCACCGACAAGCGCGGCAACACCGTCACCACCGTGCTGACTCCTGCCGCCGGCCTGCCGACCAGCCGGGCCGACACCAACCAGCTGGGCTGGACCACCACCACGAACCTGAACCTCGCGCTGCAGCTGCCCGAGAAGGTCACCGACCCGAACGGCAGGGTGTCCGAGGCTGCGTACGACGCGCTCGGCCGCACCATCGCCACCTGGGACATCGGGTGGACGAGGACCGGGCACGAATCCCAGCCGTCGTCCCGGTTCACCTACTACTACGACACGGCGCGGACCTCTTATCCGTACGTGAAGACCGAGGCGCTGAACTCGGGTGGCACGACCGACATCAAGTACGACATCTACGACGCCCTGCTCCGGCCGAGGCAGACGCAGACCGAGGCGGTCGGCGGCGGCCGGGTCGTGACGGACACGATCCACGACTCGCACGGGCGCGTGGAGATGACGTACGGAGCCCACGCCGAGAAGGGCGACCCGGCCGGCACGCTCTACTGGACACCGGAGTGGTCGGTGCCCAGCCAGAACCTCAACTACTACGACCAGGCCGACCGGGTGACCGCCACGGCGTACCGGGCCGGCGACGGCGTGACCAACATCGTCGAGCGGTGGCGCACCAGCACCACCTACGAGGGCGACCGTACGACGGTCGTCCCGCCGAAGGGGGGCACCTCCACCACGACGGTCGTCGACGCCCAGGGCCGGACCACCGAGGCCTGGCAGTACACCACGCCGGGGGCCTCCTCCGGGGCGCACCTGACCACCACGTACGCCTACGACGCCCGCGACAAGCTCAGCTCGGTCAAGGACTCGTCCGGCGACCAGTGGACGTTCAAGTACGACGTCCTGGGCCGCCAGATCGAGAGCAGGGACCCCGACAAGGGCACCACGACCTCGACCTACACGGCCTACGACGACGTCGAGTCGACGACGGACGCGCGCGGCAAGAAACTCTGGTTCACGTACGACGGGCTGGGTCGCATGACCGCGACCTACGACACCTCGGCGTCGGACGCCAACCGGCGCGTCACCTGGACGTACGACAAGCTCTACACCGGGGTGCCGCTCAAGGGCCAGATGACCGAGTCGGTCCGCTACGACAACGGCAACCAGTTCAAGTGGCAGGCGCGCGGCTTCACCCAGCGCTACGACGTCTCGGGCGAGCAGTACGTCGTCCCCGCCTCGGAGACGGGCCTGGCCGGCTCGTACGTCTACGGCTACACCTACTCGGAGTACACCGGCGCCCCGGTCGCCATGACCTACCCGGCGGCGGGTGGCCTGGTCACCGAGACGGTCACGACCAAGTACGACGGCACCTCGGGCCTGCCGACGGGGCTCGACACCAACCTGTCGACGGTGGGGTCGTACGTGGCCCTGCAGGACTACAGCGCCTTCGGCGAGCCGACCGTCACCACGCTGAAGACGGCGGGTGGCGTCTACACCCAGCAGTCCGTCGCGTACGAGCACGACACGCGCCGGGTCAACCAGGTGAAGGTGAAGCCGGAGAGCTCGACCGGCACGGTGTCGGACCGCGTCTACAACTGGGAGAACAACGGCAACCTCAACTCCATCAGCGACACCCCGGAGGTCGGCACCGCCGACAACCAGTGCTTCGGGTACGACGCCCTGCTGCGCCTCACCTCGGCGTGGACGCCCAAGGCGGGCGTGAACTGTGCGACTGCGCCCAGTGTCGCCAACCTGGGCGGCGCGGCTCCGTACTGGACGGACTGGACGATCGACACGCTCGGCAACCGCACCAAGCAGGTCGAGCACTTCAGCACGGGGGACAAGACCACCAGCTACACGGTCCCCACCCCGGGCGCCGGAGTTGTCCGCCCGCACGCGGTCACGGCGACGTCGACGATCGCGCCGGGCCAGACCACGCCGACCACGGCCGCGTACACCTATGACGCGTCCGGCAACACCCTCACCCGCCCCGGGCAGACCCTGACCTGGGACAGCGAGGGCAAGCAGGCGACGATCGCCGAGAACGGCACGGTCACCACGTCGAACGTCTACGACCCCGAGGGCGGCCGGCTGGTCCACCGCGACAAGACCGGCACGACGCTCTACCTGCCGGGCCAGGAGGTCAAGGTCCCGGCCGGCGGTTCGGCAACGGCCACCCGCAACTACTCCTTCGGGAACTCGCAGGTCGCCACGCGTACGCCGGCGGCACAGTCGTTGAGCTGGCTGTTCAGTGATCACCAGGGCACCCAGGCGATCACCGTCAACGCCTCCACCCAGAAGGTCACCATCCGCCGGCAGCGGCCGTACGGCGAGAGCCGCGGCGACGCCGTGCAGTGGCCGACGGCGAAGGGCTTCGTCGGCGGCGACGTCGACGCCAGCGGCCTGACCAACGTCGGCGCCCGGGTCTACGACCCGCTGCTGGGCCGGTTCCTCTCGGTGGACCCGGTGCAGGACCTGATGGATCCGCAGCAGTGGAACGGCTACTCCTACTCCAACAACAGCCCGATCACCTTCTCCGACCCGACCGGCGAGACAATGGGCTCCGCCGGCTGCAGCGGCGGCGAGGTCGGCGGGCCCGGTGCCTGCAGCGGCCACGAAGACCCGGGCGTCGCCGGCCCGCCCCCGGGCAACGAGGGCGGCTACAAGTCCAAGACGGTCACCTACAGCAACGGCACCGAGTACGAAAGCAACTACGGCGGCTCCGGCGGCGACCGCATCAACAAGGTCGTCATCAAAATCCAGTCGCCCGCCGTCGTGAACGCGGCCGAGATGGCCGCGGCCCTCGACGCCTACAAGGGCGACCACCCGGTGGCCGCCGACGCCCCCGTCGCACTGGACTACCAGGACGACGCCACGAACACGCTGAACGGCATCTACCTGGCCTGGGCGAACAGCTACCTCCAGCTACGCGGTGAGGAGGAACAGACCCTCTCCTGGTGGAAGATGGTCATGACCTTCCACCAGTGGACGGGCCTCCTGTCCCTGGGCGGCGACGGCACCATGCACACCCTCGGCCCGATGTCGGTCGGCAGGGCCCGCAAGAACATCGCGGGAGCGGTCGGCGGCTGCGGCCGGAACAGCTTCAGCCCCGAAACCCTGGTGCTGATGGCCGACGGCACCACCAAGAAGATCGGCGACATCGAGGTCGGCGACGAAGTCCTCGCCACCGACCCCGAAACCGGCAAGACCGAAGCCCGCGAAGTAACGGTCAAGCACGTCAACGACGATCTCGCCCTCACCGACCTGACAGTCCGGACGTCCGACGGCAAGCGGATAGTCGTCCGCACGACCCCGGAGCACCTCTTCTGGGACGAAGCCGTGGACGCGTGGGTGAACGCGGGCCAGCTGACATCCGAGAGCAGATTGCTCTCCACGGACGGCTCCCTCTTCCCGGTGGCCGGCATCCGTTCGTACGTAGGCACCCGCTGGATGTACAACCTCACCGTTGCCGACATCCACACCTACTACGTGCTTGCAGGCAACACCCCTGTCCTGGTGCACAACGACGGCGGTGGCCTTCAGGACAACATCCGGCTCTATGGTGACTACACGGCCCGGATGGACCAGTTCAACGTCCGTGGACAGGCGTCGTTCGAGATCCACGTCTACCATCGGGGAACCGAGGTGGGCCTGTACGGAAGCAACGGGTTCTTCAACAAGCACAGAAAGCTCGCAGCCGATGTCGATGTGCCGAGTCAGGTGCACAACAGGCTGAAGGGAATCGCGGTGGATCAGATGCGGAAGATCGGACAACTGCCGCCCAAGGCAAGTGTCAAGGGCGACTCCTGGAAGCGGCCGATGATCGGATCGACCGGCGGCGGATGCTGATGCAGTTCGTCCGCATCGAATCGGATCAGGGCACGTGGCAGGCAACAACGCTCGACCCAGAGCCCTACCTCAAAGCACTCGGGGATTTGTTGCCACGGCTGCCGGCCGGGGCCCGAGCCTTCGCCGCAGACGTCGATCATTACGACTTCACCGCTTCTCGATGCGTCAAGGACCTGACCCTGGGCGCCATGACTCTACGAGAGGCCGGGGAAGGTCGGATGGCTGCTGTGATTGAATTCGGGCCGAATCGTTTCAAGCACAGTGAGCCGCTGACGATCCTCTATGACGACGTGCGGGAATTTGCCGTGGAGGTGGAGGAGTGGCATTCCACCGCGCGAGTCTGGCCCGAAAGTCGACGGCTGGGAAGTGTTCAGCTCGATGAGATCGTCCCGAACGGCCAGGGCTGTCGTCATGAGATAAGAATGACCGGCGGCGTCATCGTCATCGACTGCGCTGACTTGCGCGCGACTTGGGGTGATTCCCTAGCCGATGAGACGACTCGCGATCACGAAAGCGGCTGAGACGCTATCGGTGGTTGTCGGTGAGCCTGCGGGCGACCATGTAGCACCTTTGATAATGCGTCCCATGTGAGGTCCGGAGGCCTTGCGCTCGGACATTGTGGCCGGGGCTCGATTGCTCTCACCAGGTGAGCAATCGAGCCCCGGCCGTTTCGCTGCGCGTATTCGCCGGGACCTTCGACAAGATCGGCCACTGACTTGGTCGCGCTTTCTGCCGGGCAAGAATGTAAAAGACACTCGTGTCGTCTTCACTCGCGGTGGTGGATCGTGTGAGCCATCGCCGGATGGAGAGGCCGGGTTCAATGACCGTCGCCTGGCTCGCCGCGCCGGTCCCGTCACTCAGCTGACCGCCGCTCGCTCGGCCCTCTAGAGTGTCGTCGAACGGGCGTGCCACTCGTACGGTCTCCAGACGACGAGCCCGTATGTCGCAATACTCCACGCATGTCTGATCGTCCAGAAGGTGACCGTGCGCAGCACTCGTCCCCCGCGGTGAAGGTTGCCATGGTCACTGTGGCCGGTGCCATAACACCGGCTTTTCCGCAATAGCAGCAAAAGACGACGGCAAGCTGGAGGTCGCGTCGGCGACAACTACGTCACCGTCTACGACCGGCGCGTTCGCGCCGCCGACCACCACTCCTGTTGCTCCAGCCTACGCCGGGCCACCGATCCATCTCACCGCCGACCGACTGCAAGTCTTGGTCAATGCGACACGGTACCGGCCACCCCGGGTCGGTTACTCATACTGGTTCGTGATGCGAGTCCACAACGTCAACGGTCAGAGTGAGTATTACCGCGAAGGAATCTGACCCTGGACGACGCAACAGTCACATTCACCGTCCACATCCCGCCGGACGATCGTCAGCCCGCGCTCCGCCCAGATGTACGAGATCCAGAATGCGGATGCCGGACGGATGGCCGAAGGTACGGAAAGTCCTGACAGCATCTCCCCCAGGCATCTAGTGAATCCGCCGTGCGGAGGCTCCTGCACCGTGTCCACCATCGCTCAACTGCCGTTCGAGCAGTGACCGAGTCCATCCGAGCTCGCTGCGGAGCCCTCGGTCGGGCTCGGCCTTCAACCGGGTCTAGGAAACGGCTGTTTGGGCGCGTGGTGTTGCCATCCCGTCCCAAGGTTCACGCCGGCGATGATGCGGGAAGAACTTGCCGGGAGGTCGAAGAGGTGGGGCGGGCGGGACTCGAACCCGCGACCGAGGGATTATGAGTCCCCTGCTCTAACCCACTGAGCTACCGCCCCGTACACCGGCGGCGATACTATCCCGTGTCGTCGAGGGTAGGCCAGCGATCTACTCATCGTCGTCCGCGGGTGGGTCTTGCGGGACCGGGTTGCCGGTGTCGTCGACCAGGCCGGGGGCCATGCTGCCGCCGTGGGCTTCCTGGGCGGGGTGGTCTTCGTCGGGGTTGCCGGGCGTGGGTTCGGGGTCCGGGGTGGCTTGGGTCATGAGGTCACTTTTACCCGTGATCGAGGCGGCCAAGCGCGCACATGAGGCGTCCTCGGGATAGAGGGGCCGCGAGAGCTTCCTTCGGCGAGCGGGAAACCGCGTGCGCCGGGCCGGGGCCACGGCCTGCAGAAGGCTTGCGGTGGCGCGCTGAGCGGCGGTCAGGCGGGGCGCTTGCTGCCGACCAGGGCTCCGAGGGAGGACAGGGCCTCGCCGGCCGTGCGCCAGCCGCTGGCCAGGGCGCCCTGGATGGAGGGGCTGTCGCGGTGGTCGCCGGCGACGAAGAGGCCGTTGCCCAGGGCGACCGGCTTGCGGAGGCGGAACTGGGGGACCGGGGCGGCGGGGAGGGCGTTCGGGATCGGGACGATGTCGAGGAGCTGCCAGTCGTCGGTGGGGACGCCGTAGAGGCGGGCGAGCTCGACTCGCATCACCGTTTCCGAGGCTCCGGAGGGGGCGGCGACGCCGACCGTCGAGGCTGAGATCAGGCTCTTGCCCGCCGGGGCGTACTCGGGGGCTGCGTTGGAGAGGACGACCGTGTTGGCGACGATCTCGCGGCGGTCGCCGTCGAGGACGAGGGTCGGCTCGGCGAGGGGGGCTTGGTCCGCGCCGAAGTAGTACGTGGTGAGGCCGCGCATGTCGGGCTTCGGGAGCGCGGGCAGCAGGCGGGAGGCGGTGACCGGGTCCGTGGCGACGATGACGGCACGGCAGCGGATCTCGCCGCCCTCGGTGACGACCATGCCCGGGCCGAGCGAGAGGACCGGGGCGTTCACCAGGACCTGCGGGAACGGCAGGGGGCCGGCGATTGCGGCGGGGAGGGTCCCCATGCCGTTGGCGGGCACGCCGATCCGGCCGCGGGCGAAGGAGCGCAGCACCATCGCCAGGACGTGGCTCGACGTGTCGAGGGAGCGGTCGGCGAAGACGCCCGAGAGGAAGGGGCGCAGGACTTCCTCGATCATGCGGTGGGACAGGCCGGCCTTGCGCAGGGCCTGCTGGGTGGTCATCTCCGGGGCGTCGAGGAGGCGCGCCGGCGGGTAGGTGGCGCACCGCGTCGCCAGGGCGGCGAACCTCAGCCGGTCGGCGAGGGAGCCGACGTTGCTGGTGAGGGTCTGCGGGGCGGTGCGGGGCTGGCGCAGCGGGTGCTCCAGCCGGTGCAGCTTGCCGCCCCGGCGGACCAGGACGCCCGAGGTGAACCAGCGCATGTCCAGCGCGTCGATGTCGACGAGCGCGGGCACGCGGGGGTATGCCGTGTTGAGCACCTGGAAGCCGCGGTCCAGGTGCCAGCCGTCCACGACGTCGGTGGCGACCCGGCCGCCGAGCCGGTC
The DNA here is from genome assembly GCF_030757795.1 of Actinoplanes oryzae. GTDB lineage: Bacteria > Actinomycetota > Actinomycetes > Mycobacteriales > Micromonosporaceae > Actinoplanes. The sequence goes on from NZ_JAUQWH010000063.1 coordinate 27,968, forward strand.
GGAGGCCTCGACGAGCAGCCACTCGACGCCGGCACGGTCCAGCCTGCGGGCAGCGGCGAGCCCGGCGAGACCGCCGCCGACGATGACGACGTCCACCTCAACCGGTTGCTCCACGCGCACCTCACCAAGGGACAAACAACCCAGCGCTCAGCCTAACCGCGGAGGCCCCGGCCAGCAGCGAAAAGCCGGAGAGCCCCTACTTCGTCCGCGCCTCGAGGGCGCGGATCACGGCGGCCATGTCCTCGCGGCCGTGGCCGAGATCGACTGCTTCCCGGTAGAGGGCGTGGCAAACGTCGAGCAGCGGAACCGACGTGCCGCGCGCGTGCGCCTCGTCGGCGATGAGGCGGTTGTTCTCCAGGACGTCGGCCAGGGCGGCCTGCGGCGAGAGGTCGCCCGCGAGGAGCTTGGCGACCTTGACGCGGGAGATGGGGCTGGCCATCTGCCCGGCGTCCAGCACGGCGGCGAACGTGCCGGTGTCGAGGCCGTGCTGCTCGGCGAAGTGCCAGGCCTCGGCCAGGCCGGTGACCGTGGTGATGAGGAAGATGTTCACGGCGAGCTTCATCAGCAGGCCCTGCGGGACCGGGCCGCACTCCACCGTCTCGCGGCACATCGGCGCGAGCACCGGGCGGACGCGTGCCACATCCGCCGGGTCGCCGGCCAGCATCGCCACCAGCTGCCCCTCCTCGGCCGGGCGGCGGGAGCCCGACACGGGTGCCTCGACGTAGCGGCCGCCGGCCTCCCGGATGCGCTCGCCCAGCCGCTGGGAGTAGCGGGGCGAGCTGGTGCCCATGTGCACGAGCGTCCGGCCGGTGAGCTCCGGCACGGTGGCGAGGACGGCATCGATCGCCTCGGGGTGGGCGAGCATCATGAGCGTGATGTCGGCGGCGGCGACGACCTCGGCAGGCGTGGCGGCGACGGCGGCGCCCAGGGCTCGCAGCGGCTCGCAGCGGTCGGGTGTGCGGTTCCAGACCGTCAGCGGTGTGCCGGCGCGGGCCAGGTTGCTCGCCATCGGCTGCCCCATCAGGCCGAGCCCGAGAAAACCCACGGTCATGGGGACACCTTCGAGATCGTTCCACTGTAGATTTTGTCAAGATACGCATCGAGGGCCGCCAGCGCCTGCTCCGGCGAGTAGTGGCCGCCGAGAAGATATACACCCAGGCCTTCCATGATCGCTAAAAGGCCGGCGGCGTCCTGCTCGGGGCGCTGGGTGGGGATCATGGACGCAACGTGAGCCAGGAGTTGCGTGGTGTCGAGGTGCAGCGCGGCGGCGGCCTCCGGGCGTACGGCCGAATAGGCCAGGAATGCCAGCGCGACCTTGCCGTCGGAGCGTGCCTCGTCGCTCAGCGGCAGCACCGTCGTGATGATCGTGCGCAGCAGGTCACGCGGCGCCGGGTTGTCGCCCAGGGCGGCGACGGCGGCCGAGACGCGAGCCTCACCGCGCTCGCGCACGGCGGCCATCGCGAAGAGCATCATCTCCGCTTTCGTGCGGAAGTAGTGCTGCACCATGCCGAGCGACACGCCCGCCTCCGCGGCGATGTGCCGGAGGCTGACCTCCTCCAGGCCGCGCTCGGCCGCGACGCGCATCAAGGCGTCGGCGATGAGCGCCCGCCTCTCCTGATGGTCCGTCCTGCGGGGCATGGCGCCGATGATGTCACGGCTCGGCGCGCTGGGCGGCGGACGAGCGCGCCGTGTCGGACAGCCGCTCGCGGGCCGCTGCGACGAGGCCGTCCGCATCGTCCGCGTACAGGCGTAGCTCGCTCGTCGGCTCCTGTCCTGTGATGAGCGTCGCGGCTTCGTGCAGCCGGATGTCGACGCTCGTCTGACTGGCCACGACCAGATGCAGGGCCCCGTCCTCATGCTGCACGGGTCTACTGGACGGCAGGGAGCGATAGCGCTTGGTCACGCTCGCGACGTCCGCCCACGGCGCCAGCAGATCAACCCCATGACCCACGCGTACGCGCAAAGCGTCGCGAGTCACGACGTGCGGGTGGATCTTGAAGCCCGCGTAGAGCCCGATCATCCACAACAGTCCCCAGGCGCCCAGCCCGAGGACGATCCAGCGGGCCGGCCGCCACGGCACGACGTGCACGACGATCAGGTCGAAGACGGGGATCTCGACGGCGGACAGCCCGATGAGGAAGCCGAGGATCGGCCGCACCACGCCGAGGTAGCCGAACTCCTGCTCGCCCGCGCCGGGGCCCCGGGGCCGGCGCAGCGCCCACCGGTACAGGTTGCGCCACATTGCGACCTCGGCCGTCACCAGTCGTCGCACCGCGTCCACCGCCTTCCAATACAGTTGTATTGTTACCCAGCGTATTATCCCCAGCCCGTTTCGGCAAGGCGAAAAGTGTCGGCTCCCGCTGCTACGGTGCCTGCCATCCGACGCCTCGAAGGAGAGACCGTTGACCATCTCGTCGCACCTGGAGACCTTTGCCGGCCTGTCGATCGTGGCCTGGGACGCCGATCCGGCCCCCGCGGATCCCACCGCGGTGGCCTGGCGCGTAGAGGCGGGTTCCGACGCGCCTTCCTCGGACTTCGAGGCCGCGTTCGAGCGGGTGCTGGAGCGCGCCGGCCCGGGCGGTCCGGTCGCGCTGGTGCTCGGCGAGTGGAGCGAGGCCTTCGAGGAGGCTCCGCCGCTCGACCTGATCATCCGGCACGCCTCGCGGCTGGGCCGGCTGCGATCGCTGTTCGTCGGCGAGATGACGTTCGAGGAGTGTGAGATCTCCTGGATCAACCAGGGCGACTACGGGCCGTTGCTGGCGGCCTTGCCCAAGCTGGAGCGCCTGTGGATCCGCGGCTCGCAAGGGCTGGTCCTCGAGCCGCAGCGCCACGAGCGGCTGAAGGAGCTGGTCCTGCAGTCCGGCGGCCTGCCGCCGGCGATCGTCCGCGCGGTGGGCGAGTGCGACTTCCCGCGGCTCGAGCACCTGGAGCTCTGGCTCGGCGTCGAGAACTATGAGGGTGGCGCCACCCTGGAGGACCTCGCGCCGATCCTCGCCGGCCGGGTGTTCCCGGCCCTGACCTACCTGGGCCTGCGCAATGCGGAGAATGCCGACGAGATCGCGGGGGCGCTCGCCTCGGCCCCCGTCGTGGGCCGGCTGCGTGAGCTGGATCTCTCCCTGGGCATGCTCGGCGACGCCGGCGGCGAGGCGCTCCTGACGGGGCAGCCGCTCGACCACCTCGACGGCCTGCAGCTGCGCCACCACTTCATGAGCCCGGAGATCGCCGAGCGGCTGACCCAGGAGCTGCCCGGCGTCCGGGTGGACGTCTCCGAGGTGCAGAAGGAGGAGGAATGGGGCCGATACACCGCGGTGGCGGAATGACCTCCCTGGCCGTCGTGGGCAACCCGGAAAACAGGCGCGTCCGCATGGTTGCGGCGGCAGCCCGCGACGCGGGCGTCGAGCTCGAGGTGCACGCCTGGCGCGACATGCTCCGCGGCGGGCCGGTGCCGGGGCCGGGCCGCCTGGTCCGCGTCGACTCGCCGGGGGAGGACGCGGAGGTGGACGTGCTCCTGCGTGGCCTCGGAGCCGACCCCTCCGCGCGGGACGGTGGCGTGCGGGCCGCCGACCACGGGGAGATCGTCGGGATGGCGGCGGCGCACCGCGGGCTCGCGGCGGGGCTGGCGCGGATCGCAGCGGGCGGCGGCACGATGCTCAACCCGGTCGGCGACGTGCTGACGATGGGTGACAAGCGGCGCTGTCACGCCCTGTTGCGCGAGAGCGGCGTGCCGGTGCCGGAGGCTCTGCCCGCTGTGGACGGCTGGGAGTCGCTGCGGGCGGGGCTGCGGGACGCCGGCTGGGGGCGGGTGTTCGTCAAGCCCGCGTTCGGGTCGTCGGCCTCGGGGGTGCTGGCGCTGGCCGTCTCCCGGTCGCAGGTGTCGGCCGTCACCTCGGCCGAGATCGCGGCCGACGGGCGGCTGTTCAACAGCTTGCGGGTGCGCCGTTACGACAGCGAGGCGGAGGTCGCTGCCGTGGTGGACCGGCTCGCCCCGGACGGGCTGCACGTCGAGCGCTGGTTCCCGAAGGCCGGCCTCGGCGACCGGGTGCTCGATCTGCGGGTCGTCGTCATCGCGGGGCAGCCGCGGCATGTCGTGGTGCGCACGTCCCGCACCCCGCTGACCAACCTGCACCTGGGCAACGCGCGGGGCGAGGTGGCGGCGGTGCGGGCGGCCGCCGGTCCGGAGGCGTGGGCGGCTGCCATGCGGACGTGTGAGGGCGTGGCGGCCTGCTTCCCGCGCAGCCTGCACATGGGCGTGGACCTGATGCTGGGCGCCGGGTGGCGGCGGCACGCGGTGGCGGAGGTCAACGCGTTCGGCGACCTGCTGCCGGGAGTGCTGGCCGACGGTCGGGACACGTATGCGGACGAGCTGGCCGCGCTCACCGACGGCCGTTACGACCGGTGGGTGGCGCGATCGGCCGCCGGACAGAGGGAAACGGCGGGCCCGCTGTGCGCGATCTGATCGGCAGCCACGACCTGCTCCTCGTGACGCTCGACACGCTTCGGTACGACGTGGCCGTCGAGAGCCTGGCGCAGGGGCGGACCCCGGCCCTCGCGCGGGTGCTGCCCGGCGGCAGGTGGGAACGGCGGCACACGCCGGCGAGCTTCACGTATGCGGCCCACCACGCGTTCTTCGCCGGCTTCCTGCCCACGCCGGTGACACCGGGGCCGCACGAGCGCCTCTTCGCCGCGCGCTTCGGGGGGAGCGAGTCGAGCGGGCCGCGTACCTATGTCTTCGACGCCGCGGATCTGCCGGCCGGGCTGGCGGCAGCGGGCTATCACACCGTCTGCCTGGGCGGCGTGGGGTTCTTCAACCCGGAGGCGCCGCTCGGCCGCGTGCTGCCCGGCCTCTTCGCCGAGGCGCACTGGGAGCGCGGGTTCGGGGTGACGGCTCCCCACTGCTTCGACGCCCAGGTCGACTGGTTGGAGAAGATCGTCGCGGACCTGCCCGCGGAGCGGCCGCTGTTCACCTTCGTCAACGTCGCCGCCCTGCATCAGCCCAACTGTCATTATCTGCCGGGCGCGACCGCCGACGACCTGAAAAGCCATGCTGCCGCCCTCGAGTATGTGGACTCGGTGCTGCCGCGGCTGTTCGGCGTCGTGGCCGGGCGTGGGAGGCCGTGTCAGGTGATCCTGTGCTCCGATCACGGCACGCTCTACGGGGAGGACGGTCACACCGGTCACCGGGTGGCGCACGAGACGGTGTGGACAGTGCCGTACGCGGAGTTCGTGCTGCCGGGGGTGAGCGCATGAGCCTCGACGAGTCGCCGTACCAGGGCTACCTGTACGCGTATCCGCACAAGACCGCCTATCGGAAGCTGATGCCACGGCCGCTGCTGCGGGACGTGTGGGCCGGGGAGCGGCAGGATGCGCTCTTCGCGTACGTGCACGTGCCGTTCTGTGAGATGCGGTGCGGCTTCTGCAATCTGTTCACGCGGGCACGTCCGCCGGCGGATCAGGTCACCGCCTACCTGGCGCAGTTGGGACGGCAGGCCATGGAGGTGCGGGAGGCGCTGGCCCCCGACGCGTCGTTCGCGCGGCTGGCCATCGGCGGCGGGACACCCACGTATCTGACCGCGCCGGAGCTGACGGAGATGTTCGGGGTCATCGAGGACACGCTCGGCGCGAGGGGCGTACCGCTGGGGGTGGAGACGTCCCCGGCGACCGCGACCGCCGACCGGCTCGCCGTGCTCACCGCGCACGGGGTGACCCGCGTCAGCATCGGCGTGCAGAGTTTCGTCGACGCCGAGGCGCGCGCGGCAGTGCGGCCGCAGAAGGTGCAGGAGGTTGTGGCGGCGCTGGACACGATCCGGGCGGCGGACGTGCCGGTGCTCAACATCGACCTCATCTACGGGATCCCGGGACAGACGCCCGAGACCTGGCAGTATTCGATCGACCAGGCGCTGCGGTGGCGGCCCGAGGAGCTGTTCCTCTACCCGCTGTACGTGAGGCCGCTCACCGGGCTCGGCCGGCGGACCGGCACCGACGGGCTCGACGACTGGGACGGGCAGCGCCTCGGGCTCTACCGGCACGCGGTGCGGGTGCTGACGGACGCCGGATACGTGCAGCAGTCCATGCGCCAGTTCCGCCGGGCCGACGTGCCGGCCGACGACGGCCCCGACTACAGCTGCCAGGACGACGGGATGGTCGGGCTCGGCTGCGGCGCCCGGTCGTACACGCGGGATCTGCACTACTCGTTCGACTATGCGGTCAGCGTGACCGAGGTGCGGGCGGTCATCGACGACTACCTGTCACGGCCGGCCGAGGACTTCCGGTACGCCGAGTTCGGGTTCCGCCTCGACGAGCGCGAGCAGCGGCGGCGGTGGCTGCTCAAGTCCGTGCTCCGGGCCGAGGGGCTGGACGCCGCGGCATATGCGGCGCGCTTCGGCACCCGGCACCACGAGGACTTCCCGCAGCTGGCGGAGCTGGTGCGGCGCGGATGGCTGGAGGAGGACCTGGGCCGGCTGACGGCGGAGGGGCTCGCGCGGTCGGACGCTATCGGGCCCTGGCTGGTGTCCGGGCCGGTGCGGGCGGCGATGGCGGGACACGTGCTGCGATGAGTACACCGGTGTTTCTCGGGCTGCCCTCGTCCGGCGTCGCACACGGGTCCGTCGGAGGGGTGACCACTGCCGCGGTCGGTGCGGCGTCCGGCGGCTCGGTCGAGGGGCGTGCGGGAGCCGCGCCCGGTGACATGTCAGGCGGGAGGGGCGGGGCGTTGACCGTGCTCTACCGGGGGCCGTTGGCCAGTTGCAACTACGACTGCCCGTACTGCCCGTTCGCCAAGCGGGTCGACCCGCCGGAGCTGCTGCGCGAGGACCGGGCGGCACTCGAGCGGTTCGCCGGGTGGGCGGCGGCGACGACCGACCGTGAGCTGTCGGTGCTGTTCACGCCGTGGGGCGAGGGGCTGACCCGATCCTGGTACAGGGACGCGATCGTCCGGCTGTCGCGGCTGCCCCACGTACGCCGGGTGGCCATCCAGACCAACCTGGCCGCCCGGGTCGACTGGCTCCGCGACGCCGTGCCCGGGGTGGCGGCGCTGTGGGCGACGTACCACCCGGGTCAGGTCTCGCTGGAACGTTTCGTGGCACGTTGTCGCCGGCTCGACGAGCTGGGCCAGCGGTACTCGGTCGGTGTCGTCGGGCTGCCGGAGCACCATGCCGCCGCCGTGGCCCTGCGCGCCGCGCTGCGGCCGTCCGTCTATCTGTGGGTGAACGCGGCCGAGAGCTTCAAGTACAGCCCCGAGGAGGAGCGCCGCTGGACCGAGATCGACCCGCACTTCGGCGACAGCGTCCGGCCGCACGCGTCGCTCGGAAAGCCGTGCCACGCGGGCGAGACCGCCATCTCCGTGCTGGGCGACGGGACGGTTCGGCGGTGCCACTTCATCCCTGCCGCGCTCGGCAACCTCTACGACGGCAGCTGGCGCGCCGGGCTGGCGCCGAGGCCGTGCACCAACGAGATCTGCGACTGCCACATCGGGTACGTGCATCTGAAGCCACTCGATCTGTACGACGTGTACGCGGGCGGGATCCTCGAACGCATCCCCGCGGCCTGGCCGCTCGCCGGCGCGCCGGGCTGAGGCACCCACCGGGGAATCGCGGTGACGCGGAGTGGTGGGGCGGGGAAGCCGCGCTTGGCGTCTGCGTCGTGCCGAACGCTCAGCGCGGAGTGGCGGGGTGGGGAAGTCGTGCCTCGCGCGAGTGCCGGGCTGATGCGCCTCGGAACGACGACTGGCGCGTGGTGGCGGAGAGGGAAAGCCGCGGCCTGCGCCAACGCCGGGTCGACCCAGAGGAGTGGCTGCGTCGTGATGCGTCGGCGGCCACGGGAGGAGTGGCTGCGTCGTGATGCCGTGTCCTGTGCTGACGAGGGCGGGGAGGTTGAGGTGGTGCGGTTGGGCGGGAGCTGAGCGACGGCGTGGTCGGCGTTGGTGGAGGCTGCGCGGGTGGGTTGCTGCGGGTCAGGGGAAGCCGCGGAAGGTGCCGTCGTGGTCGGTGGCGTCGGCGAACTCTTGCCAGTCCATGTTGGCGAGGGCGAGGTTGTTCTGCACGGACCAGAGCTCGGACGGGATGACCCGGAACGTGGCGCCGAGCTGCGGCCCGGTGCCGGGGTCGGTCGGGTCCTCCTCGTAGTCGCCCAGGTTGATCGCCAGAATCGGCAGCTCGGGGTGCGTCAGCGCCAGTGTGTCGACCAGGAAGGCGACGGCGTGCCGGTCGTCGGCGGGCACCGTGTCGAGCAGCCGGGACGGGGTGAACCCCTCGAACTTCCGGTCGTCGACGACCTCGACGGTCGCGAGGAAGCCGTCCGGCGTCTGGGGTTCGGCTATCGCCGCCTTCATCCGGAGCCACTCCTGCGGGTGGGCGAAGTCGGTGCGGAGGACCAGGGAGGCGTCGCTGTTCCGGGGCCAGATGCGCTCTTCCACGTGTCGCAGGGTAGGTCCGGCCGTGGCGGTTGTCAGCGCCCGCGCACCGCGGAACCAGGAGATCCGCTGCGGAGCAAGGCGCCCAAGGCCGGCGAGAGGGCGAGCGGAGCGGCTACGGCCAGGCGAGCCCAGCCGCGGCAGGCGGACGCGGCAAGGGCGGACGCGGCAAGGGTAGCTGTGGGAAGGGCAGCTGTGGAAAGGGCGGTTGCGGCAAGGGCGGCTGCGGGGAGGGGCGGCGGCGAGGGCAGCCGCGGGTAGGGCGGCTGCAGCCTCCCCAGCGACTGGGGAGGCGGCCGTGGTCGGGTGCGGTCAGGTCTGGACCTGGGGGTGGTATTCGTCGGCGGTGAGGCCGAAGGTCCAGGCGACTCCCTCGCGGGCGGTGCGGGTGGCGGGCGGGACGCGGAGCCAGTAGACGCGGTGGGTGCCGTCCGGCTCGGGGGTGGCGTTGACGACTTCGACCATGACGAGGGGTTCGTCGTGGGGGAGGGCCAGGTGCCAGAGTGTGCCGGTCTCGTCGGTGTGCTGCCGGTGGGCCCCGGAGTCGCGCAGATAGCGGTCGTAGCCGTAGTGCTCCAGCATCACGCGGCGGATCTCGGCGTTGGGCTCGGCCTTGATGCGGTCGGCGGTCAGGGTGGGAAGCTCGGCCGCCAGCGAGGCGGGGATGGGCATGCCGCGCCAGGCCCACAGGTGATAGCCGTCGGGGAACTCGAGCGCGGCGGACTCGCTGTGCAGGCGGCCCACGTTGTCGCGGGACAGCACCGTGGGGCGCTCGGTGAGGATCACGGCGTCGGCGAAGGGCCACCACCAGCCGGCTTCGCGCGCCACCGCGGCCAATCCCGCCAAGCCACCCCGAGCGGCGGTCAGGCTGTCGCCGAGAAAGAGCTCCGGGGAGGCGGAGTGGGCGGGAAAGGGCTCCGGGGAGGCGGAGCTGGTGCCCAAGAGATCAGGGGAGGCGGAGCCGGCGAGAGTGGGGTCCGAGGAGACGGCACGGGTGAGGACGTCGGCTGCGGCGAAGGTGCACAGCCAGGCGGCGTCGTGCTGGCCGTAGACGGCGTCGAGGACCGCGCGGGCGGCCGGGGCGGCGAGCTCGGCCGGGAGCTCGGTCAGATCGTCGCGGAGGCGGGCACGGAGGCGGGCGGCGACCCGGTCCATGATCAGGGCCCAGGATCGGCGGCCGGCGGCGGCGGAGAGCTGGGCCCACGCTTCGTTGCCGAAGGTGGCCAGGGCGGCGGTGCGGGCGGCCGACCAGGGGGCGGTGCGGACGGCGGCGCGCACCGATGGCCCGGCGGTCAGCTCGGGACTCCAGCCCTGCCGGCGCAGCTCCGCCTCGACCTCCACGACCCACGAAGGAACCGCGGAGGGGAAAGCAGCACCAGGGCGGGACGACGCGGCGGAAGAAGAGGAAACAGCAGCGGAAGAAGAGGGGGAAGCCGCGCCGGTGAGGAAGGCGGCGGCGAGGGCGCCGGCCCGAGGCGAGGAGAGCCAGTAGACCTGGGTGGGTGGCGCCAGGCCGGCGGCGCGGTAGGCGACGGCGACGGCTTCCTCGGCGGCCGGGCGGTGCGCCGGCCCGGTGGCGAGGCCGGCGGCGAGCCACTGGTCCTCGACGGCGGCCGCGGCGGTTTCCTGGGCGGGGGTCAGCTGCATCGGGCGGCCTCAGTCCGCGACCGGGCGGTAGGAACCGGGCACATACTCCCGCTGGCGGATCACGCGATAACGGCCCGCGGGCAGCGAGATCGGGCCGTGCTCCTCGTGGGTCACGCGGCCGTGCGACGGGACGTCGATGAACATCGCCTCCGGGTTGTCGCGCTCGGCCGTCAGGATCAGGCCCGGGCCGCCGACCACGTGGGCGTGGCCCGTCGCCTCGCCGCGCGCCAGGACCATGCGGCCGCGGCGGTCACGCGGGACCGGCACCACTTCGGGCGGGATCTCCGCCACCGGAACCATCAGCACGTCACCCTGGCGATACACCGAACCCCCAAGACCGAGAGAAGCGAACACCCGAGACCGTAGACCCCGGGTACGACAGAACAAGAAGTCCTCAAGATCCGGAGGCCATCGCCGACAGTACGACGTGTGGTCAGACGGAGTGGACGCCCCAGCGCGCCCGGCAGCGGCGAAGAGCCGGAACGCCGGCCGCTGGCACGCCTCCGCGACCAAGCCACGTAACGCCGGCAGCTTCACGCACGCCGTGGCGCCGTGGCGGCACAGGAGGCCCCGTCCGGCCGTACCGGAGATCGCGGATCGGTTGTGGCGCCCGCCGCTGGCGCTCGCGGTTTTCATCTTCGCCGCCTGCGGACCCGTGCACGCGCTCGGGCACACGGATGTCGTCTATTTCGCGGTGCTGATCGGCCTGGCGCTCAGCGCTCTGGCCGTACCTCTGGGATTGGTGGGGTTGAAGCGATGACCCACCGCTCGCTCAACGCGATCCGCGCGGTCGCGGCGGTCCTCGTGGTCGTCTATCACTTGCGCACGCTGCTCATGCAGCCCGGCGACGGCTTCCTGTACGCCCTCACCGGCCTCGGCCCGGCGGCCGTGCTCGTGTTCTTCGTGCTCAGCGGCTACTGGGTCGGCGGCAGTGTGCTCAACGCCTTCCGCCGCGGCACCTTCACGTGGTCGCGCTATCTGAGCGCCCGTCTGGGCCGCCTCTGGATCGTGCTGATCCCCGCGGTCCTGCTGACCGCCGTTCTCGACCACCTCGGCCTGGCCCTGCTCGGGCACACGTCGATCTACGCGGGCGACGCCGCCTACCACGACACCGTGCCGGCGAGCGACCTCGCGGGCCGGCTGGACCCGCTGACGGCCCTGGGCAACGTCACGTTCCTGCAGACGATGGTGGTGCACACCTACGGGACGAACGCCTCGCTGTGGTCTCTGGCCTACGAAGCGGTCTACTACGCGGTGCTTCCGCTCGCATTGAGCACATGGCGAGGGAAAACAAGCACAAGGGTCGTGTGCGCCGCAGTTCTCGTCGCCGTCCTGCTGCTCGCCGGCCCGAAGGTGCTCATGTACCTCCCGGTCTGGCTGCTCGGCGCCGCGGCGTCCCAGTTCAAGGGCAGGGTGCCGCAGACCACCGCGGCCCGGGCGACAGCGCTGGCACTTGTTGCCGGTGCCATGTACCTGACCTACGCCCACTACAGCAGCATCAATGTCCTCGTTCTCGCGGGAGCAACGACAGCGCTTGTGATGACGCTTGCCACAGACATCCGGCGGGACAGCCGGATCCTCGACGGGCTGAGCCGGTACGCGGAGAGCTCCTACTCGCTCTACGCGATCCATCTGCCGATCGCGGCCCTGATCGCCGCGATCCTCACGCCGGACGTCAACGCCCGCTGGGCGCCCACGCCGGGACACTGGCTGGCCCTGGCCGCCCTCACGGCCGGACTGACGGTCGCCGGCTGGGCGTTCGCGCAGGTCACCGAGCGGCACACCGACCGGCTGCGGCCGGTCCTCACCATGATCTTGCACGGCCCCAGGGAAAAGAGCGCGGCGTGAAACGGATCATCCTCCTGCTGCTCGCCGTGGCGGCCGCCCAGCTGGGCATGAGCCCGGCCGCCCACGCCGCCGACTCCGCCGGCTACTCGCTCGCACCCACCGTGAACGCGACCGTCCTGACCGCGGCGGCCTGCGCGGACGACCCGCTCTGCGTCGCCGCGCCCGAGCCGGCGGGCAACGGCGCCGACGACCGTCCGGCACTCATGGCCGTCGTCGCCAAGGCCGGCGCCCTCGCCACCACCGCCGCTCCGGCCACCGTCTTCCTGGCGCCCGGCGTCTACACCCTCGGCAAGCCGCTCAAGCTGCTTCCCAACGTCAACCTGCGCGGCAGCGGCATCACCGCGACCACTCTCGTGACCGCCCCGGACAGCTTCGCCAACTTCAGCTACTCCTTCCTCGTACGCCCGGACGACGCGGCCGCCCCGGTCGACGGCAGCACCTCGCTGGTGTCCGACCTCACCGTGAACGGCAACTGCAAGGAGGGCGCGGGGCTGACCATTGATCGCGTCCCCCCGGCGACCTCCTGCGACCACGGGGCGACGACCAACTCCGGCGGCGGCATCAAGGCCGGCGACCGCTGGACGATCCAGCACGTCCGCTTCACCAACCTCGAGTACTTCAAGCTGTGGATCAATGGCACCACCGGCGTCCGGGTCATCGACAACCGCTGGGACAACCTGGGCGGCGCCGGGTCCGGTGACGAGGACAACATCGGTGGCGGCGGGTTCGCCACGGACACGGTCGTCTCGGACAACCAGTTCGACGGCACGATGCTCGGCAACAGCCTCGACGTGGTGAACATGAGCGGGCTGGTCTTCAAGCGGAACATTGTCTTCACCGATCCGGCGATGCTGACCCGCTTCGGCCGCGACGACAATGGCACCGTCTATTTCGAGGCCGTCACCGACTCGGAGATCCGGGACAACACGCTCTACGGCGGTCACATCGTCCTCAAGAGCAACGCCGGTTACAGCCACACCGGCAACAACAAGAACGTCACCAACCCCAAGGGCATCCTGGTACGCAACAACACGATCATCGGCTCGTACGGCTCGGGCATCACCGTGGGCTACACCGACTACACCGACCCGGACGGCTCGCTCGGCACGGCGAACCAGGCGACCGCCCAGGACGACACGAGCACCCACACGCTGTGGACCGGCGGTGCCAACGTCATCCAGGACAACACGATCGAGCGCCCCGCCGACGCCGGCATCCTGGTGTTCGGCTGCTACGACGCCGCCAAGACGCGCCCCGACACGATCACCGGCAACGTCGTCCGCGACGCCGGTCAGCGGGGCAGGGGCACGGTCAGCACCGGGTGCGGCACGTTCGAGACGGTCGGCATCGGCCTGTCGATCGGCGCCGGCGACAAGGTGTACGCCAACACCGTCACCGACTCGGCGGCGGCCAAGGGCACCTGGTACGGCGTCCAGCTCGGCTCCCGGACGGCGAAGACCACGCTCACCGGCACGGATCTCGGCGGCGGCGACAACACGAGCACCGGCGTCGTCGTGGGCCCCTACCGCTACGGCGTGGGTACCCCGGAGGCTCCCGTCGGCGACGACGCGTCCCGGACCGGCGGCAGCGCGACGCTCAGCTGGCGCGAGTCCACGGCACTGTCCGGCATCCCGGTCGGCGGCTACCGCGTCTACCGCAACGGGACATTGATCGCCGAACTGCCCGCCGGCAGCACCGCTGTCCCGGGCAACCTGATGTCCGACAACGGCAGCGGCTGGACGGCCGGCACCAAGTCGACCACTGTCACGCCGAAGAACGGCGTTCTGACCGTCTCCGCGTCCGCTGCCGGCACCGCCAGCGCGCAGGGGCCGGTCACGACGGTCACCCCGGGCAAGACGTACACGGCGACCGCGTCCTTCAAGAGCGACAAGGTGGGACGCAAGGTGCGCACGGGACTGGTGTGGCTCGACGCCAATGGCGCCGCCGTCTCCTCGAAGCTCTACACGTCGAACACGGCGACGACGGATTCCGCCGATGGCTGGATCACGAGCTCTTTCGCGGCCCAGGCGCCGGCGAACGCGGTTTCGGCACGCGTGCTGACGATCGTGGAGGGCGTTTCCGCGGGAGAGATTCACTATCAGGGCCGGCTCGGGCTCTCTGCGGGCACTTCCACGCAGTCTTTCACCGATTCCGGCGCGCCTTCCGGCGCTGTCTCGTATCAGGTCGTCGCCTACCGTACGGGGGGCGTCTCGGGCTCTGAGCTGTCGTCTCCGACTGTCTTCAGCCTGTCCTGACTTATTTTTTTGTGTCCCGGCCGGTCCCCCAGGGGGCCGGCCTTCTTGCTTACAGGGAAAACTCTACGGCCCCTGTTTCAAGCGTTCCTCAAGCCTGGTCAAGGGCAAAGTAAGGAAACCGCCGGGGACGCCGATGGGGCAGGTGTGACCAGTTACCGCTCGGCGTTCGTTGCCGCGCGGCCCTATCTGATCGTGCTGGCGCTCGACGCCGTGATCGTGAGCCGCTGGTTCCGCACCGGCACGTTCATCGCGACCGGTGACATGGGCGCCTTCATCCGGCGCGGCTGGCTGCCCGAGGTGCTGTGGGCGTGGAACCACCAGACCACCGGCGCCGGGTCGGCCGGATACACCATGTGCCGCTGGCTCGAGTACATCCTGATCTGGATCTGCCACCAGGTCGGCCTCACCGAGTACTCGGCGCAGTGGATGTTCTACACGTGCATCTACGGGCTGGTCGGCTTCGGCATCGCCTACCTGGCCGGGGCCTTCGTCAAGAGCGAGCCGGCCATCGTCGCGGCGGGCGCCTTCGGCCTGCTCAACGGATTCTTCCTGACCCGCCTGCCGAACCCGCTCAACATCATCTCGGTGGGCTCGGTCGCGTTCATCACCGGCGTCGCCCTGCGGGTCGCGCTGGGCCGCCGCATGCCCGCCCCGATCGCGGGCTTCGCCCTGATCCCGACGTCGTTCCTGAGCTTCAACCCGCCGATGCTGCTGGTCGCGTACGCCTGGGCGGTCGCCGGCACCCCGCTGGTCGCCGCGCTGGTCATCGGCCGCGACGGCGCGAAACGGCTGCTCCTGTGGTTCGTGCGCGCATCACCCTGGGCCCTGGGCCTGAACCTGTGGTGGCTGCTGCCGCTGGCCAACCAGTACGTCGGCGGCGGCGGCGCCACGGCCAACGCCACGTTCACCGACCCCACGAACTGGTCGTGGTCGCAAGTCAACAACCTGCCGCCGAACATCCTCACGATGGTCGCCAACTGGGCGTGGTTCCGGCCGCAGTACCTGCCGTTCGCCGAGGACCTCGACAAGCCGTACTGGATCTGGATCCGCTATCTGCTGCCCGCGCTGGTGTTCCTCGCCCCGCTGCTCGCGCCCAAGCGGCTGCGGCGGCTGGCGTTCGGGCTGATGTTCCTCATCCTCATCTTCGTCTTCCTGGCCAAGGGGCTGCGGCCACCGCTGAACCAGATCAACCTGTTCCTCTACACGTACGCTCCCGGCTTCTGGCTCTTCCGGGAACCAATGAGCAAACTCGGCCAGCTGCTGGTGTCCTTCTTCGGCGTGATGCTGGCGATCGGCGTCGAGGGGATGCTGGCGTTCCTCCGGACCCGGCTGCCGAAGCCGACCTGGCCCAGGCGACTGGCGTACGCGGGATCGGCCGTGCCTTTGATCCTGGTCCTGGCCTATCCATGGCCGCTCTACACGGGTGCGGTGATGCCCGACGAGCGACCCACCCAGCCCTCCACGCATGTGCGCGTGGCCGACTACTGGTGGGACGCGGCCGAGCGCATCGACGCCGACCCGCGCCCCGGCAAGGTGCTGGTGCTGCCGCTGGACGACTACTACCAGATGCCCACGACGTGGGGCTTCTTCGGCGTGGACACCATCGCGAACCTGCTCATCCAGCATCCCGTCGTCCAGCGCAAGCCCGACGGCTACTTCGGCGACGTGCCCGGCTTCAACTCCGACGTGCAGGCGATCGAGACCGCGCTGATCTCCGGGGACCTGGCGCCCGTACCGCGGCTGCTCGACGCCCTCGGGGTGAGCACTGTCATCATCCGGCACGACCTGGTCCGGGGGCTGCCGAACCGGTACTTCGCCGACGACCGGGTGCTCTCCGCGGCCATGGCCCGGGTGCCGGGCGCGGTGCTGGACGTCGACGGGACGCTGCAGATCTGGAAGTTCAACGGGGGCACGTCGCCCACCGTGCGTACGTACGACCGGGTCTTGGACGTACCCGCCCGCGCCGACGCCGGTGCCGCCGTGCTCGGGACGGTCGGCACGCGCAACGCCGTCCAGGCGCGCGTCGACACGGCGCCCGCCGCCACGAGCCCGCAGGTGGCGACGACCGCCGCGGTCACTCCCGACGTCGTGCACTGGCCGGTGCCCGCGGTCGACGAGGGCTCGCCGACGACCACGATCGACGTGCCGGCCGGCAAGTACACGCTCGCGCAGCGGGCCCGCGCCGGCGCCGTGCTGACCCCGATCCTCTCGTCGGGCCGGCTGATCCTGCGCGATCCGACCGTGGTCAAGGTCGACGGCAAGGCCGTGTCCCGGCGCCCGGATCTGATCGTGCCGCTGCCCGCCGGGAAGAAGATCGAGGCGGTGCAGGCCGGCAGCCGCATCGTGTCCATGGACGGCTGGAGTACGGGCGGCAGGCCGGGCCCGGTGCCGGTGGGCTCGGCCACCGACCTGACGCTCTACACGAAGGCGGAGGATCAGGTTCCCGTCTCGGACTACTACCCGGTGTTCGACTGCAACAACTACGAGCCGCGGCCGCCCTCGTTGCTGCAGCTGACCGAGAAGCGGCTGGGCGCCACGATCCGCCTGCACGCCGCCGACCACGCCGCATGCACCAAGGTGGTGATCAAGAACGCGCAGCCCGGCGACACGTACCGGAT
>NZ_JAUQWH010000064.1 GCF_030757795.1 Actinoplanes oryzae
TTGAGCACCGGTGGGCACACCGGCTGGTGCACGCGACCCGCCGCTATGCCGGCGTCCGGGTGTTCGGCATCGAAATGGACCAAGAGGTCTACCTCGAGCCACTGACACTCGACGCCGAGATCGCTGCCTATTGGCTCGATCCCGGACGAGCCGTCCGGGAATTGCTCGCAGCGCTCGCCCGGCACTATCCGCTCGACCCCTCGGTGCAGCCGGTGGACGAGTCCGTGGTCCGCGCCGAGGCCGCATACCGCAATCTGTTGCTGAACGCGTGCAACATCATTCCTCTGACCAGCCTGCCCCCGGATCGGCGGCTCGCCACTCGCCAGCTGACGCTGCGGACGCTGTACGCACCGCTCAAGGTCAGCGTGGAGCGGGAGGCCGGAGATGCCGCCGATACGGACCTGCTGGATTCCATCGAGCGACGAAGATTCCACTCAAGCGGCGCCCTGCCGCGAGGCGAGACCGGCGAGCACGTCCTATCCAAGTCCGCACCTGTGGGCGACCATCATCGACGGACTGTCACCGTCGAGCCCGGTGTGCGCTTGCAGACGTCCCGGAGAATGGTCATCCTCGGCGATCCTGGGGCGGGCAAGTCCACGTTGCTGCGCTGGATGGCCACCGCATACCTTCTGCGGCTGCGGGGGGATCCGGACTGGTCACAGCTGCCGGCGGTGGACACGTTGCCCGAGGAGGACCTCCTTCCGGTTCTCCTTCGCTGCCGGGATCTCGGTGGCGAGCAACTCAGCGGGTCATTGGTGGACATGCTGGCCCACGTCTTGCGCCGGGCGGAGCTGCCCGACGACCAGGTCGAAGCATTGCAGTCCAGCCTGCAGCGGCGTTTGACGGAGGGCACAGCGCTATTGCTCGTCGACGGCCTCGACGAGATCGCCGACGCTCCCACCCGCGCTCGCGTCTGTGAACAGTTCGAACGTGTTCATCTCGCGTATCCGGCAGCGCCGATAATCGTGACCAGCAGAATCGTCGGGTACCGCGAGATGGGCTATCGGATCGGTCACGGCTTCGAGCACGTCACGCTCGCCGAACTCGACCGGACGGACAAGGACGATTTCATCCGCCGCTGGTGCGCCGTGACCGTGCCGCCGAGCCAGCAGCTCGAGGTGGCAGACGAGATCATCAAAGACATCCACGGCACCGAACGCATCGAACGCCTTACCGGAAATCCCATGCTGCTGACCACGATGGCGTTGGTCAAGCGCACTGTGGGAAAGCTGCCCGAGCACCGTGCCGACCTCTACCGCGCGGCGATCGGAGTGCTGCTGAACTGGCGACCCGAAGTGAACAGCCCGGTGGAGTACCGGGAGGCGGTCCCCCAACTCGGGTACATGGCCTGCGACATGTCGCTCCGCGGGGTCCAGCAGATCGGGGACGACGATCTGATCACCCTGCTGAAGAGCATGCGTGTCGAATACGGTGGCCGCCTCCATGCGATCATGCGCCACACACCGGAGGAATTCGTCCGGCTCATGGAGAACCGCACGGGTCTGCTCAACGAGGCCGGCCGGGTCGACGACGTTCCCGTCTACGAATTTCGCCACCTCACGTTCCAGGAGTACCTGACCGCGCTGGCTCTCGTCGAACGCCGATTTCCCGGGCGGCATCCCCACCGCGCGCTGGCCGACGACATCGCCCGCCTTGCGGCCCGGTTGGACACTCCTGTGGCCACCGACACGTCCGCCGACAGATCCTGGCAGGAGGCGGTCCGGCTCGTCGTGACCATGTGTGGTGATGACGATGTGGACCCCGTCTTGCAGGCAATACTCGGTCCGGGCGATCGAGACCCGCAGGTGGCGACCCCACGCACAGTACTCGCCGCCCGGTGCCTCCAGGACGAGCCGCACGCGGGACCGACCCTGGTGCGGACCCTTCTTCAGCGTCTTGTTCAGGCTCTCCCCGCAGAGGGTCTCGACTTGGACATCCACGACGCAGTACGGTCGCTCGCCGAATCCAGGTGGTCGAGCGCCCTCATCTCCCAGCTGCTGGCCGAGCTCGAAGCTCGGGGCGCGAACGCCTCTCCCGACCTCGTCGCGCTCCTCGGCGATGTCATCAGCCGCTCCGCCCCCACGAAAGCCGCCGAACGGGAGCCGTGGGAGAAGGCACGTGTCGACGATCTGGCAGCCGAAGACCGGGGAACCGTACTTAAAGCAGTGCTGGTGGTCGGGCACGGCGGGTTCGGAGACGATCGAGCCGCAAAGCGACTGCTCCGCCTGCTGAGACACCCCGACGACATGGTCGCCGGCGCGGCCGCGTGGGCTCTGGGCAGGTTGGGAGAAGAGGACGAGACTTGCGCCTGGCGGCTCACCGACGATCAGGCCGATGCCGTTCGCCGGACGGTGGACCCGGCGGTCGCGCCTCCGCCGAGGCTGGTGCAGCTCGCTCAGGTTCTCCCTCCGCAGCGCTGGCCCGAGGCAATCGAGCCTCTCACGCGGGCCACACGCGACTCCAGCCCATCGGTACGCGGGGCTGCCGTTCGTCATCTGGGCACCACTCGACGGCTTTCGGTGATCCCCGCCGTCGCGGCCCGGCTCCAGGACGAAGTCCCCTCGGTCCGCGTTGCTGCGGCGCATGCCCTCGGAACACTGCGCTTCGACGGCGCAGTGCCACTGCTGCTGAGCAGCCTGAGCGACGAGTCACCAGACATGCGGCGTGCAGCGGCCGCAGCTCTCGGTCGCATCGGTGACTCGCGGGCTGTGCCCGCTTTGATCACGGCCCTTCGTGACGACGCCGGAAAGACTGGCGATCATTACGCCGTAGCGCTGGGCAATCTCGGCGACGAGCGAGCAACCGTTCCCGTCCTCGACCGGTTGAAGGCACCTGCCCAGGACCCGACGTGGCAATCGCTCATCGCCCTGGGCCGTCTTGGAGCAGCCGACGCCCTGAGCTATCTGGTCGACCGTCTGGTCAATGACCCACAAAAGCTCGACTTCTGGCTGGGCTGGGCGCTGCGCGAGATCGGCGACACACGCTTCTACGAGCAGATCTCCACCTCGGGCTCCACCAAGATACTGCCCACGCTCGGTCGGCTCGGTGGGAGTCTACCGTGGGACCAAGTTCAGACTGCGCTCCGCGACAGTGACCCCGAGCGCCGCGAGGACGCGCTCCTCGCGCTCGAACAGATCGGCGGTGACCCGGCCGCCCAGGCCATCGCTGATGCAGCCTCGGACGAGGTCGCGTCCGTCCGGCGCGTTGCCGCCAAGGCGCTTGACGGTATTGATGACCGCCGACTGCTTACGCCGTTGCTCGCGCTGCTCGAAGACCCCGACGTATCTGTCCGGCTCGCCGCGATCGCAGCGCTCGGAGCGTTTCCGGACCATACCGTCTTCGCGTTCCTCGCCCCTCTTGCACAGGAGCAGGATGCGCGCTTACGAATCGCGGTCGCTCGAGCCTTCAACAGCCACTTCGACCCCCGCCCCGTGAAGCTGCTGGTGGAGGCGCTGTCCGATCCGGTCGCCGAAGTACGTGAGCAAGCGGCTCGTTCTCTCGGAAGCCAGGGGAATCGAGGGCCGATCAAGCGGCTCCATGCCTCGCTCGACGATCCCGACCCCGACGTCCGGTCGACGGCTGCGGGAGCACTCGGCCAGCTCGGTGCCCGCTCATCGGCTCACCGCATCGTCGGCATGTTGTCATCGGACCACGCCGGGGAGCGGGTGTGGGCCGCGTACTCTCTCGGCGAACTGAGCGCCGCGGCAGCAGCTCCAGCCCTCATTGCAGCCCTCACGGATCCTTTCGCCCGGGTACGCGAGTGGGCCGCATCCGCACTCGGCTACATCGGCGGTGAATCGGTGATCGATGCGCTGCTCGGCCGGCTCGACGACACCAACACAGACGCCCGCATCGCCGTCTATTCAGCACTGGCCCGGCTGAATGATCCGCGGGCCGGCGAGCCAGTCCTGGCAGGCCTGACCGATCCTCATCCTCGGGTGCGCGAAGCCGCCGCCGACGCGATCGGGCGGCTCGGCCTGACGGCGAATGCTGTCGACATTCAGCCCTACCTGGAGGATCGGCACTGGCGGGTACGCAGCGCGGTCTGCTGGTCGCTGGGCATGCTGGACGCCGCTGACGCGTTTCCTTCCTTACTGACCGGCATCACGGATCCGCATCCGTCCGTGCAGAGGGCCGCAATCTGGGCCTTGGGCCTGCTGGGCAACAGCGTCGCTCTCGACCCGCTCGAACCTCTGGCCTCCCATCCGATCGCCCAAGTCCGCGCCAACGCCCTGGCGGCCCTGGCCCGGATAGCACCGGACTCCACCCGAACGCTGGTGCTGGCTGGGCTCCGCAATGATCCTCATCCGTCAGTCCGACGGGCGGCCGCGTGGGCACTTCGACTTCACCCGGACGCCGACTATGTCTCCACCCTGATCGAGCGGCTGGATGACGTGCACCAAGACGTACGTGGCGCTGCGGCTCTCGCCCTCGGCGGCTCGGGCGACGCCACAGCGGCCGCCAAGCTTCGTCAGAGTCTTGACGACCCTTCGTTGTGGGTCCGTGGCCGCGTTGTCAACGCCCTCGCACAACTGCATGACCGCTCGGCCGCGGAACCGATCGGTCAACTAGCGACGCACCTCGATCCATGGCTGTCCGCTCGTGCCTGCTGGGCGCTGGGCAAATTAGGGAACCCTCGACCACTCCTGGCACTACGCACGCGCATGACCACTGTTGCGGGCAGTGATCGCCGCGACGTCGTGGCCGTGCTGGGACACTACGGCGACGCCTATGCTCGCCGGCTGATCCGCGAAGGTCTTCGTCACTCGGCCGCCGTGCGCCGTCGCTCGTGGCTCGACTCAGTCGCATGGACGTGCTCTGATCTCGTGGACAGGGCTCTGCTTACCCGAGATGGTGACGGTGACCTGCCGTTCATCGATCCCGCCGTACCCATCGATGAGCGACGTGTTGCTCTGCTGGCCCGACGGTTGCACCGGTCCGTGGAGGAAGTCAGCAGCAGGTACGGCGTGCTCGCCCGCGAGATCCCCCTGCGTCTGTCGTGACCCGCGGGGCGACAGCATCGTGTCGTCCACAGGCTGCGCCGAGGCGCGCTTCGGCACCACGCTGTGCGGCTGGTCAGGCAGCGCCGGGGCGGCGGGCGGGCGATGGCTCGGCGAGGACGACCATGTCAATCCCGGCGTATTTCCGAAGGCGCTCGACCCCGGCGACGGCCAGACCGTCCATGGCGTTGTCGGCGCGGCTGTCCGCCCGGACGTTGCTCGGGCCGTAGCCGTTCGGCCGCCGGCACTTCTTACGAAACCGTAAGATAGAACGTTCTGTATTGACCGCCGGGTGCGGGCCCTTCGACGATGGTCGGGCACGGATGATCACTCCACGAAGGGCCACCATGACGCTGCAACGCCTCTACTTCATCCGCTTCGGCTTCGCGCTCGGCTGGGCGGCCCTGATCACCACGGTCGGCTCGGAGGACATCGACGCCCTCACCGTCGCGCTGCTGGTGATCTATCCGGCGTTCGACGTGGCCGCGGCGATCGTCGACGCGCGGACCGCCCGGAGCACCACCCGGGCCGGCCTCGTCACCAACATCGCCGTGAGTACGCTGGCCGCCGCCGGGCTGGCCGTCGCGAGCGCGCGTCCGGCGTTCCCGCGGTCCTGCGGGTCTGGGGAGTCTGGGGAGTCTGGGCCATCGTCGCCGGTCTCATCCAGCTCGCCGTCGCCGTGCTCCGCTACAAGCTGGGCGGGCAGTGGCCGCTGATCCTCAGCGGCGGACTCTCCGTCTTCGTCGGCTCACGGTTCATCATGCAGGCCGCGGACTCACCCCTGAACCGGCCCGCCGGCTACGCCCTGGCCGGCGGCGTCTTCTTCCTCGTCTCCGCCGTGCGCCTCACCCTCAGGAGGCGCAAGGCCGCGGAAGCCGCCGCCGGCCGCTGATCAGGCGGCGCCGTGGCGCAGGGAGGAGGGCTCGGCGAGGTCGGCCATGTCGATGCCGGCCTGGTGCAGGAGGCGCTCGACCGTGGCGATGGCCAGGCCGTCGATGGTGTTGTCGCCGTGGATCAGCCGGTAGAAGCGGTCGCGCCCGCGCCGGACGGCTTCGACGCGCCAGCGGCCGTCCGGGGTTTCCAGGGCGCCCTCGACGGTGCCCTGGGACGGCGGCGGGACGGGGGCGGGGGTGCGGCTGGCGGCGCGGGCGGGCTGGTCGGTGCGCAGGCCGCGCCAGACGGGGTGGCGCAGGCGGCCTTCGGGGGTCCAGGTGCGGAAGGCGACCTCGCCGATGAGGACCGGTTCGACCCAGTGGGCGCGGCGGGCGTGCTCGCGCGGGACGCCGGGGATCGGCGGGGTGGTGCGGGCCAGGGGTTCCAGGCGGTTGTGCAGGGCGCGCAGGTCGGCGTCGCTGAAGCCGGTGCCGACGTGGCCGGCGAAGGCTAGCCGGTCGGTCTCGTCGAAGACGCCGAGGAGCAGGGAGCCGATGGTCCCGGCGCGTCGCCCGGCGCCGGCTTTCCAGCCCACGACCAGCACTTCCTGGGTACGCACGAGCGGCGTCTTGGTCCAGTCCGCCGACCGCTTCCCGGGCCGGTAGGGGGCGTCGCGCCGCTTGGCGACGACGCCCTCCATGCCCGCCAGTTCCGCCACTTCGAGCACCCGGTCACCGGTCAGCGGCCGGGTGGTCCGCACGGCCGTCCCGTACAGGCCCAGCCCCTCGAGGATCGCCCGCCGCTCGGACCACGGCGACGCGAGGACCGGGGAGCCGTCGAGGTGCAGCACGTCGAACACGTAGTAGACGACCGGGACCGACTCCACCAGCGCCGGCGCGGGCAGGGCGACGTGCATGCGCTGCTGCAGACGGGAGAAGCTGGGCCGCTCGCCGGGCTCGAGCGCGACGATCTCCCCGTCGAGCACGGCGGGCCGGCCGCCGAGCAGCGTGGCGAGCTCGGCCAGCTCGGGGTACGTACCCGTGACGGTGTTGTTGTTGCGCGACAGCACCCGCACGCCGGCGCCGCCCAGGTAGCTGATCGCGCGGACGCCGTCGTACTTGAACTCGTACGCCCAGCCGTCCCCGGCGGGCACCGGGCCGCCGGCGGCGAGCATCGGCGGGATCAGCTCGGGCACCTCCACCCTCCCAGTGACCCTCACCGAGGGCACCGGGTCAACCGGAACGACGAAGATCACCAAACCACACCGGTGTGATTCGATCAGGCGGCCGGCAGGGTCACCGTCACCGTGGTGCCCTCGCCCGGGGCGCTGCGCACGGCCACGGTGCCGCCGTGCTGCTCGACGATCTCGCGGACGATGCTCAGGCCGAGGCCGGCGCCCTGGATCTCCGTACGCTCGGCCTCGCTGCCCCGGCGGAACGGCTGGAACATGCGCGCCGCCTCGCCGGGCGCGAGGCCGATGCCGGTGTCGGCCACCTCGACGACCGTGTCCGCGCCCGCCGCCCGGACCCGTACCGTGATGGTGCCCTGCGGGGTGAACTTGACGGCGTTGAGCATCAGCCGGTCCAGGGCCTGGCGCAGGCGGCGGCCGTCGGCGTACGCGTAGAGCGGCGCGCCCGCGTCCACGACGACGCGCAGGCCCTGGGCCTCCGCCAGCACCCGGTTGCCGGCCGCCACCTCGCGGGCCAGCGTGCCCAGGTCCGTGGCGCAGCGGTCCAGGCGGACCGAGCGGGCGCCCAGCTCGGCGGCGAGCAGCATGTCGTCGACCAGGCTGGTGAGCCGGTCGGAGTTGCGCCGGATCCGGTCCAGGAACGTCGCCGCGGTGGCCGGCGGCAGCCCGTCCTCCAGCGCCTCCAGGTAGCCGTTGATCGAGGTCAGGGGCGTGCGCAGCTCGTGGTTGACCCGGGCGATGAACTCGTCCTTGACCCGGTCGGCGGCGCGCAGCCGGTCGTTGGCCGCGTCGACGCCGCGGGCGTACTGGCGCAGCTCGAGCTGGCCCACGACGTGCCGGGCGAGGGTGCGCAGGCCCTGGCTCTGCGCGGGGGTGAGCAGGCGCGGCTGCCGGTCGATCACGCACAGGCTGCCCAGCGGCTGCCCACCGGGCGACACCAGCGGCGCCCCGGCGTAGAACCGGACATGCGGCGCGCCGAGCACCAGCGGGCTCGTGGCGAAGCGCGGGTCGGCGAGCGCGTCGGGGACCTGCATGACGTCGTCGCCGCGCATCGCGTACGTGCAGAAGGAGCCCTCGCGGGAGGTCTCGCACACGTCGAGCCCGACCCGGGCCTTGAACCACTGCCGGTCGCTGTCGACCAGGCTCACCAGCGCGATCGGGGCGTCGCACAGTTGCGCCGCGAGCTCGGCGATGTCGTCGAAGTCCGCCTCGCGGGGCGTGTCGAGCACGTCGTACGCGTGCAGGGCCGCGAGGCGCTCGGGCTCCCGGCGTTCCAAGACTTCCAGCATCAGCGGCGATCCTTCGCAGGCTTGCGGCGCAATCCGTTGCACCTGGCTTCCCGATCAGCACCCTCTTCGGCGCCGCCGCCCGGGCGCTGAACGCCAATCAGGTGCGAAGGAGGTGCAGCCGATCAGGCCGCCACGGCCACTCGCGGGGCGTACGGCTGGCCCGCGCGGTGGTGGCGGCGGCACAGCACGACGTAGCCGACGTCCGCGTCCGTGTCGCCCACGACGACCGTGTCGCCGTCGCGGACCATCTCGCCGCCGCTGACCCGGGCGTTCATCCGGGCCTGCTGGCCGCACCAGCACATGGGGTAGACCTGCAGCGACTCCACCACGTCCGCGAGCACCACCAGGCGGGCGGAGCCGTCGAACTGGCAGCCGCGGAAGTCCGACAGCAGGCCGAAGGTGAAGACGTCGATGTCGTGGTCGTCGACCAGGGTGGCCAGCTGGTCGACCTGCGCGACCGAGAGGAACTGGGCCTCGTCGACGATGACGTGGTCGACGCGCGGGCCCGGGGTGGTCAGCACCACGTCCGCGAGGTCGGTGGTCGCGCCGAACTCGAGCGCGTCCGCGGCCAGGCCGATGCGCGACGACACTATGCCGGCGCCGGCCCGGTCGAGGCGGGTCATCAGCAGGCCCGTCCGGCCGCAGGCGGCGTACGTGTGCCGGTACTGCAGCACCATCGTGCTCTTGCCGCTGTTCATCGCCGCGTACCGGAAGTGCAGTTGAGCCACGCGTCTTGCCTCCCCGAAATGGTGCCCGGAGGATCCTATCTATTCAAAATCGTCGCTCACCTCCAGGTCCGTGCCGCCCGAGGTCGTGACCTGCACCTCGTACGTGTCGCCGGTCGCGTCCCGCCCGCCGGCGGCGGTCCGGTAGCGGGCGCTGAAGGTGTACGTGCCCGGCGGGACCGAGTCCGCGGGCGACATCACGAACCGGTACACCAGGGCGTCGTCCCGCTCGGTGACCGTGGTCGTGACGCTGGCCCCGGGCACCCGGTGGCTGCCGCTGCGGGCGGTCAGCCCCGCGGTGCGCCTGAGCCGGACGGTGACCACGAGCGCGTCCAGCCGCGCGGAGGTCTTGACGGTGATGACGCTGGAGCCCTTGACCACCGATCCGTCCGTCCACAGGGGGCGGGTCTGTGAGGGTTCCGGTGTCGCCGGGGTCGTCACGACGGGCGGCAGGACGGGCTCGAGGTCGGTCTCCTGGTTGCCCGCGAAGGACCACTGTGCCAGCCCGCCCCCGCCGAGCAGGGCCGTCACGGCCACCGCGGCCCCGGCCGCCCGCATCCGGGCGGAGGAGCGCCGCAGCACCGGCTCGTCGCGCAGGGCCGTACGGGTGAAGCGGTCGAGCATCGCCTCCCGGTCGGGCACGTGCGCCGCCGCCAGGGCCCGCAACGCGCGGCGCACCTCGTCCTCGGCCAGTCTCACCGGGCCGCCTCCCAGCCGTCGAGCTCGACGCCGCCGCCGAGCAGGTCGGCCAGCTGCTTCGCCCCGCGCGAGGTCGCGCTCTTCACGGCGCCGACGGAGATGCCGAGGATGCCCGCCACCTCCTTCTCGGAGAGGTCGAACGCGTACCGCAGCACCACGCAGGCCCGCCGCCGGTGCGGAAGGCGCCGCAGCGCGCTGCGCACGTCGAGCACCGCGGGCACGTCGGACTCGGGCGCACGCCGGAACGGCTCCAGCATCCACAGCCGCTCGCGGCTCTGCCGCCGGACCCACTGCCGGGCGAGATTCATCACGATCCCCCGGCCGTACGCCCCCGGGCTGCCGGCCGCCGCAACCCGGTCCCAGTGCCGCCACACCTCGGCGAGCGCGTCCGCGGCGAGGTCGTCGGCGGCCGAGGCGTCCCCGGTCATCAGGTACGCCAGCCGGGAGAACGCGGCATGGTGGCGCTCGAAGTAGGCCGCGAACGCGTCGTCGCGCATCGGCACCCCTTCGCTCGGGACCTCCGTCGGGGCAGCGGCGACCCTGCGCGTCTGTGTGGCGTTCACAGCCCCTTAGTGGTCCGCCACCACCCGAAGGTTGTCTCAATGACCGAAGTCACACTAGGCGCTGATCCCATTGCCCGCCGAATAGCGCTCCGCGGCGTACGCCTCGGGCAGCACCTTGGGCCCCTCCCGGTGCAGCAGCGCGTCGCGCACGTTCTTCTGCACGGCGACCGCGGCGAAGAGCGTCAGGGCGAACGACAGCCCGTAGAACCCCTTCTCGCTGAGCGTCATGCCGCTGTTGACCAGCCCGACCGCGAGCATGACCAGCGACAGCGCCACCACGCCCCACGACAGGCCCTGATAGAGCGCCGAGACGGGCAGGCCCTCGGCCCGGTCCCGCACCGACTTCTGCAACGACACCGCCGAGTACGCCCCGAGCACCAGCACCGCGGCGTAGAAGCCCTTCTCGCTCGCGGTCATCCCGGCGTTCCAGAGTCCGACGACGAACGTGACGACCCCGAGCAGCAGGGCCGCCCAGGACGCGCCGACGAAGGCGGGGGTGGGCTTGCTCATGACGCTGCTCCTTCGTTGGCGCCACTCTTTCCCGGCGCGACCTGGTGGGGTGCGACCAGCCTCGCCGACCGCTGCCCGCCGCTCCTGAGTAGCAGTACTCAACCGGGGTAGCGTCGTAGCCGTGCGTGACCTGCTCCCCGCCCTCGTCGTCGCCCCGATGGCCGGCGGCCCCTCCACCCCGGCCCTGGTCACCGCCGCCGCCCGGGCCGGAGCGCTGGGCTTCCTGGCCGCCGGCTACCGGACACCCGAGGCCGTCGAGTCGTCGCTGCGGGCCGTCGGCGGCATCCCGTACGGGCTCAACATCTTCGCTCCCACGCCGCCGGCCGCCCCCGGGCCGATCGAGCGCTACCGCGAGGTGCTGCGGCCCGAGGCCCAGCGGTACGACATCGACCTCCCGCCGCTGCGCCTGTCCGACGACGATCACTATGCGGCGAAGATCGACCTGGCGGCGGCGTACGGGGTGCCCGTGGTCAGCTTCACCTTCGGCGTCCCGGACCGGGCGGTCGTCGCCCGGCTGCGCTCGGTGGGCTGCCGGATCCTGATCACCGTGACCTCGGCTGCCGAGGCCGCCCGGGCCGTCGCCGTGGAACCGGACGGCCTGATCGCCCAGGGCGGCACGGCCGGCGGTCATGCGGCAACCTTCGACGCGGCCGGCTACCGCGGGGAGACGACGGCGGCGTCGGTGCTGGCGGCCGTACGCAAGGTGACTGATCTCCCCGTCATCGCCGCCGGCGGAACGGGTACCGCCGCCGACGTGGCAGCCCTGCTCGACGCCGGCGCGTTCGCGGTGCAGGCGGGAACGGCGTTCCTGCTGGCCGACGAGGCGGGCACCCGCCCGGCCCACCGCGCCGCCATGCTCGCCGGCGCCACCCAAGAGACCGTGATCACACGCGCCTTCACCGGCCGGCCCGCCCGAGCCCTGCGCAACCGCTTCACGGAAACCTATTCAGCGCTCGCCCCCGTCGGCTACCCCGCCGTCCACCACCTGACCGCCCCCATCCGAGCCGCCGCAGCCGCCCGCAACGACCCCGGCGCCCTCAACCTCTGGGCAGGCACCGGCTTCCCCACGGCCCGACCCGAACCACTCGCCGACGTGGTCGCCCGCCTCCGCCTGGAGTAGTCGCTCCAGGCAACGCAGCGCCACAACCCGTAACGCCCCCTTGGCGGGCCGCCCCACCAGTGCGCCACCCGGCACCGGCTACCGCAAGCCGGCGGCATCCCGCACCTGGCGAGCGCAGGCACCGGTCAGTCCGGGACTTCGGTCAGCACGAGTCGCAGTGCGCCGACCGCGTCTGTCTCGTCGCAGGTTCGGCCGGAGCCGGTGGTCACGATGTATCGGCCGGGCGTCTTCGTGGGGGCGACCGCGGGATGGGCCCCGGTGTAGGGCCAAGTGGAGGTAGTGCTGAAACGCAGTGTTCCGTGGCTGGTGTATGGCCTCAGCCGACGCAGCCGGGGTTCATGAAAGGCCAACGCAACAAAAGGTTGCAGTCGTGCCGCTACCGGATCGGCGCGGTGGTTCTCATGCAGGTGCAGCCAACTGGCCTCACGCTGATCGCCACACTCCCGCGCTTTCGCCAGGGCGACGGATCCGAGGAAAGACCAGGCTGTCGCCATCGCCGGCGGTCGTGCCCCCGACAGCCACGCCAGCGCCGCGTCGGCCGCGATTGCCAAATCCGGTGCGTGGCCGCCGAGCACGACTCTCTGCTCGGTGCGCAGACCGAGGGTGAACTTGCGTTCCCACGCGCTGAGGATCACGTACGCGCTTCGTTGGTCATTGTCGACGGTCGCCGTCCGCGGATTCGCCGGCTCCCGCGGACGAGCCTGAAACAGCGACCCGCGCCGGACAAATTCGGCCTGCCAGGCATCGTGTGCAGCACCGACGGCAACAACGTCCGGGTACCAGCGCGCTGCCGCGCCCCACGACTCCGGATCGCCCATCGCTCCATCATCCACCGGCGCGACATAACCAGCCCGCGGGCGGGCCGATCCCGTCCTGCACGCAGCCACGAGCCTACGCCCGCCGACGATCTGACCGTGACTATGCGTAGCTTGGATCGCGGCAGGTGAGTGCGCGCTCGGTGCCATTGCGGGCTGGTAGGCGCCAGTCAAATGCTCCTTGCCGGGTACGGGTGTCGCGCGGCTCCGCCGGCGCGGAGAGCCGGGCGTGCTGCCCGCCAGCACGGCCAGCACCGTGCACGCGGCCGACCAGAGTCGGTGGGGCATGGGGGTCGCGTGTCCAAACGGGCCGGGGCATCCGGCGACGCGCCGGCAGCTAGCGTGGGCACATGCTGCTGAGCCTGGATGTCTCCGGTGACGGGGCCGAGTTCCGCGACCGGCCCGGCAAGGCGGGACGGATGACCGCGCTGCGGGTGGCGGGCGCGGACCTGCCGGCGCTGGCCGATCAGCTGGATCGGCGCCTCGGCCTGGCCGGCGGCGGGCTGACCAGCGGCGGGCTGGCCAGCAGTGGGCCGGCCGGCGGCGGGTCGATCGAGGAGCGGATCACCGAGGCGGTCCGGGAGATGGCGCGGCGCGGGTACATCCGGGAGACGTACCACAGCAATCTGCACTTCGTCGAGGATGCGTGCGTGCACTCCGGCGTCGGGTACGCGGAGCGCTGGTTCGACGGGCAGCGCTGGCAGGCGGCCCGGCGGCGGATGCCGGTGTTCCGCAGCGTCGAGGCCAACGGCTTTCTGCGGACGCTGACGGCTCTCACGCACGAGCTGCGTGACCCCTCGTTCGAGCTGATCGAGGAGTTCACCGATCCCGCGGTGGCGTACCCGGAAGATTTGCACACCCGATACGGCTCCCGGCTGAGCGTGTCCATGGCGGAGCTCGGCCGGATCGCCGGGCCCTTCGCGCGGGGCGAGCACCCCGAGGGCCTGGCCGTGGCGGTGGTCGATGCGTTGGTGGCGCGCGGGGAGCTGACCCCGCAACTGGCTCCCGGCGGCTGCGTCGAGCGCTTCGCGGGGTGGTGCGCCCAGGCGGGGGTACGGCCGCGGCGCGACGGCAGGGAACGCCGGCACCGGCTGGCGCGGGCGGGTGACCTGGTGCTGGAGGTGGGCTTCGACACGCGGACGTGGTTCGAGCCGCGGGTCACCTTCACCGAGGCCTACCGCCCCGGCGGGGACTGGTACGGCGGGACGCAGTACGAGGTCAGCGCGCCGCTGGACGCCGTACCCCGGCTGGTGGAGCAGTGGGGCGGACGGCTCGGACCGGTCGACGTGCCCGGACGGGACGACGACCGGCTGATCGGGTGTTTCGAGGCGCTGGTCGCGCGCGGGGAGCTGAGCACCGCCCTGCCCCGGCAGCGCAACCGCGAGGTCGTCGCCGAGTGGATGGCCGCCGCCGGGGTCGAGCCGCGGCGCCGGGGGTTCTCGCGCACCGAGCCGCTGCTGCGGGTGAGCCGCGCGTCGACCGATTCCTCGTACGCGCTGAGTCTGTTCCTCGATCCGGGCCCCCGTGGCGGCATAGTGTTCACCGAGCGGTACGAGTACTACCCGCGCCCGGGTGATGCCGGGCGGGAGTACTCGTACTCGGTGAGCACGCCGTACTCCTCGCTGCCGGCGCTGGTCGAGCATCTGGAGCAGGCACCGGGGCAGGGCGGCCCGGAGGACCGGCTGGTCGCGTGCTTCCGCGCCCGGACCGCCGCGGGTGAGCTGCACGCCGGGATGGGCCTGCGCGAGGCCCGCGACCTGGTGCAGCGCTGGTTCGCCGGGGCGGGGGTGCCGGCCCGGGCGGACGGCTCCAGCTGGATCAACAGCGACTGAGCGGGCGCGATCGTTTGGCGGCGGGCGCTCGGGGAATCCCGTCCGCATGCAGCCCATCGACACGACGACAATCGGCCAGGTCGAGCCCGGGATGACCGTGGTGGACCCGACGGGCCTCAAGGCGGGCGCCGTCACCGCGGTGCAGCAGCCCGGCACCACCGTGCGGCCGGACACCGCGGCGGGCATCGCGGAACGGCTGATGGCCGTCGGCTACGTGCGCATCGACGGCACGGGCGAGCTGGCCCACGACACGTACGCGTCGGCGGAGCAGATCTCCGCGGTCGCGCCCGGCACCGTCTCCCTGAGGGTGAGCCGCGACGAGCTGTTCCGCGCCGAGAGCTGAATGACCTAGTGCCGGAAGCGCGCCACCACCTCGCCCAGGTCGGCTGAGGTGCGCGTGAGCTGTGCCACCGTCGCCTGCGCCTGAGCGACCCCCTCGTCCGTCTCGCGCGCCGCCGAGGCCACGCCGGTGATGTTGCGGGCCACCTCGCCGGTCCCGGTCGCCGCCTCGGTGACGCTGCGGTTCATCTCGGCGGTCGTGGCGGTCTGCTGCTCGACCGCCGAGGCGATCGTGGTCTGGAAGTCGCTGATCCGCGAGATGACGCGGGTGATCTCCTCGATCGCCCCGACGGCCTCGCCGGTGTCGGCCTGGATGGCCTGCACCCGGCGGGAGATGTCCTCGGTGGCCTTGGCGGTCTCCTGGGCCAGGTCCTTGACCTCGCCGGCGACCACCGCGAAGCCCTTGCCCATCTCCCCCGCCCGGGCCGCCTCGATCGTCGCGTTGAGGGCGAGCAGGTTGGTCTGCTCGGCGATCGAGGTGATCACCTTGATGACGTTGCCGATCTCGGCCGAGGACTCCCCCAGCTTGTTCATCGTGGTGGCCGTCGTGGTCGACAGCTGCACCGCCTCGGTCGCCACATGGGCGGCCTCGGCCGCGTTCTGGGAGATCTCGCGGATGGCGGCGCCCATCTCCTCGGCGCCGGCGGACACCGTGTCGACGCTGCGGGAGATCTCCTCGGCGGCCGACGAGACGGCCTGCGCCTGCGCGGTGGTCCGGCCCGAGGCCGCGGCGATCGCCCCGGCGACGCCGGTCATCTGCTCGGACGCGCCGGACAGGGTGGCCGCCGAGCCGCCGATCGTGGCGACGGCGTCGCGCAGCTGGTGCACGGCCCGGTCGAGCGCCTGCGCCATGCGGCCCGGCTCGTCGCGGCTGGTCAGGCCCGCCGTCCGGGTGAGGTCGCCGTCGGCCAGGCCCTCGCACACGTGCTGGACGCGTTGCAGGGACCGGATGATGCTGCGGGCGATCAGGATGCCCAGGCCGAGGGCGGCGAGCGAGCCGAGGACCAGCACGGCGATCGACGTGGTGCGCCCGGTCACGTAGTCGGTGCGGGCCGCGGCGGCCGTGCCCGCGGCGTCGGCCTCCTCGGTGGCCTTCATCCGGTCCAGGTCGCCGGCGACCTCGGCCATCAGCGGCATGACCTGCTGGTCGCGGACGCCCTCCCACGCGGTCAGGTCGTTGCGGTCACCGGCCGGGAGCAGGCTGTTCTCGACGATGGTCCGATAGGCCGCGAAGTCGTCGGCCAGCTCGGCCAGCTCGGCGTCCGGGACCGCGGGACCGCTTTGCCGGTACGCCTCCAGCGCCGCGACGAGCGCCGTCACGTCCTCGGCGAAGGCCTCCCGGAAGGGCGCCTTGCCCGCCGCGTCGCGCGAGATCATGTGGTTCGCGGTGTCGAGGCGGGCCAGGACGAGCTTCTCCCGGATCTCGCCGAGGGCGGCGACGCTGGTCACGTTGTCGCGATAGATGGCCTCGGAGGCGGCGCTCGCCCGGGCCAGCGCCACGAGGCCGATGACCCCGATGGCGATGCCCACGACGACCGCCACGCCGATGGCGGCGACGATCTTGGTCCGTACGCTGAGGTTCGCGACGCGGGAGCGCATAAAACGACGATATGACCTGGTTACGGGAAGTTCGGGGCGAATCGAGACTGCCTGCGCCATGCAGTGATCGCTCAGCGGCCCTCGAGGACCCGCCGGATCCCGGCGAACATGCGGAAGACGTCCATCCGGGCGTCGAGGAAGCCGCGCCGATAGTCGGCGCCGGTCACCGGGTGCTCGGCGCGCGCGGCGTCCCGGCTGCCCTCGAGCGCGTCCGCTCGCCCGGCCCCGTACGCCAGCAATGCATCCTCCATCAGCACCTCCCCGCGATCTTTCCCGCGCGACACCCTCGCACGCGCCGACGGATCGCAGGCACCGGCCGATCGCCTGATCAGTGGTGGTACTGGTGGACGACCGCGTGCCCCTTGCCGCGGCCGATCAGCCAGCGGTTGACCGGCGTGGTGAGCACGAAGGCGACGGCCAGCGAGCCCGCGAGCGAGGCCCAGAACAGCACGCTGGTCAGCCCGGCGTCCAGCGCGCCCGGCACCGCGAGCACGACCGTGTTGTCGATCACCTCCATGACGGCGATGGAGACGGTGTCGGCGGCGAGCGCCACGCGCAGGGCGGACCGCACGTCCACCCCCGCGCGCAGCACGCCCCGCATGGTCAGCGCATAGCCGAAGGCGAAGGCGAGGACGATCGAGAGCACGACCGTCGCGGCGTTGTGCAGGCCGGCCGAGGTGCCGATGACCATGCCCAGCACCTCGCCGATCGCACATCCCGTGAGGCAGTGCAGGGTGGCGGAGATCGCCGTCCGCCACGAGGAGTCGTGGTCCATGTCAGGAAGCATACCCCCCGGGGGTACGCAGTCCATCGAAGAGAATCCCGGTGATCTGCCCAGCCTCCCGCTGCCAGCCCTCCGTCGCCCGGCCTCGACGCCGCGGACCGGGCCGCCCTGGCGGCGGGGGCCCGGCGGCTGACCCTCGGCGACGGGCGCAGCCGGGTCTACGCCAGTCCGGCGGGCCACCCCTTCTGCCTGCGGGCGGCCTGACCCCTCAGTACGCGTGGACGACCGCGGACATGTCCTCGCCCCCGTGGCCCGCGGCCGAGGCGGCGCCCACCCGGTCGATGACGGCCTCGACGAGCGTGGTGTCGGTGCCCGCCGCGCGCATGGCGTCGGCGATCAGGCGCTGGTCCTTGCCGACCCCGTCGAGCGCGAACGCCGGCGCGAAGTCGCCCGCGATCATCGCCTTGCCCTTGGCCTGCACGTACGGGGAGTCGACCGCGCCGCCCGCGACCGCCTCGAGGAACTGGGCCGGGTCGAGGCCGAGCCCGCGGGCCATCGCGACGGACTGGGCGACGCCGTTGACGACCACGCCGATCCACGCGTTGGCGACCAGCTTGAGCTTGCTCGCGTCGCCCGGCTCCTCGCTGACCCACTGCGTGCGCGCCCCGATCGCGTCGAACACGGGCGCGACCTTGTCCCGCAGCGCCGACGGGCCGGAGGCGAGCACGACGAGCTGCCCGTTCTCCGCCGGCTGCTTGGTGCCGAGGACGGGCGCGTCGAGGAACGCCACGCCGGCGTCGGCGGCCAGCGCGGCGAGCCGGGCGGCGCCCTCGACGCCGACGGTGCTGCTCTGCACCCAGACGGCGCCCGGCTTGAGGGAAGGCAGAGCGGCCGGCACCGTGGCGGCGACCGAGTCGGCGTCGTAGAGCATGGTGATCACCACGTCGGCACCGGCGACCGCCTCCGCCACGGTCGGGGCCACCGTGGCGCCGTCCGCGGCCAGCGGCGCGGCCTTGTCGGCGGAGCGGTTCCAGACCGTGACGGGCAGGCCCGCCCGCAGCAGGCTGTGGGTCATGCCGGTGCCCATGATGCCGGTGCCGAGCACCGCGACGGAGAGAGTCATGACCGTCATGATGCCCGCCGCCGCCCGGTTCGCACCTGGCGGTGCCGTCCGATGACCTTCGCCACAGCGGGGTGCCGGCTGCCGGCCAGGCCGAGGGCGACGAGCGCCGCCCCGGCGAGGATCACGAGCAGGCCACCGCCGGCGAGGGTCAGGACGTCGGCGCCGGTCAGCGGCAGCTTCGCGGCGTCCGTGCTGTCCGGGGCGCCGGTCACCGAGATCGTGATCGTGCCGGTCGACGTGTTGCCGTCGGCGTCGACCACGGTGTAGGTGAACGAGTCCGCGCCGACGTAGTCGTCGATCGGCGTGTAGGTCACCGTGCCGTCCTTGTTGACCTTGACGGCGCCGTGGCGGGGCTTGCTGACGCCCTTGAGGGTCAGCTTGTCGCCGTCGGCGTCGGTCGCCTTCTCCAGGACGTTCACCGTCGTCTTCGTGCTGCGCGGGATCTGCACGGCGTCGTCGCCGGCCTGCGGCGCGGCGGGCACCCGCACGTCCACGCTGCCGCGGGCCTCGTTGCCGTCCTTGTCGCGCACCACGTACTCGAAGGAGTCGCGGCCGGTGAAGCCCGGCCGGGGCGTGTAGGTGACCGTCCCGTCGTCGTTGAGCACCACGGTGCCGTGCGCGGGCTGGGTGACGCTGATCAGCTCGACCGGGCGGCCACCCTGGTCCGTCGTGGGCACCTTGACGTCGACGGGCTCGCCGGGTCCGGACTTGACTGCCTTGTCCGGTACGGCCGGCGCCGGCGCGACGGTGATCGTCACCGTGGTCGTGGCGGTGCCGCCGAAGCCGTCGCTGATCGTGTAGGTGAACGTGTCCTTGCCGGAGAACCCGGCCTCCGGCGTGTACGTCAGGTCGGCGGACACGGTGCCGTGCGCGGGCTGCGTACGGGAGACGACCGTCAGCTTGTCCCCGTTGGCGTCCGTGTCGTTGCGCAGCACGTCCACGGCGACCGGCCTCAGGTAGGGCGTGCCGGCCGCATCAGGTACGGCCACGGGTACCGCGTTCGCCACGTCGACGCTCACGAGCGCGGTGGACGGCTGCCCGTCCGAGTCGACGACGGTGTAACCGAAGCTCACCGTGCCCCGGAAGCCGGCCGGCGGCGTGTAGGTGACGGTCGTTCCGTCGGTCGTCACCGTGCCTTGGGCCGCCCCGGACGCGTCGAGCGGCGGGTAGACGGTCTTGACGGTCAGCTTGTCGGCGTCGCCGTTGGGGTCGGTGTCGTTGCCGAGCACGTCGATGACCACCGGGGTGCCGGCCTGCGCGACACCCTTGTCCCCGGCGGCCTGCGGCACGTCGTTGTCCACCACGACGGTGACGACCGCGGTGGCCGTACCCCCGTGTCCGTCACTCACCGTGTAGGTGAACGTGTCCGTGCCCCGCCAGGCGCCCGGCTGGTAGGTCACGACGCCGGGCGCGGTGATCTCGGCCGTGCCGTGGGCGGGCCTGGTGACCTTGACGACCTCGAGCGTCTGCCCGCCGGCGCCCACGTTGGCGTCGGTGTCGTTGAGCAGCACCGAGATGTCCACGGCCTGCCCGGGCCTCGTGCTGTAGCCGGCATCGGCCGTGGCCACGGGCGGCGCGTTGGCGACGGTCACCGACACGGTGGCCGCGCTCGTGCCGCCGGCCGCGTCGGTGACGGTGTAGGTGAACGAGTCCGGGCCGCAGTAGCCGGTCGCCGGGGCGTACACGATGGTGCCGTCCGGGTTGACGGCGATCGAGCCGTGTGCCGGCTGCGGACCGGCCGTCACGGTGAGCGTGTCGTTCTCGGCGTCGGTGTCGTTGGCGAGCACGTCGATCGCGACCGACTGGTTCGTCGGCGTGCTGCGCGGGCCGTCGTCGGCGGCCACGGGAGCGGCGTTGACGGTGACCGTGACGGTGCCGTTGGCGGTACCGCCGTTGCCGTCGCTGACGGTGTAGACGAACGTGTCCGTCCCGTGGAAGCCCGCCGCCGAGGTGTAGACGACAGCGTCACCGTCGCCGGTCACCGTGACCGTGCCGTGCGCACCTGCGGTCACATTGATCACCACGAGCTGGTCGCGGTTCGCGTCCGTGTCGTTGGCCAGCACGGTGACGCGCGTCGCGGTCCGCGGCTGCGCCCGCACGGCATCCGGTACGGCCACCGGCGGCGCGTTGAGCACGGTGATGCTGATGACCGCGGAGTCGTACCCGCCACGCCCGTCCGTGACCGTGTACGCGGCCGTGTCCGTCCCGTGGAACCCGGCGTCCGGCGTGTAGGTGACCGTGAGCCCGTCGGTCGACACGACGCCGTGCGCGCCCCCGGTGACGGCCGTGACCGTCAGCGGGTCGTTGCCGGCGTCGCTGTCGTTGAGCAGCACGGGGATGTCCACGGCGGTGTCGGTGGGCGTGGTCGCGGCGTCCGCCCCGGCGGCCGGCGGCGTGTTCTGCACGGTGATCGTGACGGTGGCGAGCGCGGTGCCGCCGTGCCCGTCACTGACCGTGTAGGTGAACGTGTCCACGCCCAGGAACGTGGGCGCCGGCGTGTAGACGAGCTGTGTCCCCGACCGCGTGACCGTGCCGCCCTGCGCGGCGGCCGCGTCGAAGGAGAGCACGGACAGGACGTCGTCCGGGTTCTCGTCGGTGTCGTTGAGCAGCACGGGGACGGTCACCGAGTGGCCGGCCTCGATCGTGCGGGCGTCACCGGCGGCCACGGGCACGGCGTTGCCGACCGTCACGGTGATCGACGACGTGGCCGTGCCGCCGTGGCCGTCGCCCACCGTGTAGGCGACCGTGTCCGTACCGGAGAAGCCCTGGTCCGGCGCGTAGCGCAGGGTGCCGTCGGGCTGCAGTGTGACCACCCCGTGCCCGGCGGGACCGGCCGAGGTGACGGTGAGGGTGTCGTTGTTCGGGTCGGTGTCGTTGGCCCGGGCATCAATGATCACGGCCTGGTGGTACGGCGTGGTCGCGGTGTCCGCCACGGCGGTCGGCGGCGCGTTCGCGACCGTCACGGTCAGGGTCGCCGTCGAGCTGCCGCCCTTGCCGTCGCTGATCGTGTAGGACAGCGTGACCACCCCGGAGAAGGTCGCCGGGGGCACATAGGTGACCGTCGAGCCGTCGGTGCTCGCGGTGCCGCGCTGGGTGCCGCCGCTGTCCCGGGGCACGCTGATGCCCGTGATCGACAGCGGGTCGTTGTTCGGGTCGGTGTCGTTGGCACGCACCGCGACGGTCACATTGGTCAGATACGGCGTGGTCGCGTTGTCGTTGACGGCCGTGGGAGCCTGGTTCGCCACGGTCACCGTGACGGTGCCGACGGAGGTGCCCCCGTCACCGTCGCTGATCGTGTACGTGAACGAGGCGCTGCCCCCGAACGAGCTCGACGGCGTGAAGGTCACCGTGCCGTCGTTGTTGTTGACGACCGCGCCCGTGGCGGCGCCCCCGGACGGCTGGGTGATCGACGTGACGGACAGCGTGTCGCCGTTGGGGTCGGTGTCGTTGGCGAGGACATTGATCGTGGCGGCGGTGCGGGCGGCCGTACCCGTGCTGTCCGCGACGGCCGTGGGGCCCGCATTGGCGACCGTGACGGTGAGCGTGCCCGTCGCCGTCCCTCCCCGCGGGTCCGCGACCGTGTAGGTGATCGTCTCGACACCCTTGAAACCGAGGTTCGGCGTGTACGTGATCGTGTTGTCACCGTTCACGACGGCGCCGCCGTGCGCCGGGGTGTTCACCGACTGCACGTGCAGCGCATCGCCGTCCGGGTCGGAGTCGTTGCTCAGCACCGTACGCGTGACAGCGGCACCGTTCGTGGTGCTGCCCGTGTCGGCGCCCGCCACCGGGGCGCGGTTGACCGCGAGGGCGATGGCGGCCGTGTTGTTGGCCGTGGCCGAGTCGGCGTACTTGCCGGAGACCGTGGCCGTGGCGGTCGCCGGGTCCGTGGCGGAGTTGCCCGCGACGGCGTCGATGTGGGTGGTGACCGTGGCGCCCGTGGCGATGGTGCCCAGGGCACAGGTGGCGACCTGGCCGGACACGGCACACGCACCGCCGGATGACGGTGTCACCCCGGCCGGCAGGGTCAGCGTGAGCACGGAGTTGAGCTGCGCGTCCGGGCCGTTGTTGATGACGGTCAGGTCGTAGCCGACCGGGTCCGGCGTGCCGTCCTTCTGCACGCGGGCCGGGGTGACCGTGCCGGTGACCGCCAGGTCGGTGGCCGCCGCCGTGACGGTGACCGTGCTGACGTTGCTCGCCTGGTTGACCGTCAGCGGCGGGTTGGAGCTCGCGCCCTTGGCGGACATGTTGGCGACGTTCGTGATGACGTAGCCGCCCGGCGTGTCCGGGTCGACGCGCACCTGGTACTTGATGACCGTCGAGGAGCCGATCGCCAGCGCGCCGCCGGCGGACGCGGTCGCCCCGGATCCCAGCCGGAAGGTCGCCGTGCCGGCCGAGAGATCGGCCTGGTCGTCGCCGGTGGCGTCGGTACGGGACGCGCCGTCGACCTGCAGCGAGCCGGGCACGTAGACCGTGCCGGCCGGGATCGCGTCGCTGACCAGCAGGTCCGTGGCGCCGTCGTTGCCCTCGTTCTTGACCGTGACCGTGTACTCGATCACGTCGCCGGGCTTCACCGAGCCGCCGTTGAGGTCGGTGGGCGTGACGACGGCGTCGATGTCGGGTGCGAACAGGTCGGTCGCCATCGTCACCACGCCCGGGTAGAACGTGTCCTGCGACGTCGACAGGTTCAGCGTGGCGCTGGTCTTGCCGTTGCCCAGGGCGGTCGTGGTCGTCACCTGGTCGATGTCGACGGCCATGAGGTTGGCGAAGCTCGGGTTGCGCGCGGTGTCGCGCACGCCGTCGTCGCTCACGCTGGAGTTGAAATAGTTGTTGGCCGGGTTCGACGCGTCGGACAGCGTGGTGCCGTCCAGCTTGAGGGCGTCGCCGGTGATGCCCAGGTCACCCTCGTAGGCGACCGTGCCGATCTTCGACTTGACCGTGCCCGTCGGCGGCGTCTGGAAGCCGCTCACCGTGATGTCGACGCTCGGCGTGGCGGGCGTGCCCGAGCTGTTGATGTAGCCGAAGCCGTCGAAGATCGTCAGGTTGCGGACCGGCTCCGCCGGGTTCCGGTACGCGATGACCAGCGCCCAGCCGGCGTAGCGCGAGTCGTTCTGGGTCGCCTGCACGTTCGCGACCGTGTAGACGCCGCTGCCCGCCCCGGCGACCCGGGACGTCACGTCGGCGAAGCCCTGGTAGAACTCGCGGCCCGTGATGGTCGCGCTGTCGACGCGGCTCGCGGTGATGTCGGCGTACGCGCCGCCGGGGACCTTGAACTTGACCTTGTCCTTGTCCGCCACGCTCGGCGTGGCGATCGGCACGGCCCCGCTGTTGGTGTTGGTGGCCGACTCGGTGTCGCCGCTCCAGTAGAGCCCGGCCCACAGCACGCTGCTCCCGGACGCCAGCGTCAGCGTGCTGCTGCTGGAGTTGAAGGTGCCCGAGTCGCCGTCGATGTCGACGTAGCGCATCTCGAAGTTGTCGTTGTTCGTGGTGGTCCCGTTGGACCCGTTCTGCGCGGCCGTGCATCCACTGGCCGTGGTGTCACACGTCAG
Organism: Actinoplanes oryzae; assembly: GCF_030757795.1. GTDB lineage: Bacteria > Actinomycetota > Actinomycetes > Mycobacteriales > Micromonosporaceae > Actinoplanes. Next base: position 23,947 of record NZ_JAUQWH010000064.1, read on the forward strand.
CAGCGTGTTGCCGCGCAGCAGGATGCCGCCGTTGGTGTTCGTGCCGAACCGCATGCCGAACGCCGTCGTCACGTCCGCCTTCGCGTCCGGGCTGAACACCAGGGCCGTCCCGGCCAGGAGCAGCACAATGACGTACAGGGCGAGTTCCCGGTCCGCAGACCGGCGTGTCCGTCGTCGCTGCATCGTGTGTCCTGGCCCCAGCCGCTCGCATCCACCTCAGGGCAGATGGATCCCTGAGTTCTCCGAGTCTGGGGACCGTCGGGTGCGATCCGGGTGCAGGACGACTGCACCCGGGTCGCAACCCGCAACCTGCCGCCCTCCGCCGTGGTAACGCCGCGTCCCGCCCAGCGCCCACGCCGAGCTGGACCGCCTCGAGCAGTCCGCCGCGGCTTCTTCCTCAGCGGCGCAGGAGAGCCGCCGCCTGGGCGGTGGCATGAGCGGGGCGGGAGGTCAGACGGCGTCGTCCATGCGGATGTCGTCGACCTTGACGTCGACGCCGGCGACGTGGAGGCCGTAGTTCTCGACCTCTTCGATGATGCGGATGCGGACCAGCGATGTCACGTCGCTGACGACCTCGCCGGCGGCGATGACCAGGACGACCGTGATGAAGACGTCGGTGCCCTGGACCTTGGCCGACACGCCGCGGCGGGCGTCGCCGACCTCGTCGAGGCCGACCTTGTCGAGGACGGCGTTGACGAAGCGGGCCACGTCGCCGCCGAGCTCGGCCACGCCGGGGACCGAGCGGGCGGCCGCGGCGGCGATCTTCTCGACGACCTCGGGGTGGACCTTGGTGGCGCCGCGGAAGGGGGCGGCCTCGACGACCAGGGCGCCGCCCTCGGCCGGGGGCACGCCCGGGACCACGGCGGGCAGGAACAGCTCCTGGGTCTGGTCGGCCCGGAATTCCTCGGTCATGCCCGCCCCCCTGTCATGGTCCACTTCGGCCACGCGGCAGCCTATCGAACGGCGGAACCCGGCCGCGCATCGCGACCGGGTTCCTGTTCGTGCCGGGTGAGCTCAGTGGGCCATCGCCGGCGGCGCGTCCGGGTCCACGTCGAGCGGGCCGGTGCGGAAGAGCACCGCCGCCACGATCGCGGCCAGCAGGAAGAAGCCGGCCGACCACCAGAACACGGTGTGGTAGCTGGCGAGCTGCGCCTCCATGGCGAGCGTCGGGGTCGGCGTTTTGCCCTCGGCGAAGTCGGTGGCCGCGCTCGCCGCGAAGGAGCTGAGCAGCGCGGTGCCGATCGAGCCGCCGACCTGCTGCACGGTGTTGATCATCGCCGAGGCCACGCCCGCGTCCCGGTGTTCGACGCCCGAGGTGGCGGCGTTCTGGGTGGGCGCGAACACCAGGCCGAGCCCGAGACCGACCACGATCAACCCCGGCAGGACCCCCGACGCGTACGTGGAATCGAGGTCCAGCCGCGTCAGCCACACCATGCCGGCGGCGCCGAGCAGCGCGCCCAGCGGGACCAGCGGCCGCGGGCCGATCTTCGGGGTGAGGATCGAGCCGGCCGTGGTGGCCGTGAGCATGATGCCGCCGAGCATCGGCAGGAACGCCAGCCCCGTCTTGACGGGGGTGAACCCGAGCACGGCGGTCAGGTAGTACGTCAGGAACAGGAAGATGCCGAACATGCCGGCGCCCGAGATCGCGATGGACGCGTACGAGCCGCCGCGGTTGCGGTCGAGCACCACGCGCAGGGGCAGCAGCGGGTTGGCGACGCGCCGCTCCACGACGACGAAGGCGACCAGGACCAGCGCACCCACGATGATCGGGCCGAGCGTCCAGCCCGCGGTCCAGCCGTCGGTCTCGGCGTTGGCCAGGCCGTAGACCAGCGCGACGAGACCGACGACGGCGGTCACCGTGCCCGCGAGGTCGAGCCTGGCGTGCTTCTGCACCGGCTCGCTGTGCAGCTTGAGGGTGGCGCCCACCACGGCGATCGCGGCGATCACCAGGTTGACGTAGAGGCACCAGCGCCAGGACACGTACTCGGTGAGCACGCCGCCGAGCAGCAGACCGATGCCGCCGCCCGCGCCGGAGATGGCGCCGAAGATGCCGAAGGCCTTGCCGCGCTCGGCGGGCTCGGTGAACGTGGTCGAGAGCAGCGACAGCGCGGCCGGGGCGAGCGCCGCGCCGAAGGCACCCTGCAGGGCCCGGGCGACGATCAGCAGCTCGAGGTTCTGCGCGGCGCCGCCGAGCGCCGAGGCCAGGGCGAAGCCGATGAGCCCGATGAGGAACATCCGCTTGCGCCCGACGAAGTCGGACAGGCGCCCGCCGAGCAGCAGGAGGCTGCCGAAGGCCAGGGCGTACGCCGTGACGACCCACTGCCGGTCGGCGTCCGAGAAGGCCAGGTCGGCCTGGGCCGTGGGCAGCGCGATGTTCACGATCGTGGCGTCGAGCACCACCATGAGCTGGGCGAGGGCCAGCACGACCAGGGCCCACCACCGGCCGTTGTCCGCCGCCGGATGCTTGGGTGGCGCCGATTCGTGCCGATCCAGTGCTGTTGTCATCTGTTACGCGCTCCCCGCGAAAGTTGAGGTTCGTCCTCCACTTCGGCAGCCTAGCCGGTCAAGTTGAGGAATCATCTCCACTTGGATGTAGTCTTCGTTACATGACAGGCAGCACGGTCCCGGTCACAGCGGCGGAGGAGGCGCGGCCGCTGCGGCGCGACGCGCAGCGCAACCGCGAGCGGATCATCGCCGCCGCGCACGAGGTCTTCGCGACGCGCGGGTTCGCGGCCACCCTCGACGACGTGGCGCACCACGCCGGGGTGGGCGTGGGCACGGTCTACCGGCGCTTCCCGACCAAGGAGGACCTGGTCGCGGCCGCCTTCGCCGACCGCATGCAGGATGTCGTCGCGCTGGCCGAGCGGGCCCTCGCGGCCGACTCCGCGTGGGACGGGCTGGTCCTGCTGCTCACCGAGTCGGTCCGCATGCAGGCGCGCGACCGCGGCCTGCGCGACATGCTGCTCACCGTCGACAAGCGGACCCTGCCGGCGCTCAAGGGCCGGGTGCCCGAGCTGGCCACGGCGGTCATCGAGCGGGCCCGGGCCGAGGGCACGCTGCGCCCCGACTTCGAGCCGACCGACCTGCCGATCATCTTCGCCATGCTCAGCGAGGTGGCCCGCACCTGCGCGGACAGCCGCCCCGACGCGTACGAGCGCTATCTCGCCCTCATCATCGACGGCCTGCGCGCGGGCGCGGCCCGGGGCGACCTCGGCGCGCCCTTGACCGTCACCTGCGTGCAGGACGCGCTGACCAAATGCGTCCCGCCCCTGGAGCCCCGGCGCAGGTGAGACTGGAGCCCCGGCGCAGGTGAGAGAGGCCGGAGGCGGCAGCGCGGCTGTCGCGCCGACCGCCGACGGCCCCTTCGGCCGCGACGGTGAACAGCACGTCGACGCGGCCGCGCTGCGCCTGGACGTCACCGACCAGGCCTGGCACGTCAAGGCGGGGCTGTCCGGCGGCCCGCGGGCCCTGCACCCCGGGGCCGCGTGAGCGAAAGTCGCGGGTAAGCGCTTGCCCGGACGCCGCACCCGGCCGTACCGTCGAGAGCCGTACGCATCGAAGCGCTTCGATTGGTGGCGAGGGCATGGACCGGCGGACGGTGTTGGCGGGGTCGGGTGCGGCCGTCGTGGCCTCGGGCCTCCCCCTCGGGGCGGGAGCCGCGGCGGCACAGCGACCGGCCGGCGAGCTCACGCTCTGGTACGACGAGCCGGGCACCGACTGGGAGAGCCAGGCCCTGCCGATCGGCAACGGCATCCTCGGCGCCTCGATCCTGGGCGACCCGGCCGCCGACGCGATCGTGCTCAACGAGAAGACGCTGTGGACCGGCGGCCCCGGCTCCCCCGGGTACGACTCCGGGAACTGGCGCACGCCGCGGCCCGGCGCCGTCGCGCAGGTCCAGCGCGCCGTCGACGAGCGGGAGCGGGTGCCGCCCGAGGAGGTCGCCGCCGTCCTCGGGCAGGCCCGGATCGGGTACGGCAGCTACCAGTCGCTGGGCACGCTGACGCTGACCACCACACCCGGCGCCGTGTCCGGGTACCGCCGCGAGCTCGATCTGACCACCGCCGTCGCCCGGACCCGGTACGTCGCGGACGGCGTCCGTGTCACCCGGGAGTACTTCGTCAGCCACCCCGACCAGGTGCTCGTGGTGCGCCTCGGCGCCGACCGCCCGGGCGCGATCGACGTCGGCGTGTCCCTGACCGTGCCGGAGGGACGCACGGCGGCGACGACGGTGTCCCGGGGCCGGCTGACGGTGTCCGGGGCGCTCGCCGACAACGGGCTCCGCCACGAGACGCAGGTGCAGGTCGTCACGCGCGGCGGCACCCGGACGGACGAGGCGGCGGGCGTGCGGGTCAGCGGCGCGGACTCCGTACTCGTGATCGTGGCAGCGGGCACGGACTACAGCGACCGGTATCCCACCTATCGCGGGCCGGATCCGCATCCGCGCGTGACCCGGATCCTCGATCGGGCGCTGCACCGGCGGGATCGGCTGCGCGACGCGCACGTGCGGGACCACCGGGCCCTGTTCGACCGGGTGCGGCTCGACCTCGGGCGCCGGCTCGCGGACCGGCCGACCGACGAGCTGCTCGCCGCCTACCAGGGCGACGACCCCGCGCTCGAGACCCTCTTCTTCCAGTACGGCCGCTATCTGCTCATCGCGTCGTCCCGCGCCGGCACGCCGCTGCCCGCGAACCTGCAGGGCGTCTGGAACCCGTACGCCGCCGCGCCGTGGAGCGCCGACTACCACGTCAACATCAACCTGCAGATGAACTACTGGCCGGCGCACGTGACGAATCTGAGCGAAACGACAGCGCCGCTGCACGATTTCGTCGACGCGTTGCGCGCCCCCGGGGCGGTGACCGCCCGGTCGATGTTCGGCGCGGGCGGCTGGGTGGTGCACAACGAGACCAACCCGTACGGCTTCACCGGCGTGCACGACTGGCCGACGGCGTTCTGGTTCCCCGAGGCCGCCGCGTGGCTCGCCCGGCACCTGTACGAGCACTACCTGTTCACCCTCGATCAGGCGTTCCTGCGCGAACGTGCGTACCCGGTGCTGCGCGACGTGGCCCGGTTCTGGCTCGACGAGCTGCACACCGACCCGCGTGACGGCCGGCTGGTCGTCTCGCCGAGCTACTCCCCCGAGCACGGCGACTTCTCGGCCGGCGCCTCCATGTCGCAGCAGATCGTGTGGGACCTGTTCACGTCGGTGTCCGAAGCCGCGCGGATCGTCGGCGACACCCGGCTGGGCGCCGAGGTGCGGGCGGCGCTGCGCCGGCTCGACCCGGGCACGCGGATCGGCTCGTGGGGTCAGCTGCAGGAGTGGAAGGGCGACTGGGACGACCCGGCCGACGACCACCGGCACGTGTCCCATCTGTTCGGGCTGCATCCCGGCCGGCAGATCACGCCGCAGGGCACGCCCGAGCTGGCCGGCGCGGCGGAGATCTCGCTGCGCGCCCGGGGCGACGGCGGCACCGGCTGGAGCAAGGCATGGAAGATTAACTTCTGGGCACGGCTGCACGACGGCGACCACGCGCACCTGATGCTCGCCGAGCAGCTGCGCACGAGCACGCTGAGCAACCTCTGGGACACCCACCCGCCGTTCCAGATCGACGGCAACTTCGGCGCCACGGCCGGGATCGCCGAGATGCTGCTCCAGAGCCACGCCGGGGAGCTGCACGTCCTGCCCGCGCTGCCCGCGGCCTGGCCCGCCGGCCGCGTCTCCGGCCTGCGGGCCCGGGGCGACCTCACCGTGGACATCACCTGGTCGGACGGCGCCGCCACCGGGCTCACCGTCCGGGCCGGGCGCGGCGGCCCGCTCACCGTCCGCAGCTCGCTCGTTCCCGGCGGGCTGCACACCTTCACCGCCCGCGCCGGCGGGACCTACCAGTGGGAAGGAACAGCATGAAGATCGTCCTCCGGGCCGTCGCGGCCCTGGCCGCCACGGTGGCCCTGCTGCTGACCGCCGCCCCCGCGCACGCCGTCGTGTGGTCGTCCACCGATCGGTGGGGCACCTGGTCGAGCAACGGCTACACGCTCTACAACAACGTCTGGGGCTCCGGGTACGGCCCGCAGACGATCTGGGCCAACTCGGCGTCGAACTGGGGCGTGTGGGCCGACCATCCCAACACCGGCGGCATCAAGAGCTATCCGAACGCCACGAAGTACCTCGGCAAGAAGGTCAGCGCGCTGGGCACGACCACGAGCAGCTTCAATGTGACGGTGCCGACGAGCGGGGTCGCCTTCACCACCGCGTACGACATCTGGAGCTCGGACAACGCCCACGAGATCATGCTGTGGATGAACAAGTACGGCGCCGTCGGGCCGCTGGGCACGTTGCAGACCACCGCCTCGGTCGGCGGGCACACGTGGCAGATCTACCGGGGATCCAACGGGGCGAACCAGGTGTACTCGTTCGTGCGTACGGCGAACACCAGCAGCGGCACCGTGGACATCCGCGCGATCGCGCAGTGGATCCGCACGCAGGGCTGGTTCGGCGACGTGACCATCGGCAACGTGCAGCTGGGCTACGAGATCACGTCGGCGGCCGGCGGCAAGGACTTCGTGACGAACTCCTTCTCCGTGACCGGCTGACCTGCGGAGAAAGCGCTGAGCCGCGAGGAAGCGCTGACCCGCGGAGGAAGCGCTGAGCCGCGGGCGACGCGCTGACCTGCCGAGGCGCTGACCTGTAGGGAAGGCGCTGGCCTGGAGAGACGCGCCGGGGGTCACTCCCCGGCGCGGACCGCCCGCATGGCCGCCTCGAGCGTGGGATCCAGATGCAGCAGGCGGTCCAGGTTGCTGATCTGCAGGGCGGTCAGGACGATGCCCTGCGCGCACGCCACCCGCAGCACGCCCCCGGTCGCGGCGGTGCGGCGGTGCAGGCCGACGACGAAGCTCAGCCCGCTGGAGTCGCAGAACGTCACCCGGCCCACGTCGAGGACGACCCGGTCGCGCCCCCGCCCGAGCGCCTCGTCGGCCGCGACCGTCAGGAACTTGACGCTGTCCCGGTCGAGCTCGCCGGAGGCGGTCAGCACGACGATCCGCGCCTCCACGTCCTCGGTGCGCACCACCAGAATCTCGTCGTCGTTCACTCGTCGTTCCCCCTGTCCGCCACCGGTACGGTCCGCGCCGCCGCCGCTTCCGACCACTGCACCAGCATCAACGTCGCATCGTCCGCGAGGGCGCTGCCCTGGTGCCCGGCGATCGCGTGCGCCAGTCGCCGCACCGTCTCGGGCGCCGGCAGCCCCGCGTCCGCGTGCCGTTCGACCAGGTCGACCAGGCGCGCCACGCCGAACCGGTCGCCGCCGGCCGTCCGCGCCTCGGTCACGCCGTCGGTGTGCAGCAACAGCCGGTCCCCCGGTTGCAGCAACTCCTCGGCCACCTCCAAGGAAGCGGAGGGCGCCGCGGGGATCGCGGCCTCGGCGATGCCCAGCGGCAGCCGGACGCCGCCGGTCAGCTCCCGCACCGACCGGCCGTCGCGCAGCACCAGCGGCCGGGGATGTCCCGCGTTCAGGTAGCGCAGGCGCCCGCTCTCCACGTCCAGCTCGGCCAGCACGCCGGTCACGAAGCGGACGTCGGCGAACTGCTCGGCCAGGGCGGTGTCCGCGGCCCGGGCCTGCGCGGCCAGGTCACCCCCGGCGCGGCGGGTGGCCCGGATGGCGGCCAGGGCGACCGCGCAGGCCAGCCCGGCGCTCAGGCCCCGGCCGACGGCGTCGAGGATGACCAGGGCGGCCCGCGAGCCGTCCAGCACGTAGTCGAAGCCGTCGCCGCCGATGTCGTAGCAGGGCCGCACGACCGCGCTGATCACCAGGGCGTCGCTGCTGGAGGTCAGCGGGGGCAGCAGCCGCCACAGCAGCTCGGAGGCGGGCGACATGGGCTGCGACCGGCGGGCGACGTCCAGGTGGTCGCTGCGCGGCGTGGTCGTCGCGATCAGGTGGCCGATCAGGCCCGCGACCAGCTCGCACCGCTCGACGTCGCCCTCACTTAGCGAGCCGGTGAACTCGACGACGCCGAGCCGGTCGGTGGCGTCGATCATCGGGACGTACCAGCGGCCGTCGCCGCCGGGCAGGCTCCGCACCCGGGCGAAGGCGCGGCCCGCGAGCGACGAGTCGATCGGCAGCGGGTCCGCGGCCGGCAGGGCCGGGTCCGGCAGCGCGCGCAGGGTCACCTGCTCGTAGTCGGTGAGCCAGATCCGGGTGCCGAGCCCCACCGGCCGCAACGCCGCGGAGACCGTGGCGGCCAGTTGCTCCGGGCGCCACAGATGCGCGGCCGCGAGGATCTCCCGCAACGCCGCGAACCAGCGCAAGTCACCGTCCATGGGTCCCAACCTAGAGCCCCGGGATCCGCCTGACCCGCCGGGGCCACTGCCACTGCAAATTTCCTGCACGTGCCGAGCCGTTGACCCGGCTCCCGGGGCGTGTGACGGTGGCTCGGTAAGCGCTTTCCCCTGCTCCCGGAGGCGTCCGCCGTGTCCTTCGCCGTGCCCCTCGCCCTGGCCGCCGTGCTGGCCCTGCCCGGCTCCGCCGCCACGCCCGCCGCCCCTGCCGTCCCCGCCGTGGCCCGCCAGGTCCTGCCGCCGGGCGACGGCTGGGCGGCCGCGGGCGCGGGCACCACCGGCGGAGCGGCCGCGGACGACGCCCACGTCAGCGTCGTGCGGACCCGGGCGGAGCTGCTGGCCGCGCTCGGCGACGGCACCGATCCCACCCCGCGGATCGTGATCGTGGCGGGCCGCATCGACATGAGCACCGACGCGTCGGGGCGGCCGCTGGACTGCGGCGCGTACGCCGATCCGGCGTACGACCTGGACGCGTTCCTCGCCGCGTACGACCCGGCGGTCTGGGGCCGGACCGCCAAGCCCAGCGGTCCGCTCGAGGACGCCCGGGTCCGCTCGACGCGGATCCAGGGCGCCCAGATCCGCATCCCCGTGGGCAGCAACACGACCCTGATCGGTGCCCCGGGCGCGCGCATCGACCACGGCAGCCTGACCCTGACCAACGTCGGCAACGTGATCGTGCGCGGCATCGAGTTCACCGACGCGGCCGACTGCTTCCCCGCCTGGGATCCCACCGACGGCGCCGAGGGCAACTGGAACTCCCTCTACGACCTCGTCTCGCTCAGCGGCGCCACCAACGTCTGGCTCGACCACAACACGTTCAGTGACGGCAACAACCACGACGCCGCGCAGCCGCTCCACTTCGGCCGGCCCTACCAGGTGCACGACGGCGCGACCGACATCATCCGCGGCTCGGACCTGGTCACAGTGTCCTGGAACGACTACTACGACCACGACAAGACGATGCTGATCGGCTCGACCGACACCCCGGGCGTCGACGTCGGCAAGCTGCGGGTCACGGTGCACCACAACCGCTTCGGCAACGTGATCCAGCGGGCGCCGCGGGTGCGCTTCGGCCAGGTGGACGTCTACGACAACCTCTACACGGCCACCGACGAGGAGTACCAGTACTCGTTCGGGGTGGGCGTGCAGTCGCAGATCTACGCGGAGAACAACTACTTCGTCCGCAGCGCCGACCTCCCGCTCGCCGACATCGTCAAGGACTGGAAGGGCACGCGCATCACGGCCAGGGGCACCCTCGTGCGGACCGGCAGCAACCCCGCCGTCCCGGTCGACCTGGTCGCCGTCCACAATGCGGCCTACGACCCGGATCTGGATCCCGACGCCGGCTGGGTGCCGGAGCTGCGTACCAGGGTGGATCCCACCGCCGCGGTGCCGGCCGTGGTCGCCGCGGGGGCGGGATCCCGGCGCCTGCCGAGGTGAATAACCTTCCGCACCCGGGGGTACGCACGCTGCGGCGCGCCCGCACCCGCCGGCGCGCCGGGAGGGAAGACTCGTGCGTGCGTACCGGATCATGGCCTCCGCCCTGCTCCTGGCCCTGACCAGCGGTTGCGTGGTGGTCTGGGGCGAGGGCGGGGACGAGGCGCCGCAGCAGGGGCCGGCGCGGACCAGCGGCAAGGACGTGGTCACCCCGGCGCTGAAGGACGTCGAGCGCTTCTGGCAGGGCAAGTTCCCGTCGCTGGCCGGCGGCAAGCAGTTCCAGCCGGTCCGGGGCGGCTTCCACCCGTACACCAGGCAGGATCCGCCACCCGCCTGCGGGGACCAGCCGGGCGAGTACCAGCCCAACGCGTTCTACTGCCCGGCCGGGGACTTCATCGCGTGGGACGCCCAGGTGCTGATCCCGCAGCTGCAGAGCCAGTTCGGCGACCTGCTCGCCGGCGTGGTCATGGCCCACGAGTACGGGCACGCGATCCAGACCCGGCTCGGCCGCACCGACGACCCGACCGTGGTGCTGGAACAGCAGGCCGACTGCTACGCCGGGGCCTGGACGGCCGACGTGCTGGCCGGCAACTCGACGGCGTTCAAGGACGTCACGCCGGAGCAGCTCGACAACACCGTCGCCGGGCTGCTGCTCCTGCGCGACCAGCCGGGCACCTCGGCGGCGGCGGAGGGCGCGCACGGCAACGCCTTCGACCGGGTCCGCGCCTTCCAGGACGGCGTGGAGGACGGCGTCGCGACGTGCGCGGGCTACAACGCGGACAACCTGCCGGTCACCGAGGTCCCGTTCCGGACCCGCGACGACGCGGCCAGCGGCGGCGACCTGGAGTACGCCAACGCCGTCAACTCGCTCGCGCAGGACGCGCAGACGTACTGGACCAGCACCTACCCGGACCTCGCCGGCCAGCCGTGGCAGCAGCTGCGGGTGACGGCCTTCGAGGGCGACGCGCCCGCGTGCCAGTCCCCGGACCAGGCGGCCCGGGACCGGGCGTTCTACTGCCCGGAGGGCGACTTCGCGGCCTTCGACAACGCCGAGCTCGGCCCGCAGCTCTACCAGCAGATCGGCGACAACGCGATCGGCATGCTGATCGGCGACCTGTTCGCCCGGGCCGTCCAGGACCGCCGCGGGGTCTCGACCCGCGACCGCGCCGGGCAGCTGGCCGTGGACTGCCTGGCCGGCTCGTGGACGTCGAGCATCCTGGCCCGCGACCCGTCGGACGGGCTGACGCTCTCCCCCGGCGACCTGGACGAGGCCGTCACGGCGCTGCTGGCCTTCGGACGGGCGGGCGACGGGTCCGGGACGACGGCCTTCGACCGCATCGCCGCCTACCGCGACGGCGTGCTGGAGGGCCTGACCGCCTGCCAGTGACCGGGTCACTGTAGGCCGCGCGGCGGCGGAGGGGGCGATTATCGGTGAAGCCCCGGCCGCCGCCGGGCCGGAGGAGTAGACCGGTTCCCGGACACCCACGGGGATCGGAGTGAGCGTGAAACGCAGGACTGTGCTGACCGGGCTCGCCGCGGCGGCCGGAGCGGCGGCGGGGCTCGGCCTCCCGGCGACGGCCCGGGCGGCCGGCCCGGCACCCTTCGACCTGGACGCGTACGAGGTCCTGGAGACGACGATCGCGACCGCGTCCGGGGACCGGGTGGTGCGCTACCACTTCTGGCGGGCGGTGCCCTACGTGGCCGCGCCGGTGGACGTGCGGTACCAGAGCCTCAACATCAGCGTGCCGGTCAAGATCGACGGCCGGGCCGTGGACGCCCGGCAGGCGCCGATCCTCTTCGCCACCGCCGTCGCCGGCTACCTGCCCTCCTCGGTCGCCGACGCCACCGGCATCGGCGGCGGCGCCACGAGCAGCCCGCCGCCCGGCACCGACGACCCCGGCGAGACCCCCGAGCCCGCGCCGGAGCAGCCGCGCGAGGTGAGCACCGCGGAGCTCGCCCTCGCCGCCGGCTACGTCGTCGTGGAGCCGGGCGCCCGCGGCCGGACCCTCGTGGACGAGGCCGGTGTCCACCACGGCACCGCGCCGGCCGCGATCGTCGACCTCAAGGCCGCCGTCCGCTACCTGCGCGCCAACAAGGGGCGGGTACCCGGCGACCCGGACAGGATCGTCGCCACCGGGGCCGGCGCCGGCGGGGGCCTGTCCGCGCTGCTCGGGGCCTCCGGCGACAGCCCGCTCTACGAGCCGTACCTGCGCCGCCTGGGCGCCGCGGCGGCGAGTGACGCGGTGTTCGCCGCGGCCGCCCACTCGCCGGTCACCGATCTGGAGCACGCCGACCTGGCGTACGAGTGGTGCTGGGGCGACCTGCCCACCGAGACCGGCGAGACGGTGGACCCCGACGTCACCCAGGACCTGCGGATGGGCTTCGCCGACCATCTGGCGGAGCTGGACCTGACGGGCCGGGACGGCTTCGGGCCGCTGACCGCCGCGACCTACGACGACTACCTGCTGCGTGCCTATCTGCGCCCGGCCGCGGCGGCGTACGTGAACGGCCTGCCCGAGGGCGACCGGCCGGCCGCCCTGGACGCGAGCCCGGTGCTCGCCGATCCCGCCTTCACCTGGTCCGCGTTCCAGCAGCACGTGGGCTCGCGCCGCAAGGGCGCGCCCGCCTTCGACGCGCTCGACCTGTCGGCGCCCGAGAACAACGAGTTCGGCACCGGCACCATCCCCGCGCGCCACTTCACGACCTACAGCCTGCGCCGGGCCTCCGGCAACGAGTACGCCCGCCTGGACGCCGACCTGGACGCCAAGCTCACCCTCATGAACCCGATGCCCTTCCTCACCGCCCGCCACGCCGGCCGCGCCCGCCACTGGTGGCTGCGCACCGGCACCCGCGACACGGAGACCTCCCTCACCACGATGACCAACCTGGCCACCGCCGCCGAGAACGCCGGCGACGACGTGGACGCGAGGATGTACTGGGATGCGGGCCACGGCGCCGACGAGGACGCCCCGGCCTTCCTGACCTGGCTGGCCGGCGTCACCGGCTATCCCCAGCGCTAGCGCTGTCCTCCTCCCGGCGGGCGCGCTCGTGGTGGCGCCGGGCCTTGAGCTTGTAGCCGCTAGTGGGTGGGGTGCGAGGTGACGCCGGTGAGCAGGGGCGAGCCGCGGGCGGCGGATCTGCACCGGGCGTGGACCTTCGGCGCCCGGGTGCTGCGGCTGACCTTACGCTGAGGCGGTGCCGCCCGACCGCCTGCATCGTGTCGCCGTCCTCGTGCTGGAGGGGGCGAAGCCGCTGGACGTCGGCATCCCGGCGCAGGTGTTCACGACGCGGGCCAGCATGCCCTACGAGGTGCGCGTCTGCGGGGCCGCGCCGGGGCCGGTGACCGGCGGCGACGGGCTGTCCTACCACGTGGCGCACGGGCTGGAGGCGCTCGGCTGGGCCGACATCGTGTTCCTGCCCGGCTACCGGTTCCCCGACCGGGAGGATCCGCCGCCGGCCGTGGTGGACGCGCTGCGGGCGGCGCACGACCGCGGCACCCGGCTGGCGGCGATCTCCACGGGCGCCTTCGCGCTCGCGGCGACGGGGCTGCTCGACGGGCGGCGCGCCACGACGCACTGGCACTACACGCGGGCGCTGCAGGCGAGGCATCCGCTCGTCCGGGTGGACGAGAACGTGCTGTTCGTCGACGAGGGCCGGGTGCTCACGTCGGCGGGCGCCGCCTCGGGCATCGACCTGTGCCTGCACATCCTGCGCGGCGACCTGGGCGTGGCGGCCTCCAACCACGCGGCGCGGCGGCTCGTCGCGGCCCCGTACCGCAGCGGCGGCCAGGCCCAGTACGTGCCGCGCAGCGTTCCGGAGCCGCTGGGCGAGCGCTTCGCCGCGACCCGCGAGTGGGCGCTGCACCGGCTCGGCAAGCCGCTGACCCTGGAGATGCTGGCCGAGCACGCGGCGGTCTCCCCGCGCACGTTCTCACGGCGCTTCGCCGAGGACACCGGTCACACCCCGATGCAGTGGATCCTGCGCGCCCGCGTCGACCTGGCCCGCGAGCTGCTGGAGCGCTCCGAGCGCAGCATCGAGCAGATCGCCGCCGACGTCGGGCTGGGCACCGGCGCCAACCTGCGGCTGCATTTCCAGCGGGTGCTGGGGACCACGCCGAGCCAGTACCGCCGCACCTTCAAGCTGGCGTGATCCTTGCGAACCGTGGCGCTCGCGCCGCTGTTTCGCACCCCGGGGATTCAGCAGGCTGAAGGCATGACTCGCATAGCCGTCAACGGATTCGGCCGGATCGGGCGCAACGTCCTGCGGGCCCTGCTCGAGCGGGACAGCAAGCTCGAGCTGGTCGCCGTCAACGATCTCACGGACCCGGCCGCCCTCGCCCGCCTGCTCGCCTTCGACTCCACCGCGGGCCGCCTCGGCCGCCCGGTCTCGGTCGACGGGGACACCCTCGTGGTGGACGGGCGCCGCATCAAGGTTCTCGCCGGGCGCGACCCCGCCGGCCTGCCCTGGGCCGAGCTGGGCGTCGACATCGTCCTCGAGGCCACCGGCCGCTTCACCGCCGCCGCGGCCGCGCGCGCCCACCTCACCGCCGGCGCCCGCAAGGTGCTGGTCGGCGCCCCGTCCGACGGCGCCGACGTCACCATCGCGCCCGGCATCAACACCGACGCCTACGATCCTGCCGCCCACACCATCGTCTCCAACGCCTCCTGTACGACGAACGCGCTCGCCCCGCTCGCCAAGGTCCTCGACGACCTCGCCGGCATCGAGCACGCCTTCATGACCACGGTGCACGCCTACACCCAGGAGCAGAACCTGCAGGACGGCCCGCACCGCGATCCCCGCCGCGCCCGGGCCGCCGGCCTCAACATCGCCCCGACCACCACGGGCGCCGCCAAGGCCATCGGCCTCGTCCTGCCGGCCCTGCACGGCAAGCTGTCCGGCGACTCGATCCGCGTCCCGGTCCCGGTCGGCTCGCTGGTCGAGCTCAACGCCACCGTGGCCCGCGACGTGTCCCGCGACGACGTCCTGGCCGCCTACCGGGCCGCCGCCGACGGCCCCCTGGCCGGCATCCTCGAGTACTCCGAGGACCCCCTGGTCTCCTCGGACATCACCGGCAACCCGCACTCGTCGATCTTCGACTCCCTGCTGACCCGCGTCGACGGCCGGCACGTGAAGGTGGTCGCCTGGTACGACAACGAGTGGGGCTTCTCCCACCGCGTCATCGACACGCTGGAGCTCCTCGCCGCCTGATCCGCTCGAACGGCGATGCCCCGCCGGGGCCCGCGCATGCTGCAGGCCGCCGGCCGGGCCCGCGCGCCGGGGCCTGGCGCCGGGGTCAGGTGCTGCGCCGCGTGCCGAGGGCGGCGGCCATGGCCTGCTCGTAGGTGAGCGGGGGCCGGGCGAGCAGCGGCCGGATCGGGGTCGCGTCGCCGACCAGGTCGGCGTCGGAGCCGGGGCCGACGAAGCCGGCGACGGCGCCCCGGGGCATGCCGGTCGCGCGCTCGAGCACGGGGGCGAGGGCGGCAATCGCGCGGCGGGGCAGGTGGAGCTTGCGGGGCGGGCGGCGGCCCAGGTGGGCGGCCGCGCGGTCGATCATCTGGCCGGTGGTGAGGACGTCGTCGGAGCCGACGTCGAAGTGCCGCCCGTACGAGCGGGGGTCGTCCAGCAGCTGCACCAGCGTGCCCGCCAGGTCGTCGACGGCGACGGTGCGGAAGCGGGTGTGGCGGCCGGCCAGCAGCACGGCGACCCGGCTGCGGGCGCCGCGTTCGATCATGGCGAAGCCGTCGCCGCCGTGGCCGACGATCATGCCGGGGCGCAGGACGGTGACGTCGAGGCCGCTGGAGAAGAGCATCTGCTCGGCGCGGGCGCGGCCGCGGCCCCAGCTGCTGGGCGCGTCCGGGGCGGTGCCGATCGCGGTCAGGTAGAGCAGGCGGCGGACCCCGTGGCGGCGGGCGGCGTCGACGACGTTGCGCAGGCCGGCCTGCTCGACGTCCATGAAGTCCACGTCGCGGCGGGCCTGCCGGGACAGCGTGTGCACCAGGAAGCAGACCGCTCGCGCCGACGCCGCCGCCCGGTCCACCGCGGCCGCGTCGAGCATGTCGCCCCGGACCAGCTCGACGCGGTCGCCGGCCAGGTCCTGCGCGCGCTGCGGGTCGCGGACCAGGCAGCGCACCCGGTGACCGGCCGCCAGCAGCGCGGCGACCAGCCGCCGGCCGACGAAGCCGGTCGCCCCCAGCACCAGCACGGGTTGTTCCATGGGGTCCCCCAGACTTGATGACATTGCGTGTCGTCACTCTGCCTGATGACATGGCGTGTCGTCAACTAGACTGGGCGCATGAGCCGATGGGAGCCCGGAGCGGCGGAGCGATTGCAGGCCGCGGCGCTGGAGCTGTTCGTCGAGCACGGCTTCGCCGACGTGACGGTGCCGCAGATCACCGCGCGGGCCGGCCTGACCACCCGCACGTTCTTCCGGCACTTCGCCGACAAGCGCGAGGTGCTGTTCGCCGGCGAGGAGGCCGTGCCCCCGGTGATCACGCGGTTCTTCGCCGAGGCGCCGGCCGGGCTGAGCACGATGCGGCTGATCGAGCAGGGCCTGTGCGAGGTGGTCGCGCCGCGCTTCGCGGGCCTGCGCGACCATCTGCGCGTACGCCGGGAGGTGATCCGCTCCGACGAGGGCCTGCGCGAGCGCGAGCTGCGCAAGGGCGCGCTGATCGCCGAGGCCGGCGCCGCCGGGTTCCGGGCGCGGGGGCTGAGCGAGCTGGAGGCAGTCATGGCCGCGCAGCTGGCGGCCACGATCATCGGCACGGCCGTCGGACGCTGGCTCGACGAGCCGCAGGAGCGGCCGCTCACCGACATCGTGCGCGAGACGATGACCGCGGTGACGACCGTGGTGCAACAGTGACGCCCCGGGCGCCGTCCAAGAGGTATGGGCGACGAACAGCACGACGTCGGTGAAGCACTGCGGATGAGGGTGCCGGCGCCGGTCGCGCCGAGCCGGGGCCAGCTGGAGCACTTCGTCGCCGCCGGGCGCCGGCGGGTGCGGCGGCGCCGGGCGTGGTTCGCGCTGCTGGTCACGGCGGCGGCCCTGGGCGGGCTGCTGCTGGGACTGTCGGGGTGAGGAGGGGGCCCGGAAGACCCCCTCCTCAGGGGATCACTTGATCGGGATCAGCTGGGCCTCGTCCGTGCTGCGGTTGTCCCGCGTGACGACCATCCAGCCCCGGGCGGGGCTCTTGGCCAGCTCGGCCTTGTTCACCGTCACCGCCGAGGTGACCCGGCGCCCCGGGGCGACCGTGACCGTCGCCCCGGTGCTGACGGCCGGCGCGAAGGCGTTGAAGGACGCCGTCCCGGCGCTCTCGTCGGTCTCGCCGTCGATGATGCCGTAGGTCGCGGCGTGGTAGGTGAACCGCGGGCTCGTGCCCGACAGGCACGGCGAGCCCGGCTGGCACAGCTGCGAGACGAGCACCGGCAGGGTGACGGTGCTCCCGTCGTACGGGGCGTCGGCGTAGAACTCCAGCGACACCTCGTCGGTGCGCAGGTCGACCACGGCCGTCACCAGCCGGCCGTTGATGTCGCCGGTGGTCAGCAGGCCGTAGTCGATGCCGACGACGTCGTAGTCGTCGACCTTGTCGCCGTCGACGTCGACGTAGACGTCCCACTCGGTGCGCGCCGCGTTGCCGAAGCGCTGGTGCGTGTTGAGGGCGAAGGCGAGCGTGTCGTCCGGCAGGCTCTGCACCCCCACGGCGCGCAGGTCGGCGGCGGCACCGGCGTCCTTGCCGTCGCTGAGGCCCCACGCGAACCAGTCGGCCGTCCCGGCGATGGCGCCCTTGGCATTGGTCAGGGTGGCCGTGGTGCCGCGCTTGTCCAGCGAGGTGCTCACCTTGGCGACGGACTGCGGCACCAGATAGTACGGAACCCGCAACGCCACACCCTTGTTGCTGCCCGCCACCGGAGTCAGCTTGATCAGGCCCGCCGCGTCGTGGAAGGCGCTCGCGTCCCCGGCCGTCGCCGCCGGCACCACGAGGGTGACGTCGACCGCGACCGTCTTCTTCGCCGGAACGGTGATCTTCTTGGCCGACAGCTTGACGCTGTGCGGGCTGCCGGCCGGCTTCTCGACGCCGACGGTGAAGGTGGCGGCCTTGCTGCCGAGGTTCTTCACCTTGACGGTCTTGCGCTTGCTGTAGTCCTTCTCCAGCTCGGTGAAGCCGTAGTTCAGCGTCGCGGTCCCGCTGTCGCCGAGCGCGACGACCTGGGTGTCGACCGCGCCGGGCGCCTGGATGAGGCCGGCGCCGTTGACCCGGGTGGTGTAGCCGGTGACCTTGGCCGGGTCGGAGGTGTTGACCATGGCGGCCTTCAGGTACGCCACCTCGGACCAGCCCTGGTGGGCCTGCTTGACGAGCGCGGCCTGCCCGGCGGTCATCGGCGCGGCCATCGAGGTGCCGGACATGGCGACCGGGGCGGTGCCCGTGCCGACGGCGGCGGAGAAGATGCTGACGCCCGGGGCGGTGACGTCCGGCTTGAGCCAGCTGTCGCCGGTGCGCGGGCCGCCCGAGGAGAAGCTGGCCGTACCCAGGTAGTTGGGGTTGGTCAGGGTCTTGTTCGTCAGCGTGACCGTCGAGCCGTCCGCCGCCAGCCAGGTCGCCGCCGCGGTGTTCGGGGTGCCCAGGAACGGGATCGTGACGTTCGCGGGCGCGCCGGTGTCGGGGTTGCTGGTGATCGGGCCCTCGTAGGGCGGGTAGTTGGCGTCGGTGTTGACCTGCAGCACCGCGGCGGCGCCGGCCTCCTGGCCGTAGATCGCCTTGGCGACCCGGCCGCAGGTGCCGCGGGCGACGACGGCGAGCTTGCCCTGCACGCCGGCCGCCTGGAACTCGGCGGTGCTGCAGCCCAGGGCGATGCCCCCGGCGCCGTTGCCGACCACCTTGATCGGCAGCGTCGTACCGTCGCTGAAGGTCGCGCCGTTGGCGTTGATGGCGTCGAGCGTGGCACCCGTGCCCAGCGCGAGCGACGCGCCCGGGAAGGCGGCCGTCGGGTCGCTGGCGGCGACGCTGATCGTGCTGGTCGCGGTGGAGGGACTGCCCACCAGGTACGGGGCCGGCCCCGAGTTGCCCGCCGAGGCGACCACGATCGTGCCGTCCTTCGACGCGTTGTCGGCGGCCACCGACTCGGGCGCGTCCTTGGTGCCGAACGGCGAGCCCAGCGACATGTTGATGACGTCCATGTCGTGCTCGACGGCCCAGTCGATGGCGTCGACGGTCATGTCCGTCGAGCCCTCGCAGCCGAAGACGCGCACCGCGTACAGGTCGGCCTTCGGCGCCACGCCGGGGCCGACGAGCCACTTGGTGCCGCCGATGGTCTTGGTGTCGTACGCCCCGGTGTAGGTCTTGCCCTCGGCGGTGACGCCGTAGCCGGCCGTGGTGCCGGCGACGTGCGTGCCGTGGCCGCCGCAGTCCAGCGGGTTGACGTCCGGGTGCGGCACGGGCTGGTAGTCCGCGCTGGACGGATCGGCGTTGTAGCTGTCGCCGACCAGGTCGATGCCGCCCTTGACCTTGAGCGCCTTCGGGCCGAACAGCTTCGGGTCGGCCGCCGTGGTCTCCGCGGCGTGCGCCTTCTCGTACGCCGCCGTGGTGCCCGGCCCGCCGAAGTCCGCGTGCGTGTAGTCGATGCCGGTGTCGATGACGGCGACCTTGACACCCTCGCCGTGCAGCTTGTCCGAGCCGCCCCACACCGCGGGGGCACCGATGAGCGGCACGCCGTTGGTGTTGTCGGGCTCGATCGCGCGGACCGGGTGCACCGCGACGACGGCGGGCTGCGCGGCGAGCGTGTCCACCTGGCTGCGCTTGATCCGCACCTTGATGCCGTTGTAGGCATGCTGATAGGAGCCGAGCACCGTGCCGCCGAGCTGCCGGGCCCGCTGCTCGACCGGCGCCTGCGCCCGGTCCAGGGTCGCGGCGGCCTGCTTCTTCTGGGTGCTGGTCAGCGGGGTCGCCGCGGCGACGTCGGCCACCGCGACCGGGTCGCCGCCGAGCTCCAGCATCACGGTCACGGGCTCGTCCGCCATGCTGGGCGGCAGGGTGGTGGCCTGGGACCCGGCCGGGACCGGCGTGAAGCCGTGGCCCGCGCCCGCCGGGGCGGCCGCGGCCGCGGAGGGGACGGCGACCGCGCCCAGCGCGGTCAGCAGGATGCCGATGCCGGCTGCCCGGGTCAGCCGTGTGCGGCTGCCCCCGGTCCGGCCCATGGTGTCGCCCACGAGGGCTGCCTCCTTGTTGTCACAGTGCCGCGAACCCGCGCCGGGCCGCCACTGTGGAGGCGGCGCGCACCCATCGTCGGCGGCCGATCAAGAAGGGATCTTGCAGCCTCCATGTTTCCGGCACCATCCCCTACGGGCATCAATCTCCGCTCCTGAACACATGCATTTATGTGCATGACCTGCGAAGGCTAAGATCATCGGCGTGAGAGCGCGGCTGGCCGCCGAGTCGGCCGCCCAGGTGCTGCTGCTGGCCGCCACCTGGCTGGTCGTCGACACCGCGCTGCGCGGGGCGAGCAGCGGGCTGGTGTCCGCCGGGCGCACGGCGTTCACCGTGCTGGGACTGCTCGTGCTGACGCGCCTTTCCCGCCCGGGGACGGCCGGCGCCGGCTACCGGTGGTGGCAGATCGCGCTGCTCGCGGGGACGGGCGTCACGGCGTACACGATGCTGTCGACAGTGGCCATCGCCCAGGCCGGACCGGCGCTGCCCAGCCTGGTGCTCGCGCTCGCCCCGGCCGTGGTCCTGGCCGCCGAAAGCGCGCTGGGCCGCACCCGCCCGCCACCCGCCACCGTCGCCGGCACCGCCGTGGCGATCACCGGCGCCGTCCTGTACGTCCTCCCCCGTCTCGCCGGCTCCCTCGGCGCCGGCGTGGCCCTCGGCACGGTGTGCGCGGTCGCCGCGATGCTCTCCATGGCCTGCTACGGGATCGCGTTCGCCCGCGTGAACCGGGGCTACCACGGGCCGGCGGCGCCCCGGATCCTGCCCGTCTTCGCCTGCGGCACGGTGCCGCTCGCGCTCT
>NZ_JAUQWH010000065.1 GCF_030757795.1 Actinoplanes oryzae
CAGCCGAAGTCGAACTCGCCGCGCTTCACGCCGTCGGCGAAGATCGCCCATTCCTGCGCCGTGAAGCGCAAGGGGCCGGTGCCCGGCTCTTTCGAGTCCCGGACCAGATAGTCGTTCCCCACCCTGGCGACCTCCACGCAGGTGCTCGTCCCACAGCGGCCGGCCCTGCGCCAGACGATCGACTGCTCCGCCCTGTCTGCCATGTTTCGCTCCTCCGTATCAGCTCCCAAGGAACCACGGTAGGGGTCACGAGCACGGCGTCATATGAGAGCAACAGTGAGTGAACCCCTGCCGGAGGTTCAGTCACGGCTTATCTCCGCATATGTCGGCTACTTTGTCCGCCTCGCGCACGATTTGAGACAATAACCATGCGCAAGGCGGCTAACACAGGGTCAGAACTGGAACTCTCCGTCGCGGACGCCGTCCACGAACGCGACCCACTCCTCCTTGGTGAAGGACAGGGCGGGCGCCTCCGGCTGCTTCGAGTCACGGATCAGGTAGGTGTCCTCGCCGACGCGGGCCACCTCCACGCACGTGGCATTGCCGCACTTGCTGCTCTTCCGCCATGCGGGCATGCTGACGCTGTTCATCTTTTCGCCTTTCAGCCCGCGACCGAGGGTCACGGGCCCTCGGTTAAGGAAGATATGTGGGCCGTGGCCCCTGCGCTTCCAATTCATCGATACGCTTACGAACGAATTCGATCGTGTCAGCTTCGTTCAGTGCCTCGTGCCAGACCCGATCAAATCGAGCACGATGCCGTTCGGTCGTCGACTTGGTTTCGATCGCCTCGTCGGTGAGACCGTTCTCGTGATACAGCAACATGCCCTCGGAATCGTTTTCCCCGAGCGAGAGCAGGTCAAAGGTGGCGTTGTTGGTGACCGGGGCGTTCAGCGCGTACGGGATCATCCGCAGATTGATCCTGCCCTCGCTCGCCAAACGGTGCATCTCGCGCATCTGCTCGGTGAAGACCTCGGCCCCACCGATCGGGCGCATGAGCACCGACTCGTCCAACAGCACGAACAACTCAACGAGCCCGCCGCGATTCAGAAGTGCCTGCCGGCGTCGCTGTCGCGCGTCGAGCTTCAACCGGGCGAGCTCGTCCGGGAAATCGTCGCCGTACAGCTTCATGAGGGCATCGGCATAGCTGGGAATCTGGAGCGTGCCCGGGATGAAATAGATCGACCAATAGCGGATCCGGCTCGCCTCGGACTCGTATTCGATCAATTTGCGCAGCGACTCGCTGAGCACTTCCCGGAAGGCCGGGGTCTGCCACCAGACCTGGCGCTGCCGGGTGCGGGCGATCCGCGCGTCGATCAGCAACGCGCTCACCACGGACTTGTCCTTGACGCCCAGGTAGCCCAGCAGCGGCCGCAGATCGTTCGGCGCGATCGTGACCTCGCCGTTCTCAATCCGGATCACCTTGCTGAGCGACCACTCCATCTCGTCGGCGACCTGCTGCTGCGTGAGGCCGGCAGCCTCCCGCGCCTCACGCAGCGCCACTCGCACGCGTCTGCGCGCGACAGTGGGCGTGGCAGCCTCAGCCATCAGTCCTTCATCGTCGAAGTCAGGTGGGCGGTGCACCGGATGCGACCTCGCAATGTGCCATGAAGCACCCTGCGAGGTCGCGGGTCACTCTATACCCGACTAGTACCAGACCGGGAAGGCGCCTACCCATGGTTTCGGAAAAGATATCTGTTGTTTTGTAGTCACATGACGTGACGGTCACGCCGCCGCGAGCCCGTAGCCCTCACGGTCCGCGACCCGGTCCTCGAGGTTGCGGCGCACGGCCCGCTTGACCTGGTTGAACGCGGTGATGTCGGCACTCGAGTAGACGACGGTCCAGGTGCCGGCGTAGTCGGCTTCGAGACTCCACGTGCGCGCGGCCCGGCGACGCACTGTGGTCAGCACGAGAAGCCAGAAGAGGGCCGCCGCCGCGGTCGCGGCCAGGCCGATCGAGCGCCCCGCGTAGGCGTACGTGACGCCCGCGAGAGTGACAAGGCCGGCCGTCCCGGCGAGCAGAATGCCGATTGCCTGAGCCGCGGGCTCACCCCGGACCACGCGAACCTCCCGGACCGCATCGAAGTGGAAGACCTGAGTCGGAGCGGCAAGCCAGACGAAGTGGCGACCGGTGACGATCGCGTCGGGGCCTCGATAGTAGGTACGCACCGTACGAGCTCCTTCCGTGCAGGCCGGCGAGGAAGGTACGGGCCGCCGTTGCGACTCGGAGAGAATTCCCACCTCGCGTCGTTCGTGCCGTCGTGTCGAAGGGCCGGGGTGACAACGGCACCCGGTTGCCGCCGGGTGCCGTCCCTGCACTTCGAACTCCGCCCTGTGTTGCTGACTCAGGAGACCACGGCCACAAGTCTGATCGCCACTGTTCAGAGTGCCATATGGCAGATAGCGACAAGCAAGATTGAGGGGTACGCCGCTGACCTGCGCAGACATCGATGAACGCCCTTGCGCCGGTGTGCTGCGCGGGTAGCCCGTTCGGCGTAAAGGGCCAGCTGGCGCCGGGCTCCTCCCGCGTTGTCAGCCTCGCGCACGGCTCGGCTTCATGGGGCCCGGCCTCGCGCGGCATGCGCTCGCGACTTGACGATGCGCGTCGCCGAATCGATCCGTGCCTTCGGTTGGAGCGATGCGGGCGCACCGGCGGAATCTCGGACGTGGTGCCGGGACGAGGTGCGCGCGGGTCCGGCGCTCTCGCGGCCGGGCGCGGATGTGCACCCTCGGTCTTCCTTGCGAGCCGCGCTGGACCCGCACCTCCGGCGCCCTCGACTCAAACGCCGGCGGGATGAGCGAAGGCCCGGCGACTCTGGGAGTCTTCCCAGGTCACCGGGCCTTTGCCGGATGGAGCCGCCTGTCGGAATCGAACCGACGACCTACGCATTACGAGTGCGTCGCTCTAGCCGACTGAGCTAAGGCGGCAACGGTGACCAAGTGTACGGCATAGCCCGGCCCCACTCCCGCAGGAGGGGTGCACCCGCGAGAAAGATCGACAAGCCTCTCGTCGTACCCCCGGACTAGGGTGCTCCCGTGACCGATCATCAGCCGCCGCCGCGCCCCCGGGAGCCGTCCGCCGAGGGCGAGCCGTCGCGTGCCCGGCGACCGGAGAGCATGGACCCGCGGCAGCTCGGCTTCACGCCGCAGCGGCCGGTCGGGTGGCTCGCGCCGTTGCTGCTGCTCAACACGGGGCTGCGCACGCTGCTGGCGATCCTCTTCGGCGCGTTCCTCGACAAGCGCGAGCTGCAGAACGCCCTGTCCGCCGAGTCCTTCGAGGAGCCGGGCGACGACGGGGAGCTGTGGTTCGACTATGTGGCCGACCTCGGCGACGGCTTCGACGCGACCTATTCGGTGGCCTACCTGCTGGCGCAGCCCGAGCTGGCGGTCGGCGGCGAGCGGCTGCTTCGGGGCCGCATGCTGCTCATGGGCGGTGACCAGGTCTATCCGGTGGCCAGCGGCGACGGCTACGAGAATCGCACGAAGGGCCCCTACCGCGCCGCGCTCCCGGAGGCGCCGGCCGAGGCTGCCCAACCGACGCTGTACGCACTGCCCGGCAACCACGACTGGTATGACGGGCTCACGGCCTTCCTACGCCTGTTCGCGCGTCGCCGCGACGGGCACATCGGCGGCTGGCGCACCGGTCAGCGCCGCTCCTACTTCGCGGTGCGGCTCCCGTCGAACTGGTGGCTCTTCGCGATCGACGAGCAGTTCGGCGCCTACATCGACGATCCGCAGCTGCTCTATTTCGCCGAGGTCGCCCGGCAGCTGGGCCCGCAGGACCGCGTGATTCTCATGACCCCCTCCCCCACGTGGGTGAAGGCCGCGCAGAAGCCCGAGGCGTACGACGCCGTCGACTACTTCCTGCGCACGATCCTGGCGCCGACCGGGGCCGAGGTGCGCCTCCTGCTCTCCGGAGACCTGCACCATTACGCCCGCTACTCCGGCCCCGACCGGGAGCTGATCACGTGCGGGGGCGGCGGCGCCTACCTCGTGGCGACGCACAATCTGCCGCAGACCCTGACCGTGCCGCCGCGCGAGACGCTCACCCGCAGCGCCAGCCGCAGCCGCGACTACGAGCTGGCCGAGGCCTTCCCCAGCAAGGCCGAGTCACGCCGCCTCAGCTGGGGAGTCTTCCGCAACGTGCCGATCCGCAACCCCGGCTTCGCGACGATGCTCGGCATCCTCCACACCCTCACCATGCTCGCCATGGCGGGCGCCGCCGGCGAGGGCGACATCTTCCGGCGCCTCTTCAGCATCCCGCTACTGATCATGCTGGCCCTGATCATGACCGGCACGGTGCTCTTCGCCCAGCCCCCGGACGCGGCCGAGCCCCACCACGCCCGCCACTGGATCCTCGGCCTGCTGCACGGCTTCGCCCACATCGCCCTCGCCGCCGGCGGCACCTGGCTCTGGCTCCACCTACCGTTCCACGACTGGTCCTGGCCGGGCCCGTTCGTGGTCGCCGCGGTCCTCTACGGCCCGGTGATCGCCTTCGTGGCGACGCAGCTCCTCGCGTTCTACCTCCTGGTCGCCGGCCTGTTCTTCGACGTCAACACCAACGAGCTGTTCGCGGGGCAGAGCATCGAGGACGCCAAGAGCTTCCTGCGCCTGCACATCGCCCCGGACGGCACCCTCACGGTGTGGGCCATCGGCATCAACCGCATCTGCCGCAAGTGGACCGCCGCCCCGGAGGCCGAGCCGCACGACTCCTGGCTCCGACCCGCCGAGCCCCTCGTCCCCCACCTCATCGAGCCGCCGATCACGGTCGACGGCCCGACCACCCCGGAGCCGCCGATCGCCGTGCCGAGCGAGCCCGCCACGACCTAGCAACCCGCCCTGGTCTCGCCGCCCACGGACGTCACATCGGCGCTGGCGGCCCGGCGCCGGGCCCACCAACACTGAACCGACCGCCGCCGGACCGACCGACGCTGGGCCAACCGGCGCCGGGCCGACCAGCACTGGCCCAACTGGCGCTGGGCCGACCGGCACTGGGGCGGGCCGACCGGCGCTTATGCCTGCGCGGCTTCGCGATCGTGCCCGTCGCGGACCCCGTCTCGGACCCGGACGCGTCGGTCAGTCGAAGGTCTCGTCGCGGGCCGCGAGGCGCCGGTCCGCCAAGGTCTCGTCGCGTGCTGGGAGCCGCCGGTCCGCCAAGGTCTCGTCGCGTGCTGGGGGCGTGGGTCAGCCGGAGGTCTAGCCGGGGGGCTGGGGGCGTGGGTCAGCCGTAGGTCTCGTCGTGGGCCTGGCGGGGGGCGCAGACCGAGGCGCGGCTGCAGGAGCAGCGGGAGCCGTCGGCGTCCATGCGGACCACGACCGAGTCCTTCGGGACGCTGTGAGCCACGACACGGCCGTCGCCCTCGGGGGTTGAGACGCGGGAGCCGACGGCCGGGGCCGAGGCTTGGAACTTCTGGTAGAGCGGGTGCTCGTACTTGAGGCAGCACATGAGGCGGCCGCAGGCGCCGGAGATGCGGAGCGGGTTGAGGGGTAGGTCCTGGTCCTTGGCCATTCGGATGGTGACCGGCTCGAAGTCCGTGAGGAAGGTCGCACAGCACAGGTCGCGGCCGCAGGAGCCGATGCCGCCCTGGACGCGGGCGGAGTCGCGGGCCGAGAGCTGGCGGAGCTCGACGCGGCAGTGCAGGGTGGCGCCCAGGTCGCGGACCAGGGAGCGGAAGTCGACCCGGTGCGGCGCCGTGAAGTAGATCGTGGTGCGGGGGCCGCCCGAGACCGCCTGGTCGAGGACGTGGTCGACCGCGACGACCTTCATCGGCAGCTCGTGGGCCTTGATCAGCTTCTTGGCCGCGACCTTCGCCTCGGCCTTTCGTTTTCTGAGCAGGTCGTCGCGGCGCAGGTCCTGGTCGTCGGCGAGGCCGGCCACCTTAGAGAAGCCACCCGTGTCCTCGCTGACCCATTGCGCCGCCCAGACGCACTCCGCCACCTCGGGCCCGTCGTCGGTGGGGACCAGCACCCGGTCGCCCACCTGCGGCGAGAACTCGCCCGGATCGAGGTAGTAGAGGCGGCCGTACCGGTTGAAGCTGACCGCGCACAGCATGCCCATGCATCCACCCTACGGCGACGCACCGTGCGTGCGAAATGGTCCAGAACTACATAGATCCCCGCAACCCCCTGCATCGAACCTCGTTGGGCAGTCCCGTAGACGCCGCCCACGCGGCGGCTTTCCTTGGGGGAGGACATTTTCATGATGCCCGTCGGGCCCGCACGAAATGATCATGGTCGACCTGTCGGTGCGACCGGCCATCTGACAGAACGGGACGATCGGGTGCACCTTGCCCGTACGCCGGCAATCATCGCCTTCGCCCGCGGCCGGCGCCGGGCTCTCGCCACGCCGTCCGTTGCGTTGGCCGGCAGCCAGTCGCCGCGACGGCCGTCGACGCGGGTGCGCCGGGGCCTGGTGAGCGCGGGCGCCTTCGGGGCGATCAGCGCCCTGCTGCTGCCGTTGCCCGCCCATGCCGCGCCGGCGACGTGCGGGAACGCTCAGCGGTACTCGGCGCAGTCCGGCAGTCAGATCATGCGGATCACCGAGCTCGACCTCGACGGCAAGCGCACCGAGGAGAAGACCGGCCCGGCGGTGCATCTCGGCGACGCCAAGTCGGCGATGGTCGCGCAGGCGCCGGTGAGTTCGGCAGCCGTGGCGCGCATACTCGACGCCAAGGACGACGCCACGCCGGAGTCGGTGACGCAGCTGCTCACCCAGCAGGCGCCGCCGACCAACAAGACCGCGGCGAAGCTGCCGACCCGTTCGGCGGACATCGGACCGCTCAGCCTCGGCGACGGGAAGCTGAGCACTCACGCGCGCTGGGTGGACGGCATGGCCTGCGGCACCAGGTACGGCGAGGTGACTCGCGCCACGGCTCGGCTTCGTACGGCAGCCATCGCCGACGGGGACGAGCAGCTGGCGGCCGTACCAGCAAAGGCGGAAAGCGTGAGCACGACGGCGCTGGAGCGCAACGGCTCCGCGGCGACCACCGTGGCGGCCGCCACGTTGAACGGCGGGAACCTGGAGCTGCTCGACGGGGCGGTCCGCATCACCGTCAAGAAGGCGCCGCGTCTCGAAGCGCGGATGTCCACGAAGGACGGCGGGGAGGTGCGCTACGTCCCGGCCATTGTGGAGGTGTCCGGGGAGGGCGTGCGCCGCGCCCGCCTGGACGAGGCCGGCGACGAGGTGGAAGTCACCGTCAAGGGAGCGTCTTCCCCTGACGCCCGGGCCATGGATGAGGCCGACGCCGAGGACGGGACGGAGAAGGTCGAGGAGAGCACGAGGCAGCGCGCCGAGCAGCCCGCCGCCGAGGACTCCGGCGAGGAGAAGCCGGCCGGCGACTCGGACGGGTCGCGGCTGGGTCCGCTGGGGCGGTTGCCGATCATCGGCGGGCTGCTGAGCGGCGGGAAGAACACGCCGTTGCCCGAGATGCCGGATGTGCCCGAGGTCAGCGAGCCGGAGTCCGCGCCCGCTCGCGGATCGGACGCCGGCTCTGGCAGCGACGCGGACGAAGGTTCGGACGGCGACGCGGGCTCCAGCGATGAGGGCTCCGAATCGGGCGCCGAGACGAAGGTCACCGTGTCGCTCGGCGAGGTCCGGCAGGCCACCAACAACCACGCCATCGCGGCGCGGGCGGCGGCGCTTTCGGTGCGCATCGCCGAGGGTACGGCTGGCAAGCGCACCAAGCCCGGCTACGCCGAGGCCCGTACCGTCAGCTTCGACGTCGGCGTCCTCGAAGCAGCCGCCGTCTCCCCCGAGCCTGCGAACGCCGCCACCGGCACCGCGGCCGGCGGGGTCTCCGGCGGCACCGCGGGCATGGCGGGAGGCGCCGCGACCCTGCCCATCACCGGCCCGAAGGTGACCGTCGTCGCCTTCACCGGCGTGGGTCTGCTCCTCGCCGGCGTAGCGGCCGTCGTCGCGAGCACCCGAGGCCGCCGCCGTTCCCGCTCCTGACCGCCCGGCTGCGGCGCCGACCCAGTGAGCGGCGCCGCGGCCGATCACCCCTGCGACATGTGCCGCTATGGCAGCTGAGCCTGGTGAGCTTGTCATGGGCGTCAGAGGGTCAGCGGCCGCTTGAGCTTGGTCGTTTCGAACAGCAGGTCCTGGCCGGCGTCGTACGCATCCGCGACGGCTCGGAGCACCACCGTTGCCGCCGCCGCGGCTGCCAGCGTGTCGGGCAGGGACTCCGGATCGGGCTCCTCGCCGGAGAGCCTGACAGACTCGACCGAGGTCAGCACCTCGACGAGGGCTGCGGCGGTGGCGCTCCGGGCGGTGGACATCCACGCGGCCAGGCGCTCGGCGAGCGTGGCGGAGGCGGCGAGGCGCTCGTCGAGGCTCTGGTCGGTGCCGCTGAGGTGGTTGGCCAGGCGTTGCCTGGTGCGGTCGTACGCCTCGGCGGCCGGACCGGACCAGGAGCCGGAACCGGGCAGGGAGCCCGCGATGCCCGCATAGTCGCGGGACTCGCGCCGCAGCCGTTGGGCCGCCTCCTGCAGCTCGGCGGGGCGGAGCGCCGCGACCGCTTGCACCGCGTCGCCGGGCAGCAGCCGCACGCGACGAATCTGGCGCCACACCTCGTGTCCGGACGGCGCGCCGCCCCACTCAAGCATCGCGTCGACGCGGCGCAACAGGGCATCCGTCAGGGGCAGGAGGCGGTCGAGGCTGTCCATCAGAATCCCCGGCGGAAGCGATGCGCCACGGCCTCGTCGGTCGCCGCGTATTCCTCGTCGGTGACACGCACGTCCGTGGCCAGATTGCGCAGACGGGTCGCGGCGTCGGCCGCCTCGAACGATCGGGCGGCGAGAACGGCGGCGAAGTGCTCACGCATCTCCCGCGCCACTCGCCCCGGCAGGCCTTCGCCCGCCCCGAAGCGCGAGTCACCCGCGCCGAAGGATGCGCGCGTCATCTCGTACGCCGGAAGCTCCCGCTCGACGGCCGCCAGCTCGCCGACGACATGCTCCAGCTTGTCCAGGATCGACTCCAGCATCACTGCTCACCGAGCACCCGGAAGCCGTTGAACACCTCGTCGTGCAGCTTCCGCCGGGCCCACTCGGCCGCCTGTGCCGCGTTCGTGACCACTGCCTGCATCTCCCTCGCCACCTCCGGGCCGGTCCGGTTGTGCAACGAGCCCCGGATCCGCACCTCGGTGATGGTGCCCGTCGCACTGACCAGCAGCTCGATCGAGCCGTCCGGCGACTGCACCGACACGACGTGGGCGGCGACCGCCCGTTCGTACTCAGCCCGCAGGGCATCGAGCCGATGGTGCCGCTCGATCGCCTCTTCGATCCACGCCTCGTCGATCTCACGGGGCATGCGCAGGCTCCTTACCTAGCGTGTCGCAGTTGTTGCGTTACGCAGGGGACGCTACTCGGTCCGATCGCCTCGGCGCATCTCATGTGGACGGAAGCTGTGGATAACCCGCGCCTGTGGATAACTCGATTCGGCGGCTGCGGATCGGGCTAGGGTTTGCGCCACCTCGGCTTCCACAGCGAGGCGCCCGACGACTACGACAGCACGACGACACCGCTGCGAGCCGGGCGGCGACGGCTTCGACAAGCGGATCGTGCGGGACGAGCAAGCAGGCAGAGAGGGAGGTCGACTGTGGAATCAGCCGCGCCAGAGGCTCAGCATCATGGCCTCCACGGCGATCTTGGGTTTGACGTTCTGGTCGATGGCTTCGCGGCAGGCGAGCACGGCCTCGAGCCGGCGGAGCGTGCTTTCCGGGGTCCACTTCCCGGCGGCGGCCGAGCTCTGGGAGGCGGTGTCGGTGTGCACCACGCCGACCGGGGCGCGCATCGAGGTGACCAGCACGTCGCGGTAGAAGGCGGCCAGGTCGACGAGGGCCCTGTCGAGGGCGTCCCGCTGGGCACGCGTGAGCCGGGACTTCTGCCGCTTCTCCAGCTCCTTGAGCTGGCCGGCGGCGCCGCGCATGGCTCCGGCGGCGCCACGGCCGGTGCCGCCCGCGCCGAGGGCCTGCTCGAGGGCGGCGCGCTCGGAGGTGACGGTGTCGGCCGATGCGGCGGCGGCCTCGGCCTCGGCGGCCTCGATCAGCGCGGAGGCGGCGTCGAAGCAGGCGCCCACACCGGTGAGCCGGCGCGGGACGGTGAGGACCGCTTCGCGGCGGGCACGGGCGTCGGGGTCGTTGGCGAGCCGCTTGGCCCGGCCGACGTGGCCCTGCGCGGCCGCGGCGGCCCACGCGGCGAGGTCGGGCGCGATGCCGTCGCGGCGGACGAGCACTTCGGCGACGGCCTCGGCCGGAGGCTGCCGCAGGGCGACCACCCGGCAGCGCGAGCGGATGGTCACCGAGATGTCGTCGGGGTGCGTCGACGGGGTGCAGAGCAGGAAGACCGTGCGGGGCGGGGGCTCCTCGATCGCCTTGAGCAGGGCATTGCCCGCGGCCTCGGTGAGCCGGTCGGCGTCCTCGATCACGACGGCCTGCCAGCGGCCGCCGGACGGGGCGCTGGCCGCCCGCAGCACCAGGGCGCGCATCTCGCTGACGCTGATGGACAGGCCCTCGGGCACCACGAAGCGCACATCGGCGTGGGTGCCGCCCAGGGCCGTGCGGCAGCCGTGGCACTCGCCGCATCCCGCGCCGTCGCGCTCGCACTGCAGGGCGGCGGCGAAGGCCCGCGCCGCCACCGAGCGACCGGAGCCGGGCGGGCCCGTGAAGATCCACGCGTGGGTCATCGCCCCGCTGCCGGCGACGTCACCGGCCACGATGCGGGCGGCGGCCGCGGCGGCCCGGCTCAGCGTCGCGACGGCCTCGTCCTGCCCGACCAGCTCGGCGAAGACACTCATGCGGTCAATTCTCGCTCGCTCACCGGCGCTCGCCCACCGGGCCCTCGCCGGCGGACCCGTCGTCCCCATCGGCCCGGGCGCGGTTGCCGGTCAGGTCTTCGAGCACTTCGAGCGGCGCCTCCTCCTCGGCTGCCTTGCCCGGGTGCGCAGCCCGCTCCTTCGCCGCAGCCTGGTCCGGCTCGGCCGACGTGGCCGGGATCACCTGCGTGGCATCGGCGCGCGGCAACGCGACGGTCGCGTCGGCGGGCTCCGGCAGCCTCGTCGTGGCATCGACCGAGGAGCGCGCCAGCGAGCCCGTGGCATCAGCCGAGGGCGGCAAAGAGACCGTGGCATCAGCCGAAGGAGGCAACGACACCGTGGCATCAGCCGAGGGCGGCAACGCAACCGTGGCATCAACCGTCGGCGGCAACGCGATCGTGGCGTCAGGAGAGGAAGGCTGCGCGGACCGAGGGGGCCGTGTCCCGGCGGGCAGGATCACCGCAGTCTCATCGGGCGCACGACCGGCCCGCACCACCACGGTCTCATCGGGCGAAGCAGAACCCGGCGCGGCGGGCGACGTGAGGTCCGGCGCGGTCAGGTCGGGGCCGGGCGGCAGATCCGTCGAGGCCGGCGCCGGGTGGCTGTCGTCGCCCGCCGTCAGCAGGCCGTTGACCCGGGCGGCCACGACCTCGGCGATCTCGCCCATCGGCCGGGCCGCGTCCAGGACCAGGTACCGCTTGGGGTCGGCCGAGGCGAGGTCGAGGAAGGCGTACCGGACCCGCTCGTGGAACGACCGGGACTCGCTCTCCAGCCGGTCCTGCCCTTCGCCGCGGTCGTCGACGCGGCCCAGGCCCACGGTCGGGTCGACGTCGAGCAGCACGACGAGGTCGGGCTTGAGGCCGCCGGTCGCCCACGACGACAGCCAGGAGATCTCCTGGACCGGCAGGGTGCGGCCGGCGCCCTGGTACGCCAGCGAGGAGTCCACGTACCGGTCGCTGATGACGACGGCGCCGCGGGCGAGGGCCGGGCGGACGACGGTGGCGACGTGGTGAGCGCGGTCGGCGGCGTACAAGAGCGCTTCCGCCCGTGGGGAGGGGGCGCCGTCGGCGGAGTGGGAGAGGACGAGGCTGCGGATGCGGGCGCCGACGTCGGTGGCTCCGGGCTCGCGCGTGACGACGACGTCGTTGCCGGCGGCGATCAGGCTTTCGGAGAGGCGGGTGACCTGGGTCGACTTGCCGGCGCCCTCGCCTCCTTCGAAGACGACGAAGATGCCCGTACGGGTGAAGGGCTCGGCCGCCGACAGCGGGCGGCCGCGGACTGCTCCCCACAGGTCGGCGAGGACCGGGACGCCCTTTTTGTCGTCCATCTGGCGGAAGGCGGCGATGCCGGACCAGATGCCGACGGCACCGGCGACGAGCAGCAGGACGCGCGTAGACGAGAGGTCGAAGGAGAGGGCGCCGGAGCCGATGCGGCGGGAGCCGCCGAGGCCGGTCAGGACGCCGGCGATCGAGATGGCGGCGAGCAGGACGAGACGGGCGCCGATCTGGACGACGGCGAAGACCCGGCCGCGCACCTCGTCGTCGACCTGGCCGCCGAGCAGCGTGACGCCCGCGAGGAACGCCATGCCGGCGCCCATGCCGACGAAGACCGCGCCGAAGAGCGCCATCGAGAGGTGGAAGGCGACGGACAGGAAGGCGACGGCGCCGCTGGCCAGGACGAGGCTGATGCCGAACCAGCGCCGGCGCGACAGCTCCTTGACGATCGTGGGGCCGAGGCCGATGCCGATCGCGAGCCCGATGAAGAGGGTGCCGAAGAGCAGGTAGAAGGCCGCGTCGCCGGCGCCGAGCGAGCTGGTGAAGAAGCGCGCCGTGCCGATGACCACGCCGGCGCCGGCAAAGGCTCCGAAGATGCCGAGGACGAGGCCGCGGACGAACGGGGTGCGGCCGATGTACTGCCAACCCTCGCGGAACTGCCGCCAGATGCTCTGCTCGGCGTTGCGCTCCTTGCGCTCCCGGCTGCCCTCGCTGATCTCCTTGATGCCGAAGAAGACGACGGCTGCCGTGGCGGCACGGGAGAAGGCGTTGATCCACAGGGCCAGCTGGACGGGCTCGGCCCAGTCGGGCAGGCCCCCGATGGGGCCGCGGACCACGCCGTCGAGGGCGGCGAGCACGAGGGCCGCCAGGATAGGCGTGATGCCGTATGTCGAGATCAGGCTGAGCTGGTTGGACGCCTCGAGCCGGCCGCGCGGGATGAGGTTGGGCACCGCCGCTTCCTTGGCGGGGATCCACATCATGGTGATCGTCTCGCCGAGGAAGGTGGCGATGACCGCCCACGTGACGGTGAGGCCGCCGGAGTCGCTGATCAGGGCGACGAGCGGGATGGACCCGTACACCAGGAAGCGCAGGATGTCGCAGATGACCATGGTGTAGCGGCGGTCCCAGCGGTCCGCCATGACGCCGGCGACGGGGCCGAGGAGCAACCCCGGCAGCAGGCGGATGGCGATTGTGCTGCTGAACGCGCTGCCCTGCGCGACGCTGCCGCTGACCTGCTGCGACGCGAAGAGCGCGGTGGCCAGGGTGCCGATCCAGTCGCCGAACGACGCCGCGCTGAGCACCAGCCACAGCCGCCGGAAGGGCCGGATGCGCAGCACTGCCCGCAGGGCCGCGATCCCCGAAAGGTCCACCGGCCCGGCGTCCTGCCGCGCCGAGCTCGTCTCGGTGTCGATGACCGTACCTCCCGCTGCGCGAAGCGCGTTGTCGCTGCCCGAAGCACTCTAACGGGCCTGCGCAGCAAGCCGGGTCGCGCACGATCGGGTGGTGCCCAAGATGAAGGTGTTTCGTCTTTGTCGATATGCCGATAGGTTGCAGTCGTGATCGCCGAACGTATGGCACTGCGCCAGCGCCTCGACCGTGCCACCGAGAAGCTCGAGAGCCCGGTGGCAGTGGTCGACCTGACCGCGTTCGACGCCAATGCCGCCGCGCTGACGGCCCGGGCGGCCGGCAAGCCGATCCGGGTGGCCAGCAAGTCCGTCCGCGTCCGGGCCCTGCTGGAACGGGTGCTGCGCCGCGACGGCTGGTCCGGCGTCATGGCCTACACGCTGCCCGAGGCGATCTGGCTCGTCCGGCAAGGGGTGAGCGACGACGTCCTGGTCGGCTATCCGACCGCGGACCGCACCGCCCTCGCCGAGCTGGCCGCCGACCCGGCCCTGGCGGCCGCCGTGACGCTGATGGTGGACAGCGTCGACCATCTCGACTTCATCGACTCCGCCATCGCCCCCCAGCACCGCCCCGAGCTGCGCGTCTGCCTGGAGCTGGACGCGTCCTGGCGACCCGTGGGCCCGTTGCACGTGGGCGTGCGGCGCTCACCCGTCCACACCGCGCGGGAGGCCGGGGAGATCGCCCGGCAGCTGGTCGCGCGTCCGGGATTCACGCTCGCCGGGATGATGGCGTACGAGGCGCACATCGCCGGCGTCGGCGACCTGCCCCCGGGTCAGGCCCTGCGCGGCAGGGTGATCCGGCAGATGCAGCGCATGTCGTACCCGGAGCTGCTCGAACGCCGGGCAGCAGCGGTCCGCGCGGTGCGCGAGCACGCCGAGCTCGAGTTCGTGAACGGCGGCGGCACCGGCAGCGTCGCGGCCACGGCGGCCGACGGCTCCGTCACCGAGGTCGCCGCGGGATCCGGCCTGTTCGGGCCGACGCTGTTCGACGCCTACCGGGCGTGGCGGCCCACCCCGGCGGCGTTCTTCGGCCTGTCGGTGGTCCGGCGGCCCGCGCCCGGCATCGCCACGGTGCTCGGCGGCGGCTGGATCGCCTCCGGGCAGACCGGTCCGTCCCGGCAGCCGATGCCCTGGCTGCCCGAGGGCCTCAGGTTCAAGGCCGACGAGGGCGCCGGCGAGGTGCAGACGCCCCTCATCGGCCCGGCAGCCGAGCAACTGCGCCCCGGCGACCGGGTCTGGTTCCGTCACGCCAAGGCCGGCGAGCTGTGCGAGCACGTCAACGAGGTGCACCTCGTCGACGGCGACACAGCGGCGCCGACCCCGACCTACCGCGGAGAGGGGTATGCGTTCCTCGGCTAGAAGAGCGTCACGCCGGCACGTGCCGGTGCAGATACTCGCGGATCAGCGCCTTGGCCTCGGTGAGGACGGCCTCGTCGCCGGTGACGTCGCGGCGGAACGCGAGCTTGATCAGCGCGTCCGCCGACTCGACCGCGATCAGCAGCGCGAAGCGCAGCCGCTCCGGCTCCGCCAGCTGGAACTGCTCGACCAGCAGCTCGGCCAGCCGGTCGCCGATGACCGCGTTGTTGTCGCGCTCGGCGTCGAGCAGGTGCAGGTCGACGACGTCACCGAAGTGCAGCGTGCGGAAGCCCGGCACGCTGCGGTGCATGTGAATGTAGGCGTCGATCGCCGCGTCGACGCCGTCCCACCAGTGGGCGAAGGTCTCGTTGGCGAAGCGCGCGGACAGGCTCTGCAGATACGCATCCATGTTGCGCATCGCGAGGGCCTGGACGATGGCCCGCTTGTCCGGGAAGAACTGGTACACGGAGCCGATGGCTACCTCGGCCCGCTCGGCCAGCAGGGTGGTGGTCAGGCCCTCGTACCCGACCTCGTCCACCAGCTCGGCGCAGGCGTCGAGCATGCGCTGGACCCGGGCAACGCTTCTGCCCTGCACCGGAACCCGCCGCAGCGGACCGGTGGTGACGGTTGGTGTCGACACGCGTCGCCACTCCCTCTCAGCAGTGATAATCGGAACGTTACTCGGATCAACGAGCGAGAAGCATCGACGGGACGCCGTGGACGGCGAGCTTTCCCGGTTTTGTGCGACTGTGCGCTCCGCGGGAGGACAAGGCGGAAATGACCACTGACTTCGCACCCCCCGCCGCCGCGCGCCGCTGGCGCAACTGGGGACTCAACCAGGAGTCCCTGGCGATCGACGTTCTCACCCCTGGCACGGTGACCGAGGTGGCCGCCCAGGTCAAGGCGGCCGCGACGGCCGGACGCCGGGTCAAGGTGGTCGGAAGCGGACATTCGTTCACCGCCATCGCCGTCGCGGACGACCAGCGCATGCTCCTGCACCGGCTGGCCGGGCTGGTGTCCGTTGACGGCACGCTCGTCACCGTTCAGGCCGGAATGCCGATTCACCGGCTCAATCCGGTGCTCGCCGAGCACGGCCTGGCCATGCCCAATCTGGGCGATATCGACCAGCAGACCGTCGCCGGCGCCATCTCCACGGGTACCCACGGCTGCGGCGCGACGCACGCCACGCTGGCCTCCTGCGTCGAGGCGGTGACCATGGTCACGGCGTCGGGTGAGGTTCTGCACATTGACTCGTCCTCGGAGCTTTTCCCGGCCGCCCGCCTCGGCCTCGGCGCCCTCGGCATCCTCGTCGAGGTGACCCTGCGCTGCGTGCCGGCCTTCGTGCTGCTGGCCGACGAACGCCCGATGCCGCTCGCCGAGGTGCTCGCCGGCCTCGACGAGGGCATCGCCACCAACGACCACTTCGAGTTCTACTGGTACCCGTACACCGATCGGGCCCAGCTCAAGCGCAACAACAAGGTGGAGGTCTCCGACCGCCCGCTCGCCGCGTCGCGACGCTGGCTCGACGAGGAGTTCCTCTCCAACACGGTCTGGCAGGGCGCGTGCAGGATCGGTCAGAAGATCCCGGCCATGGTGCCGTCGATCAGTGCGGTCGCCGCCCGTGCCCTGACCGCCAGGACCTACACCGAGCGGTCGGACCGGGTTTTCTGCACGTCACGCCGGGTGCGCTTCACCGAGATGGAGTACGAGATCCCGCGCGAGCACGTCGCCGAAGCGCTCGCCGCCCTCCCCCGGATCATCGAGCGGCTCCCGTTCAAGGTGCAGTTCCCGGTCGAGGTGCGCTTCACCGGCCCCGACGACGTCTGGCTGTCCCACGGCTACGGGCGTGACTCGGCGTACATCGCGATCCACCAGTTCTCGGGCAGCCCGTACGAGCCGTACTTCCGCGCCTTTGAAGCGGTCTGCGAGCCGCTCGGCGGCCGGCCGCACTGGGGCAAGCTGCACTATCGCGACGCGGAGTCGCTGCGCCGGGCGTACCCGAAATTCGACGACTTCCTGGCCGTGCGCGACCGCCTGGACCCGGACCGGGTCTTTGCCAACCCCTACCTCGAGCAGGTGCTGGGCAGCTAGACCCGGTTGTCCACAGCGTTATCCACAGGCCGTCACTCGGCGGCGGCAGTGGCCTTCTTCGGGGCTGCCTTCTTCGCCGGCGCAGCCTTCTTCGCGGGAGTGGCCTTCTTCGCTGCGGTCTTCTTCGCTGCGGTCTTCTTCGCGGCGGGCTGGGCTCCGTCGGCTGCGGCCTTCTTGGCCGGGGCCTTCTTCGCCGCCGCCTTCTTCTTCGGCGCCGGGCCCTTCGCGCGCTTCTCCGCCAGCATCTCGGAGGCCTGCTCGACGGTCAGCTCCTCGGGCGTCTGCCCGCGCCGCAGGGACGCGTTGAACTCGCCGTCGGTCACGTAGGGCCCGAAGCGGCCCTCCTTGATGACCATGGGCTTCTCGGTCTTCGGGTCCGGGCCCATC
Organism: Actinoplanes oryzae; assembly: GCF_030757795.1. Lineage (GTDB taxonomy): Bacteria > Actinomycetota > Actinomycetes > Mycobacteriales > Micromonosporaceae > Actinoplanes. The sequence goes on from NZ_JAUQWH010000065.1 coordinate 17,319, forward strand.
TCGCGCAGCGGCGGCTTGGGCGCCCCGCGCTGACCCCGCTGCTTCGGGGCGTTGAGCAGGGCGAGCGCCTCGTCGAGCGTGACCGTGAAGAGCTGGTCCTCGGAGGCGAGCGAGCGGGAGTCCTTGTCGCGCTGCACGTACGGGCCGTACCGCCCGTTCTTCGCGACGATCTCGTTGCCCTCGGGGTCCTTGCCGACCACCCGCGGCAGCGTCAGCAGCTGGAGCGCCTGGTCGAGCGTGAGCGTCTCGGGCGACTGCGAGCGGAAGAGCGAGGCCGTCAGCTCGCCGCTCGACACGTACGGACCGTAGCGGCCGGACTTGAGCACGACGGGCTCGCCGCTGGCCGGGTGGTCACCGAGGGTCTTCTCCCCGCCGCCGCCGAGGAACAGCTCGGCGACCTTCTCCGGGGTCAGCTCGTCCGGGGCGATGCCCTCGGGGATGGAGACGCGGTCGCTCGCCGGCTCCTCGGTCTCCCCCGGCGGCTGCTTCTGCAGGTAGGGACCGTAGCGACCGACCCGGACGACGACGTGCTTGCCGTCCTCGTCGTCGAAGAGGGGGATCGAATTGATGGAGCGCGCGTCGATGGCACCGAGGTTCTCGGTGACCAGCTTGCGCAGACCGCCCGCCTTCGCGATGGCGTCGTCCGCCCCGGCCGTCTGGCTGCCGAAGTAGAACGACGTGAGGAAGTCCAGCGACGCATGGTCGCCCCCGGCGATGCCGTCGAGGTCGTTCTCCATGGCCGCGGTGAAGTTGTAGTCGACCAGGCGCGGGTAGTGCTGCTCCATGAGGTTGATCACCGCGAACGCGATGAACGTCGGGATCAGCGCCTGGCCGCGCTTCTCGACGTAGCCCCGGTCCTGGATCGTCTGCATGATCGACGCGTACGTGGAGGGGCGGCCGATGCCCAGCTCCTCCAGCGCCTTGACCAGCGACGCCTCGGTGTAGCGGGCGGGCGGGCTGGTGTGGTGCCCGGCCGCGGCCAGCTCCTCGGCGGTCAGCGGCTGGTCCTTGACCAGGTTGGGCAGGCGGCGCTCGGCGTCCTCGGCGTCGGCGTTCTCGTCGTCCGAGGACTCGACGTAGGCGCGCAGGAAGCCCGGCTCGGTGATCGTCTTGCCGGTCGCGCCGAAGTCGGCCTCCTCGTTCGCCGAGGACACCGCCCGGATGCGTACGGAGATCGAGTTGCCGACCGCGTCGATCATCTGCGAGGCGACCGTGCGCCGCCAGATCAGCTCGTAGAGCCGGAACTCGTCGCCCTGCAGCTCGTGCGCCAGCTCACCGGGCGCCCGGAAAGTGTCCCCGGCGGGCCGGATCGCCTCGTGCGCCTCCTGGGCGTTCTTGACCTTGCCGGAGTAGCGCCGGGGCTCGGACGGCACGTTGCGCTCGCCGTACAGCTCGACGATCTGGCGCCGCGCGGCCGCGATGGCGGTCTCGGAGAGGTTCACCGAGTCCGTACGCATGTAGGTGATGTAGCCGTTCTCGTACAGCCGCTGGGCCGTCCGCATCGTCTGCGCGGAGGACATGCGCAGCTTGCGCGCCGCCTCCTGCTGCAGCGTCGAGGTGATGAACGGCGCGTACGGCTTGCGGCGGTACGGCTTCTCCTCGACGCGCGTGACCTTGAACGGCTGCCCCTCGAGGCGTGCGGCGAGCCCGCGGGCGCCGGCCTCGTCGAGCTGCACGACGGCCGCGCCGGGCTTGAGCCGGCCGGTGGTGGCCTCGAAGTCCTTGCCCGTGGCGATGCGGTCGCCGTTGAGCGCGATCAGGGTGGCCCCGAAGCGCCGGGCGCCCTCGACCTTCTCCAGCACGGCGAGCTGGGCGTTGATGTCCCAGTACTCCGCGGAGCGGAACGCCATGCGCTGGCGCTCACGCTCGACGACGATGCGCGTGGCGACGGACTGGACGCGGCCGGCGGACAGGCGCGGCATGACCTTTTTCCACAGGACGGGGCTGACCTCGTACCCGTAGAGGCGGTCCAGGATGCGGCGGGCCTCCTGCGCGTCGACCAGGTTCTTGTCGATGTCGCGCGGGTTGGCGACCGCGGCCTGGATGGCCTTGCGGGTGATCTCGTGGAAGACCATCCGCTTGAACGGGACCTTGGGCTGGATCGTCTCGACCAGGTGCCAGGCGATGGCCTCGCCCTCGCGGTCCTCATCCGTGGCGAGGAAGATCTCGTCGACCTCGCGGGCGAGCTTCTTGAGCTTGGCGATCTGCTGCTTGCGGTCCGAGGAGATCACGTAGAGCGGGTGGAAGCCGTTGTCGACGTCGACGCCGAGGCGCGCCCACGATTCACCCTTGTACTTCTCGGGGACCTCGTCGGCGTTCTTCGGCAGGTCGCGGACATGGCCGATGGAAGCCTCGACGAAATAGTCGGGCCCCAGGTAGCCGGCGATCGTCTTGGCCTTCGACGGGGACTCGACGATGACCAGACGGGTCGTCCTGGCGTTGCTCGGCACGGCACTCCCAAACTTCGGCTTCACTCGGCGACCTGCCGCAGGCGGCAGGTTGTGCCCGGCGGTCGCCGCGAGCGGCTGGCGCACGGACGTTCAACGTAACGCGCCGGACGAGCTCCCATTCCCCGGGCAGGCAGAAGTCGGATGGTAACGGCCCGGCCACCGCACGCGTCCGACTGGCGACACCGTACACCGGGAACATGGCGTCGTGCCGCACACAATCACGGAAGATCATGCGGCTGCGCTGCCCGGCCACAGCCGCGCGGGCGCCGCCTCCGGCCGGTCCCCGACCAGCTCAGCGAGCCGCGCGAGGCGTCTGCGACCTGCGATCACGTACGCCGGACCGGCCTGGATCGTCCCGGCCAGGCCGACCTTGGTCAGCGCCGCATCGACCGCCTTGTCAAGCGAGCCGTCGGGATTCAGACCGAGGGCGTAGCCCTGCGGCCGGGGAGCCCCGGCCGCCGCGGCCCAGAGCCGCAGCCGCGGGCCGTTGAGGAAGAGCTTGCCGGGCGGCGGCGGCCAGGCGCGGGCCAGGCCGTTCAACCTGCTGCTGTACGCCGTCCGCACCTCGAACCCGACGACCGGCGCCGCCACCTCTTCTTCCCCGGGCTGCTCGGCCGGCGCCGACGTGACCGAGGACTCGTCGTCCTCGTGTTCCACCGGAACCGACGTGAGTTCCGCCACGCGCTCCTCTTCCGGGTGCTCGGCGACCGGCTGCCAGTTGACCACGAGACCGCGCCCGACCAGCTCCTCGACGAGGACGTGCACGCGCCAGGCGGCGTCGACGCGGACGGACACCCGGGCCGTACCCCCCATCGTGCCGAGGATCCCCGGGCCGGACAGCAGGCCGGCCAGGTCGGCCAGCGACGGGTCGATCGCCTCCACCCCGAAGACGGACAACTGCTTGCCGGCCGGGGTGCCGGCGCCCGGCGCCGCGCGGCGCCGGGGTGGCGTGGCGCGCTCGACCGGCGCGGGCAGCACCTCGCGCGGAATCAGCGGCCACCCGGGCTCGGTCATGGTCAGCGGCACTCCGGGGCTTCGTCGAACGCCTGCTTGAGCTCTACCGATGACAGTTTGCTGGTGTCCAGCTCACTGGCCTGGTACTCCGTGTTCAGCGTGTCGACGACGGAACCGACCTTGGTGTAGAAGTCCTTCGACTCGGCGGTCGAGAGCCCCTCCACCCCGGTGCGGGCCTTGCCGTAGGCGTCGCGCATCGCACTCAGCGATGTGGTGAAGCTCTCCGCGACCTGGGCGCCCTCGTCCACGTCGGGGACGCCCGCCTCCGCCACCCCGGCGCGCGCCTTCTCGCTCGCGGTCTCCGCACCGCCGAAGAGCCGCATCAGGTTCTCCTTGGCCTGGGCGGGCGTCGTCTCGGCAGTCATCTGCTGCTGCGTCCTGGTCGCGAGGTCGCCGATCTCGGTGCGCCACGGGGCGAGCACCTTGCAGACCGTGGCAGCCCAGGCCTGTGGGGTCGGGCTGCCCGAACAGGCACCCAGCGTCACGACGCACGAGATAACGAGGAGGAAAGACAGGGAGCGGGCCGAGCGCATGGATTGCAGCGTACGGGTAACGCACCGTGGAGGGCACCTGGCGAGCGCCGGGCGCCCTCCCCGACTCTGTCCGATCAGGCAACCACCCGCTCGGAGGAGGACGGTGTGGTGGGCGTCTCGTCACCCATGGAGATCGGCTTGCGCTTGCTCCAGACCACGGCCGACACAATGATCAGTACGGCCACCACGGCGATGCCGATCCGCAGGCCGGTGTTGGCGTCGTCGCCGATGCTCCAGGCGACCACCGCCGGGGCGATCAGCAGCGAGACCAGGTTCATGACCTTGATCAGCGGGTTGATCGCCGGGCCCGCCGTGTCCTTGAACGGGTCGCCGACCGTGTCGCCGATCACCGTCGCGGCGTGCGCGTCCGAGCCCTTGCCGCCGAAGGCGCCGTCCTCGACGAGCTTCTTGGCGTTGTCCCATGCGCCGCCCGAGTTGGCGAGGAAGACCGCCATCAGCGTGCCCGCCCCGATCGCCCCGGCCAGGTAGGACGCCAGCGCGCCGGCGCCCAGCCCGAAGCCGACCGCGATGGGCGCCAGGATCGCCAGCAGACCCGGGGTGAGCAGCTCACGCTGGGCGTCGCGGGTGCAGATGTCGACGACCCGGCCGTACTCGGGGCGCTGGGTGCGGTCCATGATGCCCGGGAAGTCGCGGAACTGGCGGCGCACCTCCATCACGACCGCGCCCGCCGAGCGGGAGACCGCGTTGATGGCCAGCCCGGAGAAGAGGAAGACGACGGCCGCGCCGATCAGCAGGCCCACCAGGTTGCGCGGGTTGGCGATGTTGAGCAGGCCCAGGATCTCGCCGCCGATCCGGTCGGCGGAGATGCCGGCGTCGGCCAGGGAGTCCGAGAGCGTGTTCGTGTACGACCCGAAGAGCGCCGTGGCGGCCAGCACCGCCGTGGCGATCGCGATGCCCTTGGTGATCGCCTTCGTGGTGTTGCCGACCGCGTCCAGCTCGGTGAGGATCTGCGCCCCGCGCTCGTCCACGTCGCCGGACATCTCCGCGATGCCCTGCGCGTTGTCGGAGATCGGGCCGAAGGTGTCCATCGCCACGATGACGCCGACCGTGGTGAGCAGGCCGGTGCCGGCGAGTGCGACCGCGAAGAGTGACAGCGTGATGGACGAGCCGCCGAGCAGGAACGCTCCGTACACGCCCGCGCCGATCAGCAGCGCCGAGTAGACGGCCGACTCGAGCCCAACGCTGATGCCCGCGAGCACCACCGTCGCCGGGCCGGTCTGCGACGACTTGCCGATGTCCTGGACCGGGCGCCGCTGCACCTCGGTGAAGTAGCCGGTCAGCGCCTGGATGGCGGCGGCGAGCACGATGCCGATCACGACCGCGCCGATCGCGACCCACTGCGGGTTGCGACCACTTTCGGCCACGCCGGCGGCCAGGTCCTCCCCGAAGCCCGCGAAGGAGCTGGGCAGGTACGTGAAGCTGACGATCGCCACGATGACCGCCGACAGCAGCGCCGAGATGTAGAACGCGCGGTTGATGGCGGTCAGGCCGTTGCGGTCCGAGGCGCGCAGCCGCGTGATGAAGACGCCGACGATGGCGATGACCACGCCGACCGTCGAGATGATCAACGGGAAGATCAGGCCGTCCGTGCCGAACGCCGCCTGGCCCAGGATGAGCGCGGCGACGAGCGTCACGGCGTACGACTCGAAGAGGTCAGCGGCCATGCCGGCGCAGTCACCGACGTTGTCGCCCACGTTGTCCGCGATCGTCGCCGCGTTGCGTGGGTCGTCCTCGGGGATGCCCTGCTCCACCTTGCCCACCAGGTCGGCGCCGACGTCGGCCGCCTTGGTGAAGATGCCGCCGCCGACCCGCATGAACATGGCGAGCAGCGCGGCACCGAAGCCGAAGCCCTCCAGCACGGTCGGCGCGTCCTCCCGGAAGATCCAGACGACCAGGGCGGCGCCGAGCAGGCCGAGGCCCACGGTCATGAAACCGACCACCCCGCCGGTCCGAAAGGCGATGCCCATGGCCTTCTCCCGGCCGCCGGACTCGCCCGCGGCCGCGGCGACGCGCAGGTTGGCCCGGGTCGCCAGCGCCATGCCCGCCCCGCCGATCACCGAGCTGAAGGCCGCGCCGACGACGAAGAAGAGCGATCGGCCGATCTTGACCCAGGTCTCGTTGCCGCCGGTGTCGTGCACCGGCAGCAGGAAGAGCAGCACGACCGCGATCACGACGAAGATCGCCAGGGTGCGGAACTGCCGCAACAGGTAGGCCGATGCGCCCTCCTGCACGGCGCCGGCGATCTCCTGCATGGACTGGGTGCCGCGGGCCGTCTTCAGCACCGACTGCACGAACATGGCGGCGAATCCGAGCGCGACCAGGGCGAACACCACGGCGACGACCACGAAGACGAGGTTGCTGCCGCCCAGGGAAATGGTGCCGCTCTCGGCCGCAAGGTAGGTAGTTGTGGAGGTTCCGGACATCAATGTCCTCCCGCTACACCGACTGACGCCGGACAGCGGACGAGTCTGCCGGCGCTTCCCCCGCACGAGGGGACGACGAAACCGGGTCCCGCGGGCGCGGAACCCCGGAGCAGTGACTGACTACCTGCGCACTGTAGCGGCTAACGTGTCGATGGTCACATCCGGACGGAGGCGCATTCCAGTGAGATCCATCGCTGTGTTAGCGCTTGGCACAGCGCGCCGGAAGGCCCTACTCTCCCGGCCGCGACCTGGGTTTTCCCGTCCTCTGCGCCGAGCGGTGTCCTCTTTGCGCCAAGCGGTAACGCCCTGCCACTTTCGGGCAGGGCGTTGCTCGTGCGTCGTGGTGTGCGGGTGCTGGGGTCTTCCCCGGATCCCGTCCCGTCGGGCGCTCTTACCTGCGGGCGACCGGCCAGACCATGCGGACCTCGGTGCCGATGCCCTCGTCCACGGGGCGCACCTGCAGGTCGTCGACGAAGCCGGCGAGCAGGGCGAAGCCCACGCCCGTCGTCAGCGCCTCGTCGGTCAGCGACTCGTCGGCCAGCTCGTCCGGCGGCAGCTTGGTCAGGCCGATGCTGGCCTCGATGGGTGCGCGGTCGATGACCCGCACCGTGTAGGAGTCCGAGTCGGACATCTCGACCATGACCAGGTCGGGAATGCCGTACTGATTGTGCAGGGCCACCGCCCGGGTGCAGGCCTCACCGATGGCGAGCCGCACCTCGTCGAGCAGGTCCTCGGCGACCCCCGCGCGCCGGGCCACCGCCACGCCGACCAGCCGCGCCGTGCGCACGTGCACGGGGGCGGGCGAGAACGACAGCCGTACTGTTGCCATCACGCCGTCGGAGGGTTGTCGGAGCGTTCTGAGGTAGCGGCCTCGACGGAGGGGTAGATCGGGAAGACCTGGTCCAGCGCGGTGATCCGGAAGATCTTCAACAGCGGCTCCTTGGCGCAGACCAGCCCGAACGTGCCACCGGCGGCGCGGAGGCGCTTGAGCGCACCGACCAGCACCCCGAGCCCCGTCGAGTCGAGGAAGTCGACCTTGGCCAGGTCCACCACCACATTGCGGGCACCACCGTCGACCAATTCGACGAGCCGCTCCCGCAGCCGTGGTGCGGTGTAGACGTCCACTTCACCGCCGACGTCGAGCACCGTGTGCTCGCCGACGGTACGGGTCGTCAGAGACAGCTCCATCGGTCCTCCTCCCTCCGGACAAGCCTGCAGGCAGCCGATCCCCCGAGCGAATCTAACCACCGTCCGTCTTCCCCGGCGCGTGGCACCCACCGTCGTACCCGTTTGGGGTTGGCGTCATACCGGTGTCAGAGTGCAGGACGTGACAACGACAGCCCGGGGTGTGCCCGCAGCCCGGCAGCCGCTGGGCGCGCTCGGCCCGGCCGAGTTGCTGCACCGGCTGCGCGCGGGCCGGACCAGCGCGGACGAGTCGCCGATCACCCATGTCGAGCACGTCGAGGCGCGCGTGGGACGCCCCGTGCCCTGGCCCTCGTGGGCTCCCGGAGAGCTGCGGGAGGCCTACGGCTTCGAGCCCTGGGCGCATCAGGCGGCCGCCGCGACCCTCGCCCACGAGGGCAAACATGTGGTGATTGCCACCGGCACGGCGTCGGGCAAGTCGCTCGCCTACCAATTGCCCGCGCTCAGCCGCCAGCTCGCCGACCCCCGGGCGACCGTCCTCTACATCTCCCCGACCAAGGCGCTCGCGGCGGACCAGTTGCGCTCGCTGCAACGCCTGGGCCTCGATGGCGTACGCCCGGCGACCTACGACGGCGATACCCCGCGCGAGGAGCGCGAGTGGATCCGGCAGCACTCCCGCTTCGTGCTGACGAACCCGGACATGGTGCACCACGGCATGCTGCCGAGTCACCAGAAGTGGGCCGTCTTCCTGCGTCACCTGGCCTACGTGGTGGTCGACGAGTGCCACGCCTACCGCGGCGTCTTCGGCTCCCACGTCGCGCACGTGCTGCGTCGCCTGCGCCGGATGGCGGCCCGTTACCACGGCAACCCCACCTTCGTCCTCGCCTCGGCCACCTCCGGCGACCCGGCCGGCGCCGCCTCCCGCCTGACCGGGCTGCCCGTGACCGCGGTGACCGACGACGCGTCGCCCCGGGGCGCGGTGACCTTCGCCCTGTGGGAGCCGCCTTTGCTGCCCGCGGAGGACCCCGAGCTGCCGCCGACCCGCCGCTCCGCCCTCAGCGAGACCGCCGACCTGCTGACCGACGCGGTGGTGGCCGGCACCCGCACGCTCGCCTTCGTCCGCTCCCGCCGCGGCGCCGAGGTCGTCGCCTCGATGACCCGCCACCAGCTGGACGAGGCGGTCCCGGGCCTGGGCAGCCGCGTCGCCGCCTACCGCGCGGGCTACCTCAAGGAGGACCGGCGGGCCATCGAGCGTGCCCTGCTCACCGGCGACCTGCTGGCCCTGGCCTCCACGAACGCCCTCGAGCTGGGCGTCGACCTGGCCGGCCTCGACGCGGTGCTCATCTGCGGCTATCCCGGCACCCGGGCCTCCCTGTGGCAGCAGGCGGGCCGGGCCGGGCGCGCCGGCGGCGAGGCGCTCGCCGTGCTGGTGGCCCGCGACGACCCGCTGGACACCTATCTCGTGCACCATCCCGAGGCGCTCTTCGGCCGGGGCGTCGAGGCGACGGTGCTGGACCCCGCCAACCCCTACGTCCTCGGGCCCCAGCTGTGCTGCGCAGCCGCCGAGGCCCCGCTCCGCCCCGCCGACCTCGAGCTCTTCGGCGGCGCCACGGCCCAGGCCGCGGTCGACGGGCTGGTCGCCTCGGGAGCCCTGCGCAAGCGCCCCACCGGCTGGTACTGGACGCACCAGGGCCGCCCCGACGTCGACCTGCGCGGCACGGGCGGCGCCCCGGTCGCCGTCGTCGAGTCCGCCACGGGCCGCCTGCTGGGCACGGTCGACCCCGGCTCCTCCCACGTCATGCTGCACACCGGCGCGGTCTACCTGCACCAGGGCGCCACCTATCTGGTGGACGACCTGGACCTCGAGGACGCGGTGGCGCTCGTCCACGCCGCGGACCCCGACTGGTCCACCCACGCCCGCGACGTCACGGACGTCTCCGTCGTCGCCGTCCGCGAGCGCCTCGACACCGGCCCGGTCAGCCTCTTCCTGGGCGACGTCGACGTCACCAGCCAGGTGGTCTCCTACCAGCGCCGGCGCCTGCGCACCGGCGAGGTGATCGACACCCACCAGCTCGACCTCCCGGCCCGCCAGCTCCGCACGGTCGCCGTCTGGTGGACCATCAGCCCCGGCGCCCTGCTGGCAGCCGGGGTCGAGCCCGCGGACGTCCCCGGCGCCCTGCATGCCGCCGAGCACGCCGCCATCGGCCTGCTGCCGCTCATGGCCACCTGTGACCGCTGGGACATCGGCGGCCTGTCCACAGCCGACCATCAGGACACCGACAGCCCGACGATCTTCGTCTACGACGGCCACCCCGGCGGGGCCGGCTTCGCCGAGCGGGCCCACGCCACGGCCCGCGCCTGGCTCGGCGCCACCCGTGAAGCCATCGCCACGTGCGTCTGCGACGCGGGCTGCCCGTCGTGCGTCCAGTCGCCGAAGTGCGGCAACGGCAACAACCCCCTGGACAAGGCCAAGGCGATCCACGTCCTGGACATCGTCCTCGCCCACCTCCCGCAGAGTCCCTGACCCGGCGCCGCCCTCCGCCACGGCGCCCGGAAACGTCACCGGACGGCCGGCAGCCGGCTGCGGCCCGGTACCCGGCGGAGTCACCGGGCCGGCTCGTGCCACCGCCCCGGCGCGACCGGTGTAGCCGGGCAGCTCGAGGTCCGTCTCGGCCGTGACCGTCAGCTCCCGGCCGTCGAGGGAGCAGCGCACCAGGCGGCCACCGTTCGCGGCGACCAGCTCGGCGGCGCGCGCACAGGCGGCGGGCTCGCCCTCGATCGCCCGGGCCGCCCCGGCGAGCGCTCCGAGGTCGGCCGCCGTGCGAGCCTCGTGCCGTGCCACCCGGGCGGCGCCGACGGCCGCTCCCGCCATGCCCGCGAACACCATGACCAGCCCCACCGCGAGCACCATGATCGTCGCCGACCCCCGGTCCCGGTCCCACGCTGCCTCCCGCCGTGCCGCCTCTTGCCACGCCACCTCCCGCCGCGCCGTCTCCCGGCCGGTCGGCCCCGACAGCGCCGGCTGCGGCTGCGGCTGCGGCTGGTCTTGTTCCGGGCTGGTCACGGCAGTGCTCCCGGCTCCCGGGCGGCCACGGCACGCCCCTCGACGGTGAGCTGCGGAAGCATGTCGCCGAGCAGCGGGACCGGAGCTCGCACGACAACGGCCACAGTGCCCTGCTCCACCGAGCTCGTCACCTCGATCCGCGCCCCGTCGGCAGCGATGCCGGCGGCGGCCTTGGCACCGGGGCCGCCGCGAGCCTCGATGAGGGCGCCTTCCCGGGCCGCGTCGGCGCAGCGGCCCTGGGCGACGACGGCGCAGACGGCGGTGAGCCCCGCGAGCAGGAGCAGCATGAGCGCCGGCAGCCCGGCGGCGAGCTCCACCGTGTAGGACCCCTGGTCGCCCGGCGCGGGCTGCCGGCGCGCGATCAATGCAGGGCCTCGCTGATCAGCTTGGTGAGCTGCGTGGCGATGGACGTGCTCTGGACGACTTTCAGCAGCACGGCAGCGAACGCGGCTGCCGCCATGGCGCCCACCGCGTATTCCACCGTGTGCGACCCGTCATCGGCCCCACGCGGGCCGACCAGCTGAGCGATCAATCGGTGCACGAAGAGTTGCTCCTCACTTCTCTCGCACGCCACCGCGAACGGCGACGTTTTTCGGGTGTCGCCTTTGGCCGGCGACGTTCTTTCGGGCGCCGCCGGGGACGGCGACACCTGGTGCTGGCTCACATCACGTCGCCGAGGACGGCGACCACGACCGGGACGAGCCCGGTGAGCAGAAAGGCGGGCAGGAAACACAGACCAAGCGGCAGCACGATGAGCACCCCGGCGCGCCGGGCGGACGCCTCCGCGGCGATCGCCCTGTCGGCGCGGAACTCGCCGGCCAGCCGCGTCAGCGCCCCGGCCAGCGCCGCCCCGCTGGCACTCGACCGCACCGCCGCCGCGATGAGCCGGTCGGCACCGCCCAGCGCGGCGAGGTGGGCCCACGCCTCCGGAGGATCGGCGCCGAGCCGCAGGGATCGGGCCACCCGGTCGAGCCGGTCGCTCAGCGGCCCGGACAGGGCCTCGGCCACGGCGGCCACCGCCCGCTCCACCGGGGCACCGGCCCGCAACGCGGCAGCCAGCAGCTCGGCCGCGAGCGGAAGGTCGGCCTCGGCCTGCTCGCGCGCCGCCCGCACGGCTGCGGGCTCCTGCCGGCGCAGGAAGCGCTCGGTCCCGTACGCCACCAGAGCGCCCAGCGCGATCCCCCACCACCGCCCCGAATACCAGGCGACGGCGGCCCCGCACAGCAGCGACACCACCAGCCGGTGCCTCATGCCGCCCGCCCCAGATCGTCGCGCGGCTGGGCGTGACCCGCGTCGGGCCGGCCAACGGTCCGTGCCAGCACGCACCCGGGAGGGACATCTCCCTCGTCGCCCCGCGCGAACAGCGCCGCCACACAGCACAGCCGGAACGGCACACGCACCGGTCCGCCGCCCGTGGCCGAGATCGCCACGGCCCCGCACGGATGCTCGATCATCGGGCCACCTCCCCGCCTGTGCCCCCGGCGAACCCGAGGCCTGTGGCATCAGCCAGCCGGAGGCCTGTGGAGTCGGCCAGCTGGAGGCCTGTGGAGTCGGCCGGCTGGAGGCCTGCGGCGCCGGCGAGCCGGAAGGCGCTCGTGGACGCCTCCCGCCCGTGGGCGATGTGGTTGGACCAGAGCAGACCGGTCACGTGCAGAGCCGCCGCGGTCAGCGCGCACGCCGCACCGACGGGCGTCCGCAGCAGAACGTGGACAGGGTCGGTCCCGAAGGCGCGACCGAGCCCCAGGCCGCCGAGGGGCATCACTCCGAGCAGCAGCGCCGTGACCCGCGCGCCGGCGGCCTCGGCCTGGGCCGCGGCCTGCGCCCGCCGGGCAGCCCGGGCGTCGGCCTCGACCCGGTCGAGCAGGTCGGCAGCCGGGGCCCCGGTGCGCTCGGCCAGGTGCTGCACGGCACCGAGAACGGCGCCGAGGCGGCTCGCGCCCACCACCCCGCCGGGGCTGGGCAGGGTGGCCCCGGCGCGCAGGTCGGCGGCGAGGGAGCTGAGTGCGTCGAGCTCGGCAAGCTGCTGCCGGGCCGCGCGGCGCCGCCGGAGGGCCAGGGTCGCGAAGTGCGCGCCCACCGCCGCATAGATCCCGGCCACGACGGCGGCCATCGGACCGCCCGTCGCCGCGGCCGGAGCCGCGGACGCCAGCGACGCGAGGACGGGGAAGCCCTTGGGCGCGCGCACGAGCAGCTGCTCGAGCTCCGGCCGCCGCCGGGGCGCCCGCGAGCGGGGACCGAGCCGACGCAGCCCGGACGGTGCCGGCCAGGCCACGACTCCCGCGGCGAGCAGCATCAGGACAGCGGCGAGGAGGGTCACGACCGGCCGCCCAGCACGGCCGGCACGGCGACGCCGCGCTCGGTGAGGAGCCGGACCAGCGTGGCGGATCCGGGCCCGGTGCCGCGGCCGCGCTGCCAGGCGGGCACGACGGTGACGAACCGCTCCTCGCCGGTTGCCAGCAGCACGCCGATCGAATCCAGATGGCGGCCCTGGTCGGTGCGGCGGAGCTGGAGGACGACCTGCAGCGCGGCGGCGACCTGCGCGTGGACGGCGGCCCGGGGCAGCCCGCCGAGCATGCCCAGCGCCTCCAGCCGGGCCGGGACGTCCGCCGGCGCATTGGCGTGGAGGGTGCCCGCACCGCCCTCGTGGCCGGTGTTGAGCGCGCCGAGCAGGTCGACGATCTCCGCGCCCCGGCACTCCCCGATCACCAGGCGGTCGGGGCGCATGCGGAGGGCCTGACGCACCAGGTCGGTGAGGCCGACCGCGCCGGCGCCCTCGACGTTCGCGGTGCGTGCCTGCAGGGTGATCGCGTGTGGGTGCACCGGCCGCAGCTCCGCAGCGTCCTCCACCAGCACGATGCGCTCGGTCGGCGGGACGAGGCCGAGCAGGGTGGCCAGCAGCGTCGTCTTGCCCGACCCGGTGCCCCCGGTGACCAGATAGGCCAGCCGCGCCGCGACCAGCGCCTCGAGCACCGGGGCGAGGGCGGGCGGCACCGTGCCCTGGGCGACCAGGTCGTCGAGGCCGAACGGCCGCTGCCGGAACGTCCGCAGCGACAGGTAGGGCCCCGCGGTGGCCACCGGAGGCAGGACGGCGTGCAGCCTGGTGCCGTCGGCCAGCCGCGCGTCCGCGAACGGCTGCCCCTCGTCGAGCCGCCGCCCGCACGCCGCGACCAGGCGCTGCGCCAGGCGGCGGACGTCGTCGGGAGCACCGATCCGCACGGCCGCGCGCTGCAGGCCGTGGCCCCGGTCGACCCACACCTGGTCGGCGTTGACCAGGACGTCGGTGACCTGGGGGTCGGCGAGCAGGGGCGCGAGCGGGCCGGCACCGACGAGCTGGTCCCGCACCCGGCCGGCGAGGCTGAGCACGGTAGTGTCGCCCAGCACCGCGGCGTCGGCCTCCTGCCGCACGGCGGTGACGAAGGCGGCCGGGGTCGCCTCCCCGTGCTCCTCGGCGATGTGGCGACGGACCCGCTCGGCCAGGGAGGGCATCCGCATGGTCACGGCGGCCGGGCCACCCTCGGCGCCGCCGTCGGACGAGTGCCGCGGCCGGGCAGTCGTCCGCCCACGCCGGCTCGGGGCGGTCATGCCACGGCCTCCGTCGCCCGGGAGGTGATCAGCGCCAGCAGCTCCCGGCAGCTGTCCGCGAACGGCCCGCGGCCGGTGGCGGCAGGCGGCTCCCGCCGCTCCACCGCGTCGCAGAGCGCCGGCTCGTGGCGCACCTGGGCGGCGAGCGGGAGTCTGAGCGTGCGGGCCACCTCGCGCGCAGTCACGGTGCTCGCCGCCGGATTGCCCCGCACCACGACCGACAGGGCGGCGCAGTGCAGGCGGACGGCAGCCGCGACGCGGCCCGCCGCGGCGACCGCCCGCAGGTCCGCCGGCACGATCAGGAAGGCCTCGTCGACGGACTGCAGGGCCAGGACGGCGGCGTCGTCGAGATGCCTCGGCAGGTCGACGACGGTGAGGTCACGCAGCCTGCGGGCGGCGGCGAGGGTCACCGCCATGACCTCACCGGGCACCCCCGGCAGGGCGTCGCGGGCGAAGGACAGCAGCACGAGGTCGCCGTCGGCGGGCAAGGAACCGAGCAGGGCGGACGGCTCGAACCCCGGACCGGCCTCGGCGAGAGCGGACCAGCGCAGACCGCTCATCCGCTCCCAGCCGAGGATCAGGTCGAGGCCGCCGCCGAGCGGGTCGGCGTCGAGCAGGAGCGTGCGCTGCCCCGACTTGACCGCCGTCACGGCCAGGCCCGCCGCGAGCGTGGAGGTGCCGGCCCCGCCACGGCCGCCGACGATCGCGACGGCGCGGCCCTGCGGTGCGGGGCCGGGCTGCTCGCCGAAGCGGTCCACGAGCCAGGGCTCCGCCTGGGGCAGCAGGGCGACGTGCTCGGCGCCGAGGGCCTGGGCCAGCTCCCACAGCGGCTCGAGCACCGCGCCGTAGCCCGCGACGATCAGCCTGTCGCGGCGGGGCAGACCGGCCCGGCCGCAGGCCGCCACCTGGTCGGCGCCGACGATCACCAGCGGCGCGGAGCGGTAGTGGGCGCGGGCGGCCGCCGGATCGGGGGCCACCTGGGCCTCGGCGCCACCGGCGGCGGCCAGGCGCAGCAGGTCGTCGAGCAGGTGCTGGTCACCGGTCACGAGCAGCGGCCGCCGGGTGGAGTGGGAGTGGGGGACGCGGTGCGCGTGGGCGGAGCGGTGCGTGGCAGGAACCGGGTCGGACGGGGACATCGGGCCTCCAGCGGAGCGGGGACGGCTGGTGAGGGCCCTACGGTGGCGGCACGCGGCGGTGGCGCTCAAGCCAAGATCGATAACCTGTGGACAGCGGCGCGGCCTGTGGACAACCGGCGCCCGGGGGCTTTGATCTGCTATGCGGAGCCGTGCAAATCCCCTCGGACCGGGCGTACGATGAGCGGTCCGGCGCTGGCAGGGGAAGACTGAACGGGCTCGGCGTTGGGTATGTTGGTGCCGACACGACCGATGGAGTTGGCATGGAGAACCCGATCCGCAGCACGTTCGAGGACGGCACCGCCTGCGTGTCCGTGCTGGGCGAGATCGACTACTCCAACGCCGACGAGGTCGCCCAGGGCATCCGCGACGCGCTGGGCAAGTGGTCGCCGGAGCGCGTCCAGATCGACCTCGGCGGCGCGACCTTCATCGACTCCACCGGGCTGGGCGCGCTGATCGAGGGCTACCGGGCCGCGACCGAGGC
Organism: Actinoplanes oryzae; assembly: GCF_030757795.1. GTDB lineage: Bacteria > Actinomycetota > Actinomycetes > Mycobacteriales > Micromonosporaceae > Actinoplanes. Next base: position 33,166 of record NZ_JAUQWH010000065.1, read on the forward strand.
GGAGAGCCGCTTCGTGGTCGTCAACCCGAGCGACAGCTTCCGGCGCGTGCTTTCCGTGACCGGCCTCAGCGAGCTCTTCGGCATGCCCGACGACGATCACCCCGCCGGCCTGAGCCGGGCCACCGGCGCCTGATCCCGGTCAAGCGGGAAAGGCACGCCGGAGGGGCCGGAAATCCACGAAGTCCCCACGGTCCCGAGCCGAGCGGAAACAGGCCACGCAAAAGGCCGGACAGCTAAGGCGAAAAGCGCCGGCACCGCGCAAAACATGCCCGGGGAAGGAACGACCCCCGCCGGGGGCGACGGGGGTCGTCGAGATTCGGCTCCGGGGGGGTCGAGCCGAATCGCGCTCGGTGATCGCGGGGGGCGCAACCACCGAGAGACTGGCGCACGAACTGCGCGGCAAACGCGACCGCGACATCCCGCCACACCAGCAACATGAATCGCTGTCGCACCACAAGCATGCCTCAGCCGCGCGTCACCGTCGAGTACCCACCGTCACCGGATATGCGAGCACGGCACCATCGGGCGTGTTCCTCGCGCCGTACGGCTACACTTTCGGCCCGTGGGCCCCAGCGCCGCGTTCTTCGACCTCGACAAGACCGTCATCGCCAAGTCCAGCGCGCTGGCCTTCGGACGGCCGTTCTATCGCGATGGGCTGATCAGCCGCCGCGACGTGGTGAAGTCCGCCTATGCGCAGCTGATGTTCCGGCTGGGGGGCACCGACGAGCAGACCATGGCCCGCACCCGCGACTATCTCGCCGCGCTGTGCAAGGGCTGGCGGGTCGAGCAGGTCCAGCAGATCGTGGCGGAGACCCTCAACGAGCTCATCAACCCCTACGTGTACGCCGAGGCAGCCGCCCTGATCGCCGAGCACCAGGCGGCGGGGCGCGACGTGGTGCTGGTGTCGGCCTCCGGCGACGAAATGGTGCGCCCGATCGGCATGCTGCTCGGCGTCACCGACGTGATCGCCACCCGGATGCGAATAGTCGACGGGCGGTTCAGCGGCGAGGTCGAGTTCTATTCGGCCGGCCCCGCCAAGGTGGAGGGCGTCCGCAAGCTGGCGGCCGAGCGCGGATACGACCTGGACACCTGTTACGCCTATTCCGATTCGAGCAGCGACCTGCCGTTGCTGGAGGCGGTCGGGCACCCGAGCGCGGTCAATCCGGACCGGACCCTGCGGCGCGTGGCGATGGAGAAAGCGTGGCCCGTGCTGGAGTTCCGGCACCCGATTCCGGTGGGCCGCCGGCTGCGCGAGAAACCGGCCGTTCCGGTCGCCGCGGCGGCCCTCGGAGTCGGCGTCGGAGTGGCCATCGGCATCGCTGTCTACGGTCGGCACCGCAAGGCCAGAATGGCCGCCGCAAGCGTCTGACCATATGGTTTCCCCTGGCGGAGGCGCCGGGCGAGGCGTAGAAAGAAGGAGCGGAAGCCCCGAGCGGGCACCGTGCGCGGCCACCGGGAACCCACGCGCGATCAGCCACGGCAGGCACGTTGCGACGGGACCCTCCGGATGCCGGAAGGACTGCCGACAACGACTCAGGTGCACGCCTGATAACCCGGTCGGACGCGCTAGCGGCGGCGCCTCGAACGCGAGGCGCCGTCCTTACATTGGGCAGCGCCGCACGGAGTCGCCGCCGCGGGCGGGCAGCTCAGGAGGACGCCGCGGCCAGGTGCCGGTCGCGCAGCTCGTGATAGACCTCGCGGAAGACGTGCGGCCGCCGGTGGAAGTCGATCCCCTGCGCGAAGAGCTCGGTGTTGACGTACGACCCGTCGCGCCGCTCGATCAGCACGGTCAGCCCGCCCTCGATCTCGAAGCGGCCGATCTTGTTGGTGTGCCGGTGCAGCCGGACGTGCGCGATCTCGTCCCAGCGCAGCGTGCGTGAGCGCAGCAGCCCCCGGATCTGCAGCCCGGCCGGCCGCACGTAGACGCCCATCTCGAGGATCCGCCACCCGGCCACGACCCAGACCGCCGCCGTCACCATCGCCAGCACGTGCAGGCCGGCGCCGCTGATGCCGAAGAGGTCCACGCTGGCCCAGGCGAGCAGCCCGAACGCCACCGCCTCCCAGCCGATCACCAGCCAGCGGCCGGATCCGGGCGAGTAGGGCCGGTTCCAGTCGTCGTCCATCGACCAAAAATAGAACGCTCACCCGGCAGCCGGGGACAGAACCTCATCGCCGATCCGGACGATTTCGTCGGCACCTTCGGCCACCGCCGCCGCGTAGTGCTTCAGCCAGGACCGGACGCCGTCGGGGGTGCCCGTCGCGTACGCCCCGGCGGAGCCCACATATTCGGGCTCGCGGGCGAGGTGTCCCTCCTCCACGCCGACCAGGCCCCGGGCGTCGAAGCCGCGGGAGACGAGGGTGAGCCGGGCGGCCGCACGGGCGACGACTCCGGCCGGGCCGGCGAACGGGCGCAGGGTGAGCAGCTCGGCATGCACGATCGCGGCGAGCAGCAGCGGAGGCGTGCGCTCGTTGCCGGCGACGAGGCCGGCCAGCGCGTCGATCCGCTCCGCCCCGGAGGTGAGCCGGCCGAGGGCGGGCTCGGCCACGGAACCCCGGGCGGCGAGCATGTGCAGCCGCGCGAGCACCTGACGCGGCGCCCGGGGCCAGAGGTCGACGAGCCCGCCGAGCGCCTCGGAGACGCGGAGGGCACCTTGCACCACCGGGTCGGTGACGGTGCCCGCACGTACCTCGGAAAGGTCGTGCCGGTGCTCCTCCAGGGCCGCACTCGCGACGGCCGCCCGGAGCCCCACCTCGGCCGCGACCTGGCCGCCGTGGCGGCGCAGCGCCCGGTGCCGCAGGGCCGCGTCGACCCGGGCCCGGGCCTCGGCGAAGGCGTCGGCGACGCCGGGGAGATCGAGCAGCGGTGCCAGCGGATCGTTCGTCACGGGGACTACGGTAGCGGGAAAAAGTCCCGAAACATGTGCTGCGCAAAGTGGCGTGGAAGTGGCAAGATTCGCGCAGTACCGATCACGACAGGCCCGGTCGGCGCGCATGGTCCCCCACTCGGCGCGCCCTGGCTCGCAGGCCTCGCCGCCCTGCCGGGGCGCCACTAGTGTGCAGAAAAAAGAGCAGAGGAGCCGCCCTCATGAGCAAGTCGCTGGAGAACCTCTATTCGGAGACGCGGCAGTTCCCGCCGCCCGCCGATCTCGCCGCGAACGCCAACGTGAAGGCCGAGGCTTACGACCGGGCCGCCGGCGACCGTGAGGCGTTCTGGGCGCAGCAGGCGGACCGTCTGGCCTGGGCCAAGAAGTGGGACCAGGTGCTCGACTGGTCGAACCCGCCGTTCGCGAAGTGGTTCGTCGGCGGCGAGCTGAACATCGCCTACAACTGCGTGGACCGGCACGTCGAAGCCGGCCACGGCGACAAGGTGGCCATCCACTGGGAGGGCGAGCCCGGCGACACGCGGACCATCACCTACGCCGACCTGCTCACCAGCGTCAGCCAGGCGGCCAACACGCTGACCGAGCTCGGCGTCACGGCCGGCGACCGGGTCGCGATCTATCTGCCGATGATCCCGGAAGCCGCGGTCGCCATGCTGGCCTGCGCCCGGATCGGCGCCCTGCACAGCGTCGTCTTCGGCGGCTTCTCCGTGGACGCGCTCGCCACGCGCATCCAGGACGCGGACGCCAAGCTCGTCATCACGGCCGACGGGGGCTACCGCCGCGGCAAGCCCTCCGCGCTCAAGCCGACCGTCGACGAGGCCGTCGCCCAGTGCCCCAGCATCGAGCACGTGCTGGTCGTCCGGCGTACGGGGGAAGAGGTCGCCTGGGGCGAGAAGGACCTGTGGTGGCACGAGACGGTCGAGCAGGCGGAGCGTACGCACCAGCCGCGCGCCTTCGACGCCGAGCACCCGCTCTTCATCCTCTACACGTCGGGCACCACCGGTAAGCCGAAGGGCATCCTGCACACCACCGGCGGCTACCTGACCCAGACGTCGTACACCTACAACGCGGTCTTCGACCACAAGCCGGAGACCGACGTCTACTGGTGCACCGCCGACATCGGCTGGGTGACCGGGCACTCCTACATCGTCTACGGCCCGCTCTCCAACGGCGCCACCCAGGTCATGTACGAGGGCACGCCGGACACCCCGCACCGCGGCCGCTTCTGGGAGATCGTCGACAAGTACAAGGTGACGATCCTCTACACCGCCCCGACGCTCATCCGCACGATGATGAAGTGGGGCGACGACATCCCCGCGAAGTACGACCTGTCGTCGCTGCGCGTGCTCGGCAGCGTGGGCGAGCCGATCAACCCCGAGGCCTGGATCTGGTACCGCAAGAACGTCGGCCACGAGAACACCCCGGTCGTCGACACCTGGTGGCAGACCGAGACCGGCTCGATCATGATCTCGCCCCTGCCGGGCGTGACCAGCACGAAGCCCGGCTCGGCCATGACGCCGCTGCCCGGCATCGCCGCCGACGTCGTCGATGACGAGGCGACGTCCGTACCCAACGGGGGCGGGGGTTTCCTGGTCCTCAAGGAGCCGTGGCCGTCGATGCTGCGCACGATCTGGGGCGACGACAAGCGATTCATCGACACCTACTGGTCGCGCTTCGGCAAGGGGGCCGGCACCGGCGACGACTGGATCTACTTCGCGGGCGACGGCGCCAAGAAGGACGAGGACGGCGCGCTGTGGCTGCTCGGCCGGGTCGACGACGTCATGCTCGTGTCCGGCCACAACATCTCGACGACCGAGGTGGAGTCGGCGCTGGTGTCGCACCCGTCGGTCGCGGAGGCCGCGGTGGTCGGCGCCACGGACCCGACGACCGGTCAGGCGATTGTGGCGTTCACCATTCCGCGGGGCAATGTGGACACCGAGGGCGACGCGGGTGAGCAACTGATCCAGGATCTGCGCACCCATGTGGCGAAGAAGCTCGGGCCGATCGCGAAGCCGCGGCAGATCATGCTCGTCCCGGAACTGCCCAAGACCCGCTCCGGCAAGATCATGCGGCGCCTGCTCCGCGACGTGGCCGAGCGCCGCTCGCTGGGCGACGTGACGACCCTTCAGGACTCGACGGTCATGGACCTCATCTCCTCCGGGATGCAGTCGGCAAAGCCGGAGGACTGACGCAAAAAGGGACGTGGAGGGGTGTTGCCCAGAGACACCTCTCCATGTCGTTGCGCGCACATTAATTCACTCACACCACTTCCATGCATCTCCAATTTTGCATACGTTCACCTCTGGCCCCGAACACGGGACCAACGCACACCGGCCCGCTGCACCCAGCGATCCGGGAACGTCGACGGAGGTACGTACGTGCGCAAGGTAGTCGTGGGACTACTCGGCGCTGCCATGGTGACCAGTGTCGGAATCTCGCTTCCGACCGTGGCTCAGGCGGCGCCGCCGGTGGAGCCCACCACGGCAGCCAGCAAGGCCCCGAAGGTGGACGACAAGGTCAACCCGGTCGAGGCCAAGCGTCGTGAGCTGCGCGAAGAGGCCGTCCAGGGCGTACTCTCCGGCAAGTTCAAGACGGAGAAGCGCAACGGCAGCACCGTCACGAAGGTCGGCAAGACCCGAGGTGACGGTTACGGCAACCGCAAGAACAAGAATTCCGCGGGCAAGGACCAGTACGTCGAGCTCAGCAACGAGCGCACCGACAAGATCTTCGTGATCCTGGCCGAGTTCGGCAACGAGCGTCACCCGAACTATCCCGATGTGGACAGCGACCCGGACACTCCGGGGCCCGTCACCTTCGACGGTCCGCTGCACAACTCGATTCCCGCCCCGGATCGCACCAAGGACAACAGCACGATCTGGCAGGCGGACTACAGCAAGGAACACTACGAGCAGCTGTACTTCGGCGAGGGCAAGGGCGTCGAGTCGCTGAAGACCTACTACGAGACGCAGTCCTCGGGGCGCTACAGCGTCGAGGGTGAGGTCTCGGACTGGGTCAAGGTGCCCTACAACGAGGCCCGCTACGGCCGGGACTGCGACATCAACGGCGTCTGCAGCGACACCAACACGTGGGCGCTGATCACCGACGCGGTCAACCAGTGGGTGGCGGAGCGCAAGGCCGCCGGGCGTACGGACGCGCAGATCAAGTCCGAGATCGCCGAGTTCGACCAGTGGGACCGCAACGACTACGACGGCGACGGCGACTTCAACGAGCCCGACGGTTACATCGACCACTTCCAGATCGTCCACGCCGGCGGCGACCAGGCCGACGGTGACCCGTACCAGGGTGAGGACGCCATCTGGGCGCACCGCTGGAACGCGTACCTGAACGACGTCGGTGTCACCGGCCCGTCCTACAACCTGTACGGCGGCCAGCAGGTCGGCAACACGGGCATCTGGATCTCGGACTACACGATCCAGGCCGAGAACGGCGGCATGAGCGTCTTCGCCCACGAGTACGGGCACGACCTCGGCCTGCCGGACGACTACGACACCGCGGTCAGCGGCAACGCCAACCCCGAGTTCTGGACGCTCATGGCCCAGAACCGGCTCAGCGCGCTGAACGAGCCGATCGGCGTCCGCCCGGGTGACCTCGGTGCCTGGCAGAAGCTGCAGCTCGGCTGGCTGGACTACGAGATCGTCGTCGCGGGTCAGAAGAAGACCCTCGACCTCGGTCCCCAGGAGTACAACACCAAGAAGGCCCAGGCCGCCGTCGTCGTCCTGCCCGACAAGGAAGTGACGACGGAGCTCGGCGCGCCCTTCGCCGGAACCAAGCAGTACTTCTCCGGCAACGACGACGGGCTGAACACCACGCTGACCAAGACGGTCGACCTCGCCGGCAAGACCACGGCGGCGCTCGACCTCAAGGGCCGGTACGAGATCGAGGAGGGGTACGACTACCTCTACTTCGAGGCGTCGACGGACGGCACCACGTGGACCGCGCTCAACGGCACGGTCAACGGCCAGCCCCTCGGCACCGACGGTGGGCAGAACCCGCGGCCGGCCATCAGCGGCTCCAGCGGCGGCGCCTGGCAGGACATCCACATCCCGCTCGACGCGTACGCCGGGAAGAGCGTGCAGGTCCGCCTGCACTACCTGACCGACGGCGGCGTCTCCGCCGGTGGCTTCTTCGGCGACAACCTCACCATCACGGCGAACGGCACCGCGATCTCCACCGACGGCGCCGAGGCCACCCCGGCCTGGACCGCCGACGGGTTCAGCATCGTCGAGGCGTCGAGCACGGCGACGTACGACAACTTCTACATCGCGGGCAACCGCAGCTACGTGTCGTACGACAAGTACCTGAAGACCGGCCCGTACAACTTCGGCTGGCCGACCACCCGCCCCGACTGGGTCGAGAAGTTCCCGCTCCAGCAGGGCCTGCTCATCTCCTACTGGGACACCTCCCAGAAGGACAACAACGTCAACGTCCACCCGGGTCAGGGCCGCAACCTCATCATCGACGCGCACCCGGCGCCGATCTACAACATCGAGGGCACGCCCTGGCGGTCGCGCATCCAGACGTACGACGCGCCGTTCAGCCTCACCAAGGCCGACTCGTTCACGCTGCACGTCAACGGCAAGGCCAGCTACATCCGGGGCCAGGCCGCGCAGTCGACGTTCGACGACACCAAGAAGTACTGGTACTCCGAGATCCCGTGGGCCGGCGTCAAGCTGCCCGCCGTCGGGGTCAAGATCAAGGTTGCCGAGCAGAACGGCACCTCGATGAAGGTCAAGTTCTCCTGATCTTCGGGTTTTCGGCGCCCGGGAGCTTCGGCTCCCGGGCGTTTCCCTTTTCCGGGAACCCTTCCGCCTCGCGCACGGTCTCATCGGAGTGAAGTTCATCGGTGCTCTCTTGCTCATCGCCCTGACGGCGTGCGCGTCGCCCACCACCCCAGCGGCCCCGGCTCCCGCCTCGTCGGGCATTTCGGTCCCGCCACTGCCCTCCGGCATCGCGAAAACTCCCACGGACAAGATCGCCGACCCCGGCTGGACCGAGGGCTGGATCGTCCGGGGCGGCACAGGACCCTGCTACGGGCTGCTCGACCTGGACGGGAAGCCGTACGCCATGTACTCGGACGAGGGCCTGACCCTGGCGAAGGGCGATCACGTGCGGGTGCGCGTCATCCCGTCCCGCCTGCGCATCGACTGCGGGGAGGGCGAGCCCGTACGCCTCGAGGTGCTCGAGCACGTCTCGTAACCGTAATGTCCGAAGGTGCCGCATACCCGTACCCTGGGTCGCATGACTTCCCAGGTGGACGAGTCGTGCGTGCTGACCGAGGGCCCCTGGACCCATCGGTTCGTCGGCGCCAACGGCAGCCGGTTCCACGTCGTCGAGGCCGGCACCGGGCCGCTCGTGCTGCTGCTGCACGGCTTCCCCGAGTTCTGGTGGGCGTGGCACGATGTGCTGCCCCGCATCGCGGACGCCGGCTTCCGCGCCGTCGCGATCGACCTTCGCGGCTACGGCGCCAGTGACAAGCCGCCGCGCGGCTACGACGGCTACACGATGGCCGCCGACGTCACCGGCCTCATCCGCGCGCTCGGGGAGCGCTCCGCCATGATCGTCGGCGCCGGCGTGGGCGGCATGATCGGCTGGGCCGCCGCCGCCTTCCACCCCAAGATGGTGAACAGGCTCGTCGTCCTCGGCGCCGCCCACCCCCTGCGGCTGCGCGCCGCGCTCTTCGCCGACCCGCGCGGGCAGCTCGCCGCCAGCCGCGCCATCCTCAAGTTCCAGGTGCCGCGCTACGAGCACGTGCTCACGCGCGACGACGCGGCCGAGGTGGGTGCGCTGGTCGAGCACTGGGCCGGTCCCGCTTGGCGAGACACCGACGAGTACGCGGACTATGCCGCCCGATGCCGCGAGGCCATGCGGATTCCGCAGGCGGCGTTCTGCTCGCTGGAGGCGTACAGGTGGGTGTTCCGGTCGGCGCTGCGGCTCCAGGGATACCGTTTCGTCAAACTCATGCAGCAGCCGATCACCACGCCGACGCTGCAGATGCATGGGGCGCTGGACACCGCCGTGCTGCCCCGCACGGCGCAGGGGTCGGGGCGTTACGTCATCGCCCCGTACGAGTGGCGGCTGATCGACGACGTCGGCCACTTCCTGCACCAAGAGGCGACCGACGTGGTGACCGGGGAAATCCTGCGCTGGATCAAGTCCTGAGCCGCGGGCTCCGACCACCCTGTTCTCGCCGGCTACCGTGCGTCCTTCAGCCGGCTGTTCTCGCCGCTTACCGTGCATCCTTCGGCCGTCTGTTCTCGCCGGCTACCGTGCATCCTTCGGCCGTCTGTTCTCCCCGCGCTCAGCGGTCGTTCGCGGCTTCGTCGGGCGGTGCGTCAGGCGCGATGCTCGTGACGTTCGGCGACTGCGTCGGGCGGTGCGTCAGACGCGGTGTTCGTAGAGTTCGGTGACTTCGTTGGCGGGGGCCCAGCCCTGGTAGACGCCGAAGTCAAACTCCTCGAGGCCCAGCGCCCGCGCCACCGGGGCCCGGCCGCCCGTGTACTCGACGCGAAGCCAGGCGTCGACCTCGGCGAGCACGATGAAGGGCTGGCCGCGCCACGAGCAGGTCGTCCGCACGTACGTGAGATCGGCGAACTCGCCCGGGCGCAGCACCCGCACGAACCGGCCGGGGCGGACCTCCTCGAAGCCCTCGCCGCCCTCGGGCGCGTAGATCCGGACGTTGTCGCCGTCGGGCGCGGCATCGTATTCGCGCCCTTGCCACGTCACGACGTACCCGTCACGCATCCTGCTCTCCCACCTTGCGCCAGCCCGGGGCATCGCCGTCGAAGACCGCCACGAGACGCTCGCCGCCGTCGGCATCCATCCGCCACAGCTGGGTGTCGTGCGGCAGCCGGACGCTGTCCACCTTGAACTCGGCGATCACGTCCCGGCCCTCGCCCGGCGCGAACCCGTTGCCACGGAACGGCGCGCGCTCGATCACCCAGCCGTCCATGGCGCGCAGCGCCGGCTCGTTCTGGCCGCCGTACGGGATGCGGTAGAGGCTCGGCCGGTGCGCCGGCCAGCGGAGCACGAACGCCTCCTTGGCGTCGGCCTGGTACGGCGAGTCGTCGTGCACCAGCCCGAGCGCGGCGAACAGCTCCGCCGGCGTCTTCAGGTGCTCGACCTCGGCCGCTCGGTGGACAAATCCGGCAACCCGGTCGTAGCCGCGCTCCAGATAGAAGTCGACCTGCTCCGGCGGCACCGTCTTCTGCATGGTCGTCGGACGTGCTTCGATCTCGCCCGCCGGCGGAAGCGCCACGGCGGCGTCACCGAGCATCTCGTCGGTCTCGCCGCCCAGCCCGGCCTCGGTGGCCCAGCTGGCGAGGGCGATCACCTGCGGACCGGGGTACTTCGCGCCGACCGCGGTGCCCGGGTTGACCGCGAACGACCAGGCCGGGTCGGGCCAGTTGCGGATCAGCTCGACGAACCGCACCGCCACGGTGCGGGTGGGCTCGGCATAGTGGTCGCCCAGCCTGTCCCGGCTCGTGAAGACCACCAGGAACCGCTCGCCGTCCATCTCCTCGGTCTGGAACGCGAACCCCGCCTCACCGGGCGAGCTGCCGGGCCGCGAGTTGTGCGCCACGGGCACGAGCACCGTCGCGAGCAGCAGCGTCGACAGGAACGAGTCGGTGCTGTGCTCGATCGACGCCTGGTGCAGGTCGCGCTCCACCTCGTTGGCGGGCACGAAGTCGTCGGCCGGCGGCTGGACCGGCGCGGTGTAGCCGGTGCTCCAGCTGGATCCCGCGTTCGACTGCTGCGCGCCGCCGGAACCGGGGATGACCGGCGGGGCGATGGTCGGCTGCGCGGTCCGGAAGGCACCCGAGTTGCCCGCGAAGGCAGTCGTCGGGAAGGCGCCCGTCGCACCACCCGCCAGCCGAGGCGCGGACGTCTGCGTCGTGGGGCCCGGCAGCGTCAGCCGCGACGTGACCGCCGGGTCGGCCGCGGTGGGCGGTACGTCGATCGGGCCGTCGGCCTCCTGCCCGGCGGACGCGCCGGCCTCGCCCTTCGCGGCAAGTGCCTGCGCCGCCGCGGCCATGGACGGCGGCCGCTCCGACGGCGGCGTCACCTGCCGGCGCGGGAGCGGGCTGCCCGGGCCGCCCTGCTCGGCCGGCGGCTGGGCCAGAGGCTGCTGGGCCAGGGGCTGCTGCGCCGGCGACCGCTGAGCCAAGGGCTGCTCGGCCGGGGGCTGCTGCGCCGGGGACTGCTGGGGCTCCGGCCGGCGGATCTGCGCCAACGGGCGAGTCTGCCCCGCATCGGTGAACGCCGTGCTTGCGCCGGCGGCACCCAGCAGGCTGATTCACCGGCAGGGTGGGCGCCCGTGCCCACCCTGCCGCCTTT
>NZ_JAUQWH010000066.1 GCF_030757795.1 Actinoplanes oryzae
CGACCAGGGCCTTGTGCCGGCTGTACGAGGATCCGGGCACGCCGGTACGGGGGAACGACTCGGTCACGTAGGCGTGCTTGGGCCCCGGGGCGTAGACGCCGACCGAGGAGGCGACGACGAGGCTGGGCACCCCGGCGTGCAGCACCGCGTCGACCACGTTGCGGGTGCCGAGCACGTTGGCCTCGAAGAGCCGGCGCTGGTCGTGGCTCGGCTGGATCTGCCAGGCCAGGTGGACGACCGCGTCGGCGCCGCGGAAGATCTCGGTCAGCCGGGCGGCCGCGCCGGGGGCCGCGACGTCGCAGGGGTGCCAGTCGACGGCGTCGTAGGGGGGCACCCCGCGGTCGGGCAGGCGGCGGGCCACGCCCGCGAGGTCTGTTCCGGGCTCGTTGCGCAGCCGGCGCAGGAGGGCCGTGCCCGCGTTGCCGGTCGCTCCGACGATCACCACTCGCATGCTTCGGCGGTACCCGGTGGCCCGAGATTGAATCATCCTCGCGGGGGTACGGGGTTGACTCATGAAGCTTGCCGTCAACGGGGTCGAGCACAGTCTCGAGATCGATCCGCGGACCACGCTGCTGGACGCGCTGCGCGAGCACCTGCACCTGACCGGCGCGAAGAAGGGCTGCGACCACGGCCAGTGCGGGGCGTGCACGGTGCTGCTGGACGGGCGCCGGGTCAACAGCTGCCTGGTGCTCGCGATCAGTCAGCAGGACGCCGAGGTCACCACGATCGAGGGGCTGAGCCCGCATCCGCTGCAGCGGGCTTTTCAGGAGCACGACGGCTTCCAGTGCGGATACTGCACACCCGGGCAGATCTGCTCGGCCGCGGGCATGCTCGACGAGGCGTCGAAGGGGTGGCCGAGCGCGGCGACTCCCGCGGGCGAGGAGCCGGTCCTGGATGACGCGGAGATCCGCGAGCGGATGAGCGGGAACCTGTGCCGCTGCGGCGCGTACGCGAACATCGTCCCCGCCATCGCCGAGGTGGCCGGCCGGTGAAGACGTTCGAGTACACGCCCGCCACCGAGGTCGGCGAGGCTCTGCGGGCGCTCGGCCCGGACGCCGCGTTCCTGGCCGGCGGCACGAACCTCGTCGACCTGATGAAGCTCGGCGTCGCCAGTCCCGGCGCGCTGGTCGACATCAACCGGCTGCCGCTGCGCGACGTCGAGGAGCTGCCCGGCGGTGGCCTGCGCATCGGCGCCGGCGTGCGGAACAGCGACCTTGCGGCGCACCCGGTCGTCCGGCGCGACTTCCCGGTGCTCAGCCAGGCGCTGCTCGCGGGCGCGTCGGGTCAGCTGCGCAACATGGCGACGACCGGCGGGAACCTGCTGCAGCGCACCCGGTGCCGCTACTTCATGGACATGACCAAACCCTGCAACAAGCACGAGCCCGGTACGGGCTGCCCGGCACGCGAGGGCGACCACCGCAACCTCGCGATCCTGGGCGCCTCCGAGCACTGCGTCGCCACGCACCCGTCGGACATGGCCGTCGCCCTCGTGGCCCTGGACGCGGTCGTGCACGTGACCGGGCCGGCCGGCGACCGGGACATGCCGCTCGCCGAGCTGCACCGGTTGCCGGGCGACACCCCGCACATCGACACGGTCCTACAGCACGGTGAGCTGATCACGGCGGTTTCCCTGCCCGCCGCCGCGCCCATGTCCGCTTACCGCAAGGCCCGGGACCGGGCGTCCTATGCGTTCGCCGTGGGCTCGGTGGCCGCGGTCCTCGAACTCACTGAGGGACGAATCGACAACGTCCGTATCGCGTGGGGTGCGGTGGCGCACAAGCCGTGGCGTGCCACGAAGGCGGAGGACGCGCTGCGCGGGCAGGCGCCGACGCGGGAGAACTTCCTCACCGCGGCCGACGCCGAGCTGGCGGACGCCGAACCGCTGCGGGACAACGGCTACAAGCGAACCCTCATCCGCAACTTGACCGCGACGGTTCTGGAGGGTCTCGCATGACCGGCACGCTGGAGAACGCCGTCGGCCGCCCGCTCGGCCGGATCGAGGGCCCGGCCAAGGTCACCGGCGAGGCCCTGTACGCCGCCGAGTACCCGGTCAAGGACGTCACCTACGCGTGGGTCGTGCAGTCGCCGGTGCCCCGCGGCACCCTGACGAACGTGGTCGTCGACCCGCTGGCCGAGGACGACGACATGCTCGCGGTCCTGTGGCACGGCAACGCGCCGCGGCTCGAGGACGCCGGCGACCCCGAGCTGGCGGTGCTGCAGTCGGAGCGGATCAGCTACCGCGGGCAGGCCGTGGCGCTGGTCGTCGCCCGTACGCTGGAAGCCGCCCGCAGGGCCGCCATGGACGTGCGCCTCGACATCACATCCGAGCCCCACGACGCGGTGTTGCGCGCCGATCATCCGGAGCTCTACACGCCGGAGAAGGTCAATCCCGACTTCCCGGCGGAGAGCCGGCTGGGCGACGTCGACGCCGCCCTGGCCGCGGCGCCGGTGACGGTCGACGTGCGCTACGAGACGCCGGCGCTGCACAACAACCCGATGGAGCCGCACGCGACGATCGCGGTGTGGGAGGGCGACGACCTGCTCCTGTACGACTCCAATCAGCACGCCCCGGGCGTGGCCGGCACGGTCGCGGCGGCGTTCGGGCTGACCCCGGATCGCGTACACGTGATCAATGAGCATGTCGGCGGTGGCTTCGGGTCCAAGGGCACCGCGCGCCCCAACGCCGTCCTCGCCGCGCTGGCCGCGAAGGTCACCGGCAGGCCCGTCAAGCTCGCCCTGCCGCGGCAGGCACTGTTCAGCATGGTCGGCTACCGGACGCCGACGATGCAGCACATCCGCCTCGGCGCCGGGCACGACGGCCGGCTCACCGCCATCTCGCACGAAGCGGTCGAGCAGACGTCGCAGCTGTTCGAGTTCGCCGAGCAGACGACCACGGTCACCCGCCACATGTACGCGGCCGCGAACCGCTACACCGGCCACAAGCTGGTCCGCCTCGACGTGCCGACCCCGCGCTGGATGCGGGCGCCCGGCGAGGCCCCCGGCATGGTCGGCCTCGAGTGCGCCATGGACGAGCTCGCCGAGCGGCTCGGCATGGACCCCATCGAGCTGCGCCTCCGCAACGAACCGGACGCCGAGCCGGAGAGCGGCGTCGCCTTCAGCAGCCGGCACTACGTCGAGTGCCTGCGCGAGGGCGCCCGGCGCTTCGGCTGGGACGGCCGCGAGCACCGCCCTCGCCTGCGCCGCGAAGGCCGCTGGCTCATCGGTACGGGCGTCGCGGGCGCCACCTATCCGACGATGGCCCAGCCGTCGACAGCCCGGGTCACGCTCGGCGCGGACGGCACGGCCGAGGTCGCCATCGCCGCGTCGGACATCGGGACGGGCGCCCGCACCATCCTCACCCAGATCGCCGCGGACGAGCTCGGGCTGCCCGCCTCGGACGTCCGGGTGCGCATCGGGGACAGCACGCTGCCCATGGCCTCGGTAGCAGGGGGTTCCTCGGGCAGCGCCTCGTGGGGCTGGGCGGTGACCGGGGCGTGCCGGGAGCTGCGGCGTACCGGGAAGCCGGAGGTCACCTTCGACAGCAGCGAGCTGATCGCCCAGCAGGAGAAGGACGGCAAACACGCCTTCGGCGCCCACTTCGCGGAGGTACGCGTCGACGCCGACACCGGCGAGGTGCGGGTCAGCCGCCTCCTCGGGGTGTACGCCGCGGGCCGCATCCTCAACCCGCGCACGGCCCGCAGCCAGTTCCTCGGCGGCATGACGATGGGCCTGGGCATGGCCCTGCACGAGGAGGGTGTCCTCGACGCCCGGACGGGGGACTGGGTCAACCACGACCTGGCCGAGTACCACGTCCCGGTGCACGCCGACATCGAGCACCTCGAGGCGGTGTGGCTGGATGAGGACGACGCCGAGGTCAACCCGATGGGTAGCAAGGGCATCGGCGAGATCGGCATCGTCGGGTCGCCGGCCGCGATCGTGAACGCGATCTGGCACGCGACCGGGGTGCGGGTGCGGGACCTGCCCGTGCGGCTCGACAAGCTCCTGCCGCACCTCTGAGCCCCGCGCGGCCTCTCTTCAGGCGGTGCGGCCGTGCGTCAGGCGGCGGATCGCGAGGTAGGCCTGGCAGCCCAGGCAGAGCCCGAACGCGGCGTTGAGGAACGCCGCCAGCAAAGCGAACGCCGTGGCGACGAGCCCGAGCGCCGGGCTGCCGGTCAGGTAGCCCACGGTGGCGACCGCGAGGAAGGCGAAGCCGACCAGCTGGGCGAAGCGCACCGGCGCCGCGTCCTCGCGCTCGGCCGGCGGGCCCAGGCGCGGGGCGACCAGGGCGCGGTAGAGCAGGGCGTAGGGCCCGCGGCGGGGATCGGCGGCGGTGATCGCGAAGACGAGGGTCTGGGCGAGCGCGAGCCAGCCCGACCCGGTCGCGAGCACGACGACGAGGACGATCGTGGTGAGCACCGCGGCGAAGCGCGGGCCGCGGGGGTCGAGCTGCATGGTCCGCACTCTGGCACAGCCGGGCCCCTCCGCGCAGGAGATGTTGATCACCGGCGCACGGGTCGACAATTCCCGATGACCTGCCCGGATGACCTGCCCGGATGCGCTGCTTGGATCAGCTGCTCGGATCAGCGCGGCAGCAGCGGCTCGACGGCGGCGAGCAGATCGGGCTTGGCCGGCACGCCGGTGGCCCGCCGCACGATCCGGCCGTCGGCGTCGAGCACCAGCAGCGTGGGGGTGCGCCAGATGCCCAGGGCCCGGACGGCGTCGAGGTGGCTCTCGGCGTCCACGTCGACGTGCCGCACGCCCGGGAGCTGCTCCGCGACCTCGGCGCTGAGGCGTCGCAGGGCACGGCAGGGGGCGCAGGCCGCCGACGAGAACTGCAGCAGCGTCGCCGCCGCGGGGCCCACGCCGAGCCCGTCGAGCAGGGCGCCGTCCAGCGCGGCGCCCTCCGTCGCGGGCCCGGTCGCCTGCTCGGATGTCGTCGGCTCCGGGAGGCCGCCGATCGGCCGGGTGCCCCGCAGGCGGCCGTCGGCGCGGCGGTGCCAGAGGCCAGCCGCGACGCCGAGGACCAGGACGGCGGCGGCCACGATCAGGCCGGTGGAGTTCATGATCGCACTCTGCCACGGGAACCGGGGCGCGGGGGCGTCTGATTTTTCCGGAAACCTTCGCACGGTTCGGTCCTTTCGGTGCAGCAGCGGTGCGTCTTCGTGCACCCGTAAGCGTGATCACGGGCACATTGATCGGCGGCCTTGTGTTGCGGGCACGTTTCCGGTTTCCGGGGTCCCGGCGCGGGCGTCGCCGCCATTTCCGCCGCTGCTGGGCCGCCTGTTCCCGGGGGCGGTGAGGGACTGTTCGCGGACGGGTGACAGCGGCGCCTAATGGCTTCACAGATCCGCGACATGCGCATGGTCACAATTTGCCTCGGCGCGCCGCGATCGACAGAATGAAAGCGCGGAAATATCCGGCACAATGGCACCGCCACGGGAGCACACATGGCCAAGCAGGTAATCACTCTCCTCACCGACGACCTCGACGGCGGCGAGGCCGACCGCACCGTCGAGTTCGGACTCGACGGGGTGAGCTACACGATCGACCTCTCCGAGAAGAACGCGGGCAAGCTCCGCAAGGCGCTCGACCCCTATCTGGCGGTGGCCACCCGGGTCGGCCGCAGCGGCCTCGACACCCGGGCCCCGCGCCGCGGCACCGGCGTGAGCACCGGCCGGGCCACCCGCGATCAGAACCAGGCCATTCGCGAATGGGCGAGCAAGAACGGCTTCGAGGTCTCCGAGCGGGGCCGCATCCCCAGCTCGATCGTCGAGGCCTACCACAACAAGCGCTGACCTCCCGCCGGCCCGCCCTGCGGGCAGGCCGGCACCGGACAAACGGCGCCGCTCCGCGCGGCGCCGTCGGCGTTGTGCTGCAGGGCGGCGATGTGCGAGGCCTCCACCAGCGGCGCCTGCTCCCGGCCCCGGCGGGCCGTTTCCTTTCACCGGCGCGCGAGAAGCGTTTCGCCGCCTGCTTCCCGGGCGTTGCGCCGCCGTGCGCTTCGCCCCTCGGCGAGAGCTTTCGCCCGCGCCGGGAGCGTTTCCTCCGGGCAAGCGTTTCGCCCCGGCCGCCGGTCGCGTGTCTTTCCCGCTCCGCCGCCGCGTTTCCGGCGCGTCCTCACCTCTTGGAATGCTCCGCCGCCGCCGTGCGCGCGACGCCGGTGAATGGTCCGCGCGGCGTACCGAAGAATTCGGGCTTAACCGGTTAAAGTGGCGCTACGCCGAATGCCGGGCCGGGGAGGTCCGATGCTCTTTTCCATGCCCTGCGCCCTGGCCGCCGCCGTGCCGGGAGCGGACCAGGCCGTGCCGTGGTGGCTCGCCGCGCTCATGGTCGTGGCCCTGCTCGTGGCGCCCGCCGCCTTCTGGTGGCAGCACATGCGCGCCGAGGACCACCTCGCCGAGCTGCGCATCGCCCTGGACAGCTGCGAGCGCGCCCTCGCCGGGGCGCAGCAAGCCGCCGCCCAGGCGCAGAACGTGGCCGCCCGCGCCCAGGTCGCCGCCGCACAGGCCCAGCAGGCGGTCGAGCAGGCGCTGACCGGTCAGCAGGCCCTCGCCGCCGAGCAGCGGCTGGTGTCGGTGGTCGTGCAGACGCTGCGGCAGCGCCAGGACGGCGACGCCGAGTTCGAGACCCGGCACTACGGTCCGGCATGAGCCTGGTTCCGCTGCAGCCGACGGGTGCCGCCCCGGGCCTGCGCGTCTCGGTTCATCTCGACTGGCTGCCGGTGGGGGAGCGGGGGCGGCTGCTGCTGCACCGGCGGCTCACCGGGCCGGGCTGCCCGGCGACCGACCGCTGCTGGCTCTCCGGCGAGCTGCTCTGGCACCGGCTCGCCGCGCTCGATCCGGGCGGCGTCCACCCGGCGGAGGCCGGCCTGTGGCGCGACCTGCTCACCGGCCGGTACGTCCCCGGGCTCGACCGCCCGGTGCCCCTCGAAGCGGTGCCCGCCGACGTGGTGCACGGTGTGCTGCACACGCTGCCGCCCGGCCGGCAGCCCCGGTCGCTCGTCACGGTGGCGGCGCAGGTCGAGGACACCGTCGCCGGGCCGGTGCTCGGACGGGTGACGGCCACGTCGTCCCGGCACGACTTCCTGGCCACGGCCCTGGCCCCGCTGGTCCGGGCCCGGATCACCGCGCTCGACCTGCGGCAACGGCCGGTCACCGGCGACGGTGCGCCGGCCAGGGGCGACGATCCGGTCGCGCGCCTGGGGACGATCGACGACGCGATCGAGACGCGCGACCTCGGCGGGGACCACAGCGTGCAGGTCAACCGGTTCGTCGCGTACGCGCCGGAGGCCGCGGCCGATCTGCTCGAGGCGGTGCGGTGCTCCGGCGTACGGGAGGAGTTGCAGGACCACCCCGCCCGGCGCGAGCCTGCCGACCGGTTCGTGGACGACCTGGCCGGCCGGGGGTGGCGCTTCTGGCCGGAGCCGGTGCGCCTGACCGTGCCGCGCCCGGTGGCCGAGCTGCTGCACGGCTCGCTGTTCCTGCAGGTACGCCAGCCCGGCCGGACCGTGACCTATCCGCTGTCACCCCGCCCGGGCCTCACGGAGCTGCTGGGCGAGGTCGGCGGGCTGCTGTGTCCCGCCACGGGCGTCCCGCCGGCGGACGCGGACCTCCGGCGGGCTCTGGGAGCGGTGCTTCAGGCGTTCTGCGCGCCGTTGTAGACCTGCCACGCGACGTCCCGGTAATAGGCGAAGTACGCGTCGCCCCAGCTCCCGAAGTACGAAGCGGTCTGCACGGCCGAGCCGTCCGCCTGATAGTTGACGATGAAGGACCCGCCGCTCGCCCCGCCGGACAGCCCGACGCAGTTGCGGATCTGCACGCCGCCCGACGGCCCGTCGTACGGCTGCCCCTCGCACCACACGGCGTAGTCCACCGACCCGGGCAGCCCGATGGCGTGCGCGTAGCCGTTCGTCGCCCAGTTGAACCCGATGCCCGAGCCGCCGACCACGTCCTGCACGTGCGCGTTGGCGTTGCCGCCCCGGTTGAGCACGATGAACGCGTTGTCGCCGCCCGGCCCGGTGTCGTCGATGCGCCAGCCCGCCGAGCGCCAGGTCCACCATCCGTAGGGCGCGCTGCCCCGGTTGTAGGCCGGGGCGAACCGGAAGTTCTGGAACACCTTCCCGGTCGCGATGTCGACGACGCAGTGCCGTGCGGTGGCGATGACGTCGCGGTTGTTGGCCGACACCACATTGGCGGTGCAGATGAAGTCGCCGACGCCGGGGTTCGTGAAGACGAGCCGCCCGTTGGTGACCCATTCGCTGGCCAGCGTGTGCGGGCCGGCCGGCGGCGTGGCGTGCACGAAACGAGGCTCGCCCACGGCCGCGGCGCGCGTGGACCTGCCCAGTGCCGGAACGGGCGCCGGGCGCGCGGCATCGAGCCGTTCCGGGGTCCAATAGTGGTCGACGGCGGTGGCGGACGACCGGTTGACGGCGGTCGCGGTCGTCGCCCCGGCGTGGGCCGTGGCGGGCAGGACAGTGCTGGACGCGGCCACGGCGAGCGCGGCCAGAACACGCGGAAGTACGCGCATGGGGACTCCCTCGGGGGGCGGGGAAAGTCCCCTCAGGAAATCATGGGCATCAATATGTAAACAAGACTTAGAACATGGGGGAGGACAATGGCCGGCATGGACATCCGGAGGGCCGACGCGGGCGACGCCGCCGCGGTGGTCGCGTTGCGGTCGGTCGTCTACCCGTACCTGGTGCGCGGGGTCGAGGCGACGCGGCAGGAGCTGACCGGGGCCGAGTGGGTCGCCGAGGCCGGCGGACGGGTGGTCGGCTGGGTGGCAGCACGCGGCCGGACCGTCTCCCTGCTGCACGTGCACCCGGAGCATCGCGGCCGGGGGCTCGGCAGCGCCCTGCTCGACGTCGCCCTCGCCCACGTGGAGGAGCCGGCGCGCGCGTTCGCCACGGCGCCGGCGCTCGACTTCGCGCGGCGGCACGGGTTCCGGCCCAGCCGGCCGGTGCGCTACTCGGCGCTCGATCTCGCCGCCTTCCCCCGCGTGCCGAGCGATTTCGCGCGGCTGCGCGAGGTCGATCCCGCCGACCTGCACCGCACCTACACCGAGGCGACCGCGGACGAGCCCGGGGACGTGCCCGCGCTGCCGGTGCCGTTCGAGCGGTTCGTGGCGTGGTTCTGGGACAACCCGGACGCCGACCGGGAGGCCGGCAGCGTGGCGTACGCCGACGGGCGCCCCGTGGCGTTCTCGCTGGTGCTGCGGGACGGGGACAGGGTGTGGTCGGACATGACGGCGACGCTGCCGGCCTACCGGGGGCGCGGTCTCGCGTACGCGGTCAAGCGGGCGGCCCTGAGCCGGGTGCGCGGGCGCACGGCCTTCACGTCGAACGACGAGGCGAACAAGCCGATGCTGGCGATCAACACGCGGCTCGGCTACCGCGCGGTCGCGGCCCAGTGGAGTTGTGTGCGGGCGGTCTGAGAAGCATGCTGGGGCATGGTGTCCTACAGCTCCGGGACCTCGGACGTGCCCCTGCTCGGCGAGACCATCGGCGCCAACCTCGACCGCGCTGTCGCGGCGCACGGCGACCGGGAGGCGCTCGTCGACGTCGCGGCGGGGCGCCGCTGGACGTACACGGAATTCGGCGCCGCCGTGGACGACGCCGCCCGCGGCCTGCTCGCGCGCGGCATCGTCAAGGGGGACCGGGTCGGGATCTGGGCGCCCAACCGCGCCGAGTGGGTGATCGTCCAGTACGCGACCGCGAAGATCGGCGCGATCCTGGTCACCGTCAACCCCGCCTACCGGACGCACGAGCTCGACTACGTCGTCCGCCAGGCCGGGCTGAGCCTGCTGGTCAGCGCGCCCGCGTTCAAGAGCAGCGACTACCGGGCGATGATCGACTCGATCGGCTTCCGGGACACGGTCTACCTCGACACGGACGACTGGCCCGAGCTGCTCGCCTCCGGCGCGGGCCGCAGCCTCGACGTGCCGCTGGCCTTCGACGACCCGATCAACATCCAGTACACGTCGGGCACCACGGGCTTTCCCAAGGGCGCGACCCTCTCGCACCACAACATCCTCAACAACGGCTACTTCGTCGGCGAGCTGGTCGGCTACACGCACCAGGACCGCATCTGCATCCCCGTGCCGCTCTACCACTGCTTCGGCATGGTCATGGGCAACCTGGCCGCCACCTCGCACGGCGCGACGATGGTGCTCCCGGCGCCGGGCTTCGACCCCGCCGCCACGCTGCGGGCCGTCGAAGAGGAGCGCTGCACCTCCCTGTACGGCGTCCCCACCATGTTCATCGCGGAGCTCGCGCTGTCCGGCTACGACCTGACCAGCCTGCGTACGGGCATCATGGCCGGCTCCCCGTGCCCGGTCGAGGTGATGAAGCGCGTCGTCAGCGAGATGTCCATGGCCGAGGTCGCCATCTGCTACGGCATGACCGAGACGTCGCCCGTCTCCCTGATGACCCGCCGCGACGACGGCCTCGCCCGCCGCACCGAGACGGTCGGCCGGGTCATGCCGCATCTGGAGTCCAAGGTCGTCGACCCCGCCACCGGCCGGACCGTCCCGCCGGGCGAGCCGGGCGAGCTGTGCACCCGCGGCTACTCCGTCATGCTCGGTTACTGGGACCAGCCGGACGCCACCGCCGAGGCGATCGACGCCGCCCGCTGGATGCACACCGGCGACCTGGCCACGATGGACGCCGACGGCTACGTCGCCATCGTCGGCCGCATCAAGGATCTGGTCATCCGCGGCGGCGAGTACGTCTATCCGCGCGAGGTCGAGGAATTCCTCCACACCCACCCGGGCGTGGCCGACGTCCAGGTCGTCGGCGTCCCCGACGAGAAGTTCGGCGAGGAGCTGATGGCCTGGCTGATCCTCCACCCGGACGCCCCGCCCCTGACCGCCGACGACATCCGCGACTTCTGCCGGGGCAAGCTGGCCCACTACAAGATCCCCCGGTACGTCCACCTCGTCGACGCCTTCCCGATGACCGTCACCGGCAAGGTCCGCAAGGTCGAGATGCGCGAGCGGGCCATCGACATCCTCGGCCTCCAGGCCGCCGCGGCCATCCGCACCGCCTGACCCCGCCACGCCCGCGGCTCCGGGCGCGTGGTGCCGTCCGTGCACGTCCATCCGGCGGAGGTCAGCGGCGGGCGGCGGTTCCCAGGTCGAGCTCGAGGTCGATGTCGTGGGGGCGGCGGGCGGTGACGCGGGCGGCGGCTCGGCGCCAGGGGCTGACGCCGAGCCAGTACCCGCGGGGGGAGCTGGAGATCACGGTGCGGAAGCGGTGGCCGTTGACCGTGGCGACCACGCGGGGGTGGCCGCCGCCCAGCTGGGTCACGACGTCGTCGGGCACGTCGAAGCCGGAGCTGTCGCCGGAGCGCCGCAACTCGGCGCGGAAGCGCGTGCCTGCCGCGAAGGGGTGCATGATCGGATCATCGCGAACCCCCGGCCCCACGGGCAGACCCTGACCTGCCGCAGAGGCGTCATGGCGCTAAGTGGACAGTCACTGCGCGCCGCATACGCTCCATCGAAGCATGGAAATTTGTTATTGACCAGGCCTTGAATCGGTCGTAATTTTCATCGGCAGGACAGTTCGATGAAAAGGATGACCATCGATATGACGATCTCCAGCGCCGCCTACGTCGCGGCGATCCGGGACGCGATCGAGCGCGTCGGCACCACGCAGGGCGACGGGATCGGCCGCGCCGCCGACCTGATCACCGCGACGCTGCGGGCCGGCGGGGTGGTGCAGGCGTTCGGGTGCGGGCACTCCGAGGCCCTCGCCATGGAGCTCGCCGGGCGCGCCGGCGGCCTCGTCCCCACGAACAAGATCGCGCTGCGCGACATCGTCCTCTTCGGCGGGGAGCCGGTCGCCGTCCTGTCCGACCCCGAGCTCGAGCGCACCCCGGCCGTCGCCCACCGCCTGTACGAGCTCGCCCCGGTCAAGCCCGACGACGCCTTCGTGATCGCCAGCAACTCCGGGGTCAACGGGGCCGTGGTCGAGCTGGCGCAGCTCGTCAAGCAGCGGGGGCACGCCCTGATCGCGATCACCTCGCTGGCCCACTCGTCGCGGGTGGAGCCCCGGCACGCCAGCGGCCGGAAGCTCGGCGACCTCGCCGACGTCGTCCTCGACAACGGCGCCCCCTACGGCGACGCGACCCTCGACTACGGCACCGGTGCCGTGGGTGCGGTCTCCTCGATCACCGCCGCCCTGCTCGCCCAGCAGATCGTGGCCGAGGTGGTGGCGCGGCTGCTCGCCGCCGGGGAGACGCCGCCCGTCTACCTGTCCGACAACGTGCCGGGCGGACGGGAGCACAACAAGGAGCTCGAGGCCAGGTACGCCGGGCGGATCCGGCGGCTGGCCTGAGGAAGCAGTTCTCTCCCCCCATTGGAGGACTCGTGAAACCATCCCTCGCCCTGGCAGGCGCAGCGACCCTGCTGGGCACCACCCTCGCCGTCTTCGCCAACTCCCCGGCGGCCCAGGCGGCGGACTGCGGCTACCTGTTCGACGACTTCTCCTACTCGTCGTCGAGTGATGCCGCCCTCACCTCGCACGGCTGGACGCCCCGCAGCTACCCGGGCGGTCCGGGCGTCGCGGGGGCCACCTGGTCCGCGGCCAGTATCACCTTCCCCACGGCGGACGGCCAGAAGGTCATGCAGCTCACCGCCTCCACCGACGGCACCGGCGGCGGGACGAACCACGCCGAGCTCTACAGCACGCAGAAACGGTTCTTCGAGGGCACGTACGCCAGCCGGGTCCGCTTCACCGACACCCCGGTGAGCGGCGCGGACGGCGACCACATCAACCAGACGTTCTTCACGATCAGCCCGCTCAACGGCGACCTCGACCCCACGTACAGCGAGCTGGACATCTCCGAGTACCTGCCGAACGGCGGGTGGGGCGAGACGGGCCCGATCAACTACCAGACGACCTGGTACACGTACCGGAACGAGCCCTGGTACGCCGACAACGTGCACTCCGAGCAGCGCTCGTCCCTGAACGGCTGGCACGACCTGGTCGCCACGGTGGCCAACGGGAACGTCACCTACTACATCGACGGCGTGCAGGTCGGCCAGCACGGCGGCAAGTTCTACCCGCGCCAGACCATGACGATCAACTGGAACCTGTGGTTCATCGACACCGCGGCGCACACGGGCGGGCTTTCGACGTACGTCGAGCAGGTCGACTGGATGTTGTTCGCCAAGAACCAGGCGCTGACCCCGGCGCAGGTCACCGCGCGGACGGCCGGATACCGCAGCGCCGGCACGACCTTCTCCGACACGGTCGACTCGACGGGCGGGGGCTGCACGACCAACCCCACCACGCCGCCGCCGACGAACCCGACCACCCCGCCACCGGCCGGCACCTGCTCCGCCGCGCAGGAATGGGCGTTCGGCACGGTCTACACCAGCGGGCAGACCGTCGTCCACGAGAAGAGCCGGTACGGCGACCCGAGCGGCCCGCCCTCCGGCGACGGCAAGCACCTCTGGCGCGCCCGCTACTGGACGCAGGGCTCCGAGCCCGGCTGGACCGAACAGTGGCAGGACCTCGGCAGGTGCTGAAGCGGCCCCGTCTCCACCCCAGGGTGGAGACGGGGTTTCCATCCGTGCGCCGATCCGCCCGTACGGGAAAATCGCGATCGTTGAGTCATGACAGCGACCCAGTACCTCATCAGCGCCGCCATCCTCGTCGTCGGCCTGCTCAGCCTCGGCACCCACGAGTTCAGGTGGTCCCGGATGCTCCGCCCGCTCGTCATCGTCGGGGTGGTCGCGTCGATCTATCTCAGGACGTTCCCGACGGCGGGCAACGACGTGCGGCTGGAAGCGGCCGGCGTCGGCCTCGGGGTGCTGCTCGGCGTGATGAGCGGCCTGCTCGTCAGGGTGCGCCGCGACGCCACGACCGGGCGCGTGCTGACCACCGCCGGCGCCGGCTTCGCCGCGGTGTGGATCGGCGCGGTCGTCTTCCGCACCCTGTTCGCGTACGGCGCCGACCACTGGTTCGCCCGCGGCATCTACGACTTCTCCCGCGCCCACCTGATCACCGGCGGCGACGCCTGGACCGCGGCCTTCGTCCTCATGTCGCTCACCATGGTCCTCGTCCGCCTGGCGGTGACCGCCGTGCAGGTCAACCGGCTCGCCGTCCCGGCACAGGTGAAGATGTCGGTGTGAACCCCCGACTCGGACTCCGCTACCTGTCCTGGGCGGCCGCCGCGGTGGTCGCCCTGGACGTCGTCCTGACCGGGCTGCCCGGCGACCCCGCCGCCCGGGTGGCCGTGCCGGTGGTCGCGGTGCTCGGGCTCACGCTCTGGCTGGTCGCCACGCGGTCGCGCCTCACCCGGGCGCTGCCGCTGACGCTGTGCTTCGTGGGCGCCGGGCTGTGCGGGGCGGTGCTCGACCTGGTCCGCTCGGAGGGCACCGGCTACACGCTCGGGTTCATGGCCGCGGCCGGGCTGGGGCTGCGCGTACCCCGGCGGCACGCGCTGATCGCCGGGGGCTTCGTCATCGTCGCCACCGGGCTGGCCGAAGCGGCCATCTCCCAGCAGCCGGTCGGCGCCTTCCTCAACCTGGCGATCGGCGGCGGATTCCTCTTCCTGGCCTCCGCGCTGGCCGGAGCCTCCCGCCGCGCGGCCGACTCCGCCTCCGCCCGCCGGGCCGCCGACGCGGAAGCAGCCCGGCTCGCCGAACGCGGCCACATCGCCCGCGAGCTGCACGACGTCCTCGCCCACACCCTCGCCGGCCTGACCGTGCAGCTCGAGGGCGCCCGCCTCCTGGCCACCAGGACCGGCGCCGACCCCCGCCTGGTCGCCCAGCTCACCGACGCGAGCGCCCTGGCCCGCGACGGCGTCGCCGGCGCCCGCACCGTCGTCGAAGCCCTGCGCGACGGCCCGCCGCCCGGCCCGGCCCGCATCCCCGACCTGGTCGCCAAGGCCGCCGGCATCCACGCGACCCTGACGGTGAGCGGCGAGCCCCGGCCGCTGAGCCCGGAGCGGGGGCTGGCGCTCTACCGTACGGTGCAGGAAGCCCTCACCAACACGGCCAAGCACGCCGGTCCCGGTGCGCAGGCCCGCGTCGCCCTGACCTGGACGGCCGATACGGTGACGGCGGAGATCACCGACTCCGGTGGCAGCACCCCGGCCGGGCTGCCGTCGGGCGGCCACGGCCTGACCGGGCTCGCCGAGCGGGCCGCCCTCGCCGGGGGCAAGCTCGACGCCGGCCCGTCCGGGGACGGCTGGCTCGTCCGCCTGTCCCTCCCCCTCGCCCTGGAGACCGCATGACCGTCACCGTGCTGATCGCCGACGACCAGAAGGTCGTCCGCGACGGCCTGGCCATGATGCTCGGCCTCCTCGACGACATCACGGTCGCCGGCACCGCGACGGACGGCGCCGACGCGCTCCGCCAGGCCGCCGGCGCCGACCCGGACGTCATCCTCATGGACCTCAACATGCCCGTCATGGACGGCGTCGAGGCCACCCGCCGGCTCACCGCGTCGGGCGCCCGGGCCCGCGTGGTCGTCCTCACCACCTACGCCGACGACGACTCCGTCTTCCGCGCCCTGCACGCCGGCGCCCGCGGCTACCTCACCAAGGACGCGGGCGCCGAGGAGATCCGCGAAGCCCTCCTCACCGTCGCCGCCGGCGAGGCCCAGCTCGACCCCACGGTCCAGCGCCGCCTCCTCGACACCCTCGCCGCGGGCGCCCGCCTGGCCGTCGCCCCCGCCGCCGCGGACTCCCTCACCCAGCGCGAGGAGGACGTGCTGCGCGAGATCGCCGCCGGCCACACCAACCAGGAAATCGCCGCCCGCCTCCACGTCTCCGAAGCCACCGTCAAGACCCACATCAACCACCTCCTCGCCAAAACCGCCTGCCGCGACCGCGCCGCCCTGGTCGCCTACGCCTTCCGCACCGGCCGCGCCCACTAGGCACCGGCAGCCCGGTCCCCGCGGCGTCTGCCTTCTGCGCGAGGGCGATATGCGGTGGCTGACGAGCCGGCACTCAGCAGCGACGCCAGCCGTCTCGCCGCGCGCGGGTCACGGCCGAAGAGGGCCAGCAGGCCGTGGCGAGCGCCCACTTCGGTATCGCCTCGCTGCCGGCGCGGACGGCGCCTCCGCCGAGCAGGGCAGATACCGCGCGCGAGTCCTGGGTGGCTGAACTTGACGTAGTACCGGCGGTCGTTGGCGGGACTGCCGGGTGGTGCCGAGCATGGACGGATGACGAAGGTACTGGTGACGGGGTCGGCGGACGGGATCGGGCGGGAGACGGCTCGGCAGTTGGTGGCGGGCGGGCATGAGGTGACGCTGCACGCTCGCAATGACGTACGGGCGGAAGCTGCTCTGCACGCGGTGCCCGGCGCGGCCGGCGTGGTCGTCGGGGATCTCGCGTCGATCGAGGAGACGCGGAAGCTGGCGGCATCGGGGACCCGGTACGACGCCGTTGTCCACAATGCCGGGGTGGCGGTCGACGGGCCACGGGTGGAGACGGCCGACGGGCTGGAGCTGACGTTTCAGGTGAACGTGCTGGCGGCGTACCTGATCAGTGCTCTGCTGCCGCGGCCCGGGCGGTTCGTCTTCGTGACCTCGGGGATGGCCGACGGCGGGCGCATCGAGCTGGACGATCTGCAGCGGACGCGGCGGCGGTGGAACGGTACCAGTGCGTACTGCGACTCGAAGCTGGCCGGCCTCGCGCTCGCGTACGCGTTCGCCCGGCGGTGGCCCGATGTGATCAGCACGGCCGTGTGTCCCGGGTGGGTGCGGTCGCGGATGGGCGGTCCGTCGGCGCCCACCGACATCGCGACGGGGGCGGCTACGCAGGCGTGGCTCGCCGTGTCGGACGATGCGGCGGCGCTGCGCAGCGGGGGCTACTGGCGGCACATGCGGCCGTTGCCGGCGTTGCGGGGTGCCGGCGATCCGGCCGTCCAGGATGGTCTGCTGGCCGCCTGTGCGGGTTTGACGGGCACCGACTTGACGTAGAGCGGACCCCGACTCCCGCGCACCGCGCCGGCGGTGTTTGCGCACGTTGACCCCCCTTCCGGCGCGCGGACAGACTGCTCGCACAGGTCGGAACGCCGGGTCGGACCCGGCCGCTGCGGGGAGTGGTCATGACGAGCCTTTCGTACGGTGCGCCGGGCGTCGCCGCGGCGGCGCGTGAGGTGCGGATCGACAAGCGGATGGACGGCACGGTCACCGTGCTGAGCCTGCGCGGCGACCTGGACGCCCGGACGTCGCCGCGGGCGCAGGCCGACCTGTCCGGGTTGATCCCCGGCGGGACGCCGGTGCTGCTGGACCTGGCCGGCGTCGGCTATGTGTCCAGCGCCGGGCTGCGCACGATGCTCATGGTGTATCGCCGGGCGCAAAGCACCGGCGCCGCGATCGCGCTCGCCGGGGTGTCCGAGTCGCTGTGCACGATCCTCTCCGCCACCGGGTTCCTGCGGTTTTTCCGGGTGGCGGAGTCGGTTCCGGAAGCCATCGGGGTCCTCCGGGCCCCGGAGTCGCCGGCGCCCGCCGGTGACCGTGAGAAGGGAACGGGGAAATGACACTGCAGACCACCTCCAGCACCAGGGCGGACGCCGTCGTGATCACGCTGGTCGGCGATCTCGACGCGACCGGGGCGCCGGCGTTGCAGGCCGACGTCGACACCGCGCTCGCGGCCGGGGCCAAGCGGCTCGTGCTCGACCTGCGCGCGCTGGGCTACCTGTCGTCGGCGGGCCTGCGGCAGCTGGTGTACGCCCAGCAGAAGATGGCCGACGACGTGCAGATCGTGCTCGTGGGCGCCAACCCGCGCGTCGAGCAGACGATCCGGCTGGTCGGCTTCGACCAGAGCGTCACGCTGACCAACCGGCTCCCGGAGTAACGACGTGCGCAGCCTCACCGTGCCCGCCGTGACGGAGTCCCTCGACCCGGTCAACGCCCTGGTGGCGGACCTCGCGGAGGCGGCGGCCATGCCCCCGGAGTCGGCGTACCGGCTGCGGCTGGCGACCGAGGAGCTGTTCGTCAACATCGTCCGGCACGGGTACGAGCCCCGGCGCGAGCGGGGGCAGGTCGTCGTCGAGGGTGGCCTCGACGGCGACCGGGCCTGGATCCGGCTGACCGACACGGCACCCGCGTTCAACCCGTTCGGTGCGCCCGCGCCGGCCGGGCTGGACCGGCCGTTGCACGACCGCGAGCCGGGATCGCTCGGCTTGTATCTGACCAGGAACGCCGTGGACGCGGCGTCCTACGAGTACGTCGACGGCGCCAACCGGACCACGGTCGTGATCCGGCGCGGGGCCGGAACCGGGGGCGGGCGTGAGTGCGATGACCGAGACGACACTGATAGTCAGCGGGGGTAGCACCTCGGCCACGGACCTGTGGCAGGTGCTGAGCGACGACGGGATCACTGCCGCCGTCCGTACTCCGCAGTCGGCCCTCACCGAATGGTGGGCGCCGGACCGCACGCCCGACCTGCTGCTGGTCGACGCCTCGGCGGACGCACCGGTCGACGTCGCCACGATCCGGAGCCTGGTGGACCGGATCGTGGCGGCGGCCGGCCACCCGCCCGCCGTGGTGTCCTTCGCCGACGCCGACAACGAACAGCTCGAACTGCACGTCCGGGACGGCGGCGAGTTCCTGCTCGCCCCGTTCGCCCCGCACCTGGTCCGGCAGCGGCTGGCGGTGACCCGGCACGCCCGCGAGCTGGGCGTGGCGATGAGCGGCCTGCAGCACCGCGACATGGAACGCGACCTGCGGATCGGCCGGGAGATCCAGCTCGGCTTCCTGCCGCAGACGCTGCCGGTCATCGCCGGCTGGGACATCGCGGCCTGGTTCCAGCCGGCCCGCGAGGTCAGCGGCGACTTCTACGACGCGTACGACGTCATCAACGGAAGTTGTCTCGCCTTCGCCATCGCCGACGTGTGCGACAAGGGCATCGGCGCCGCCTTGTTCATGGCGCTGATCCGGAGTCTGCTGCGCCAGGCGGCCGCGGCGGCGCAACCGTCCGACGAGCCGAGCGCGGGGCTGGCGCTGCACGCCGTGCGTACGGTCAATGACTATCTGACCGCCAACCACCTGCACCAGGCGTACTTCGCGACCTTGTTCTTCGGGGTCGTCGACCCGCGCACCGGCGAGCTCGTCTACATCAACTGCGGCCACAACCCGCCGCTGATCCGGCGCGCCGGCGGCACCCTGCAGTCCCTGGAGCCGACGGGACCCGCGGTCGGCCTCATCCCGGACGCCGGCTTCGACCTCGGCCGCACCGGCCTCGGCCCCGGCGACCTGCTGTTCCTCTACACCGACGGCGTCCCCGAGGCGAAGAGCACCCGCGGCGACTTCTTCGGCGACGACCGTACGCGGGCCCTGCTCGCCGCCGGAGGCACCGCCGACGAGATCGTGCAGCGCTTCGCCACCGGCATCCGCACCCACTCGGGCGCCGCCAGCCAGCACGACGACGTGACCATGCTGGCGCTGCGGCGCCGGGCCCTCGAGGAGTGACCATGCGCATCCTGATGCTGTCCTGGGAGTATCCGCCGCTGCTGGTGGGCGGTCTCGGCCGCCACGTCCACGGCCTCACGACCGCCCTGCGCGCGGCGGGCCACTCCGTCACCGTGGTGACGCGCTCCTCGGCCTCCGCCGAGACCGATGTGGTGGGCGTGCCGGAGGACCCGCTGCTGCTCCCGGACGATCCCTTCGCGTCCGCCCTGGCCGTCAACCACGCGCTGTCCCGGGCCGCCGCCCGCCTGCCCGGACCCTTCGACGTGGTGCACGCCCACGACTGGCTCGTCGCCCACAGCGCCGTAGCCGTCCGCGACCAGCTCGGCCTCCCGCTGGTCACCACGATCCACGCCACCGAGGCCGGCCGCCATCAGGGCTGGCTGCCCACGGGTCTGAGCCGCGCGGTGCACTCGACGGAGAGCTGGCTCGCCAACAGCTCCGACCGCGTCGTCGTCTGCTCCCACTACATGCGCTGGGAGGTCAACCGCCTCCTCGGCATCCCCGCCGACCGCCTGCACGTCATCCCCAACGGCGCCGACCCCGTCACCCCGGCCTCCGCCCAGGTCAAGCGGGTCCGCCTGCGCTTCGGCGGCACCGGCCCGCTGCTCGGCTTCGCCGGCCGCCTCGTCTACGAGAAGGGCGTCCAGGACCTCATCGCCGCGCTCCCCGCCCTCCGCGACCGCCACCCGGGCCTGCGGCTCCTAGTCGCCGGCGACGGCCCGCACCGCCAGACCCTCACCGACCAGGCCGCCCAGCTGGGCGTCCGCGACGCGGTGTCCTTCGCCGGCTTCCTGGGCCCGGACCTGGCTGCCGCGATGGCCGCCTGCGACGTCCAGATCGTCCCCTCGAGGTACGAACCCTTCGGCATGGTGGCCATCGAAGCCGCGGCGGCGGGAACTCCCGTCGTGGCCGCCGCCACGGGCGGCCTCAAGGAAATCGTCGAGCCGGGCCGCACCGGCCTCACCTTCCCACCCGGCGACCGGGCCGCCCTGGCCCGCGCGGTCACCCGCATGCTGGACGACAGGCCCGCCGCCGCCCGCATGGCCCGCACCCTCGCCCGCGACGTCGAGGACCGCTACTCCTGGCCGGCCATCGCCGAGCGGACGGTCGAGCAGTACCGCACCGCGACCGGGGTCGCGCGTCCGCTCGCGCCCGACCTCATCGAGCTGCCGGCCGGCAACCTCCTCTTCAGCTGAGCGTGCCTCGAACGGGGGCGCTCTCTTGTTCCCGATCGTCGGCTACGGGAGAATTGCCGGCCCACGCGCTCGACGCCGGAGGGAATCATGGCAGAGCTGCCGGGCTGCTGCATGCGAGGGCAGCGTGAGTGACACCGCCGCCGCGCCATCCACTCGCTCGGCCCCGAGTCTGGAGCTGCTGGCCTCGACCACCTACAAGTTGATCCGGCCGTTCGAGGCGGTGGCGCTCCTGCTGCAGGCCACGAACCTCTTCGCGAGCGCGATCAACGACCGGTACGCTCCCGGCGGCGTTCCGGTGGTCCTGGCGCTCGGCGTGGTGCACCTTGTCCTGGCCGGCGTGGTGCTCCGGCACCGGGGACCGCTGACCCGTGGCCGCGCCTGGGTGGCGGCGTGGATCGCGACGATCTTCGTGGTGCAGATCCTGCTCGCACACCTGCTGGCCCCGGGTGACTTCGCTGCCTACGGCGTCGGGGTGCCGATGGGGAATTACGCCTTGATCCCGCTGGCCGTGCTCGCGTTCTACCCCTGGAGCGGATTCCGTGACGCTCGTCGGCGCCGGTTGATCGAGGCCGGACTGATCGTGGCCGTCGTCCTGCACCCGTTGCTGATCCTGGGGCTGATGCACCGATGGCAGCTGACCACCGCGCATCTGCGCAGCGTGGCGCTCTATGGAGGATGGGCCCTGGTGTGGTTCCTGGTCGGCAAAGGAATGGCCCGGTTGTGCCGCATAGCCGTGCAGGTGGAGACCGACGCCTTGTCCGCCAGCTACGCGGCGGCCCTGGGGGACCTGCACACTCACGCCGAGCGGGCCGCGAGTCAGATCGCGGCGGGTCACGATGCCCGGACAGTGGCGCGCGATCTGCAGTCGGTCATCACGGCCCGCCGCAGGCAACTGCTGCTGCAGGACGAATATGTCGGAGCGGCGGACCTGGTCAAGAATGCGATCCGGGCGCACGGCGACCGGCTCCGGTTGTTGTCCGCGCCCGCCCTCGGCGGCTTGACGATCCCTCGCCGGCATGCCGTCCTGCTCGACCAGGGACTCGCCGACCTGCTCAAGAACGTCGTCGTGCACGGCGGTGGATCGGTGGAGGTGGACTTCGTCGTGGCCGGCTCCATGATGACGTTGGAGGTGCGCGATCACGGTCCCGGCCTCGGGCCCGGCGTGTTCGCCACGGGCAGCAGCCTGCAGCGGCTCCGCCGGCGCCTGGCCGAAGCCGGCGGGGACCTTCAGCTCCTTCCCGCCCCGCCGGGGGGCGGCGCGGCCGTGCGCCTCGAGCTGCCCCTCCGGCCGCGGCGGTGACTGTCGTGCGCATTCTGGTGGCCGAGGACATGGGCATAGCGGGCGCCATGGCTTACGCCGAGCTTGCACAGGCGGGACACGGCGACCCGGTGATCGTCACTGATCCGGACACGGCACTCGCCCGGCTCCGGGCAGAGCACTTCGACGCCGCCGTGGTGGACATGTTGTTCCAGGCGCACTCGGACGACTTCGAACGGCGGCGCCGGGACGGCAAGGTACGCCTGACCGACGCCAGGCTGCATCTCAGCGGGCTGGCACTGGTGCAGGCTGCGGCCGAGACGGGAACGCCCGCGGTGCTGTGGACCTCGGGCGAGACCAACCGGCGGTTGCACATGACCTTCGCGTTCGAGCGGCTGGGCTGCCACGGGATGTGCCCGAAGGAGACGGGCAGGCTCCGCGCTGCGGTGGCTGCTGTCGTGGCCGGTCGGGAGTGGATCGATCCGCTCCTGCGGACCCACCTTCCCCCGCGGTCCGCTCCGACGCTGCGTGACACGTTTTTCTCCTCTTCATCGCGGCGGGCGATGTGGCGGGCGATGGCCCTCGGGCTGCACGATCATTCCCGGATCGGGCAGGCTGTCGGCGTCAGCAGCGGCGCGGTGCGGCGCAGCGTGGAGGACATGCGCAGCAGACTGGTCACGTTCGACCCGGGCTGCTCCGGCGACGGGCCACCCACTGCTGAGCTCGTTCGATATGCGAGCCAGAACTGGGAGTTCTTCCTGGACGACACGATTCGGCAGATCTACCCATGACGGGGCGCAAGGTGTGGCGCGGGATCGAGCCGTGGGTTCCTCGAGTTGCCCTGCTCGTGCTCCCGGCGGTCTGGATCGCCCTCGCGGTCACGCTCCCCGTGTCCGCGGGTCGCAATCTGACCGTAGACGTGGTCTGTTCCTCCGGGAACCCGGTCGTCGGGGTGTGGATCGAGTCCCGTTCCGGTGGCTCATCGTTCGCCCGTCGGGGTGACGAGCGAAGTGCGGCCTTCACCCGATACACGTTCCGGCAGGAGTTCTCCGCGCCCTATCAGGTCCGGGTCGGCTGTGGTGGTGACGCGAGGCAGTGGGGTCTCCCGGTCGAGTCGGCCGACAGCGACCGGGCCTATCGGCGCCTGCTCTGCGAGGACGCCGACCCCGTCTCGGCCCGCACCGTCGGTTGCCGTGACCAGCGGCTCTGACCGGCCGCAAGCGACAATTGTCCGCTGTGCCGGTGCTCCCGGGCGACGAGAGTTCGACGTGCAGGGGTGCGCGACCGCGACCCCGCACTCGAAGGGAGTCGATCCATGCACAAGGCAGCACGCCGCGCGATGAACGCGGCAGGCCAGGTGGCGCTCGTCACGACAGTCGTGGCGGCAGCCGCCGTCGGCGTGACGAGCCCGGCATTCGCCGGCACGGTCAGCGGGTGCGCTCAGGGCTGGTCCGAATACCCGGGAACCTGCATCTGGGTCGACACCGGTGAGAAGCGGGCCGCCGACCACACCCAGTGGGTGAGCCAGATCAAGGTCCAGAAGCCGCGGGAGGGTTCCTCCGGGTTCCTGGAGGGCTGGGCAGGCAACGGTCCCTCCGGCATCGCCTGGTACCAGTCCGGCAACGGCGAGACGGTGACCTGGTCGATCAACAAGTGGATCAAAACGGATTCCGGCATCTGCGGCGCGTACACCTGGCCGGGCTCATCCGACCGCTCGATCGCCTGCATCACGATAAAGGCCTGAGACCCGCCCGGAACGCGGCGGCCCGGAACCGGGTGGTTCCGGGCCGTTCGTCGTGCTGCTGTGGTCAGTCGGGGAGGTGGTCGGCGATCTCGATGCTGTAGTGGAAGCCGACCATGCGCAGGGTGCGCTGGATCACGTCGTTGGCTCCGACCAGGGTGATGGGGACCGAGGACGGCATCTTGAGCCGGGCGTACGCGAGCATCCGCAGCCCGCCCGACGACAGATAGTCCACGCCGCTCATGTCGAGGACCAGGCGGTCGACCGCGACGTCGCTGGCGCGTTCGACCTCGGAGCGGAAGGTGGGGCCGCTGAGGGTGTCGAAGACGCCGGCCAGGGTGATGACGGCCATGGTTCCCTTGCGCCACAGGCTGGCGGTGAATGGCACCCCGGGCCCCCTATGCCGTCGGCCGGCCGACCAGGACGACCGTGGAGCGCGGGCCGACCAGGTAGGACCTTCCGGGTTGGGCCGGCTCGGCGCCCGGGGCGGCCACGCCGCCGGTGGCCGGGTCGGCGTGGGACGTGTCGGCGAAGAGGTGCCAGCGGAAGCCTTCGGGCAGGCCCGGCAGCTCGACGTCGTGCGCCTCCCAGTGGGCGTTGCTGACCTGGTAGACGAAGTCCGACGCGCCGTCCGTGCCCAGGCCGGCCCGCAGCAGGCCGAGCAGCCGGCTGTCGCCGGACCAGTCGGCCTCCCACGCCCGTACGCCGTGCCAGCTCACGTCCGGCAGGCCGGTGCCCGTGTCCTGGCCGGTCGGGTGCAGGGGTGCGCGCAGCTGCGGGTGCGCCTTGCGGAAGGCGATGCACCGCCGCGTGAACTCGAGCAGCTCGGCGTTCCGCGAGACCAGTGACCAGTCGAACCAGCTGATCGGGCTGTCGTGGCAGTAGGCGTTGTTGTTGCCGCCCTGGCCGCGGGCCACCTCGTCGCCGGAGTAGAGCATCGGGATGCCCTGGCTGGTCAGGAGGACGAGCAGGGCGTTCTTCATCTGGCGCAGGCGCAGCTCGAGCACGGCGGGGTCGTCGGTGGGGCCCTCGGCGCCGCAGTTCCAGCTGGCGTTGTCGTCGTTGCCGTCCCGGTTGCCCTCGCCGTTGGCCTCGTTGTGCTTGCTGTTGTACGCCACCAGGTCGTGCAGCGTAA
Organism: Actinoplanes oryzae; assembly: GCF_030757795.1. Taxonomy (GTDB): domain Bacteria; phylum Actinomycetota; class Actinomycetes; order Mycobacteriales; family Micromonosporaceae; genus Actinoplanes. The sequence continues at coordinate 24,760 of NZ_JAUQWH010000066.1, forward strand.
AGCCGTCGTGGCAGGTGATGAAGTTGACCGACGCCGTCGTGCCCCGGGTGCCGTAGAGGTCGGGGGAGCCCACCAGCCGGGTGGCGAGGTCGCCGACCTTGCCCGGGGTGCCGCGCAGGAAGTCCCGGACCGTGTCGCGGTACTTGCCGTTCCACTCCGACCAGCGGCCGTAGTTGGGGAACGCGCCGACCTGGTAGAGCCCGCCGGCGTCCCAGGCCTCGGCGATGAGGACGCAGTCGCGCAGCAGCGGGTCGTAGGAGAGGGCTTCGAGCAGCGGCGGGTTCGCCAGGGGCGCGCCGTCCTCGCCGCGGTCCAGGATGGCGGCCAGGTCGAAGCGGAAGCCGTCCACGTGGAACTCGCTCGCCCAGTAGCGCAGGCAGGAGAGCACGTAGTTGCGGACGATCGGGTGGTTGCAGTTGAGCGTGTTGCCCGTACCGCTGAAGTTGAAGTAGTAACCCTCGGGCGTGAGGATGTAGTAGGTCCGGTTGTCCAGGCCGCGGAAGTGGATGGTCGGGCCCTGCTCGTTGCCCTCGGCGGTGTGGTTGAAGACCACGTCGAGCAGCACCTGGATGCCCGCCGCGTGCAGCTCCTTGACCATGTTCTTGAACTCGTCGGCCTGCATGCCGAAGGGCCCGGTCGCGGCATAGCCGGCCTTCGGCGCGAAGAAGCCCACCGTCGAGTAGCCCCAGTAGTTGACCAGCAGCTCCCCGGTGGCCGGGTCGAGGCGGCTGTTCTCGAACTCGTCGAACTCGAAGACCGGCATGAGCTCGACGCAGTTCACCCCCAGGCTCTTCAGGTACGGGATCTTCTCGACCAGCCCCGCGTACGTGCCCGGCGCGACGACGCCCGACGACGGGTCCCGGGTGAAGCCGCGCACGTGCATCTCGTAGATGACCAGGTCCTCGTTCGGGATGCGCAGCGGCCGGTCGTCGTCCCAGTCGAAGTCGTCGAAGGCGAGCTTCGAGCGGTACTGGTACGGGTCGTCCCAGTCGGGCTGCGTGCCCCACACGTCGCGGCCGGACATGGCCCGCGCGTAGGGGTCGGCGAGGATCCGCGTGGCGTCGAAGCGGTCGGCGATGTGCGGGTTCGCCGGCCCCTGGACGCGGTAGCCGTAGTCGATGTTCTCGTAGTCGAGCCCGAACACCGTGATGGCCCAGACGCCGCCGATCCGGAACTCGTGCGGGATCGGGATCTCGGCCAGGGGCGTGTGCTCGCCGCTGTGGAAGAGCACGAGCGACACGGCCTCGGCGGAGCTGGAGTAGACGGAGAAGTTGACGCCGCCGGGCACGAGCGTGGCGCCGAACGGCATGTGCCGGCCGAGCCGGACGCCGTACCCGGCGATCTGGTGGGTGGGGTAGGAGTCGATGCGGTCCCGCACCACGTGGAGAGGCGCGGTCACGACGCGCTCTCCACGAAGGCAGCGTTGCGCAGCACTTCCAGGCCGCCGTCCACGTCCTCGGCGGTCAGGAAGAAGCGCAGGAATCCCGTGGCGGAGAGCGCGAGGTGCAGGTCGCCCCCGACGCCGACCACGCAGACCTTGCCGTTGAGCGCCTGTGCCTGCCGGTAGATGGCGAGCATCGTCCGCAGCCCGTCCTGCGACACGTGCGGCACCTCGGTGAAGTCCAGCAGGATCGGCTGCCGGTCGAGGAGGATCGGCACGATGCCCTCGTGCACGTCCTGCGCGTACGTGCCGTCCAGCACGCCGATCAGCCGTGCCACCGTGACGTCCTCGATGGTGTCTCTGGTGATGTGCATTCCTGGTCCCCTTCAGCCACCCCGGCCGGCGGAAGAGCCGGCCGGGGACGAACAGGTCACTCGACGGGCGCGAGCCGCACCTTCACGGTCAGCGACTCCTCGGACTCGGGCAGCTCGACCGTCATGGCCACCGGGTCGAACGTCTCCCACGGCTTGCCGTCGATCTCGACGTCGACCAGCCGCACCCGGCCGGGCGGCAGCAGGTCGGGCTCGACGCGCAGGGTGCGCGAGGCGTCGGGCCGCGGCTTGAACCACAGGTCCAGCGGCTGCTTGGTGATGAGCAGGTTGGTGTAGACGGCGGCGAGGTAGCAGAGCTCCGCCGAGTGGTACATGCTCATCGAGTGGCTGCCCTTGAGCCGCTCGGTGCCGAGCAGGTAGGGCATGCCGCTGGCGAGCACGTTGAAGTAGACGGCGCCCTCGTCGTGGTCGAGGAAGAAGGTGTTGTAGAAGGCCGCGGCCTGCCGCGCCTGCGCCTGGTTGTCCGCGCCGCCGATGCTGCCGAAGAGGATGAGGTAGGCGAGGATGGCCTGCTCCTGCTGCCACCACGCCTTGCGGTCGTGCCACGCGAAGCGGTGCCACTCCTCGCCCGGGGCCAGCTCGCGCTCGACGACGTCGTACCAGCCGCCGCGCTGCTGGTCGGAGCCCTTGGCCGGCATGATCTCGGCGATCTTGGTGGCCAGCTCCCGATAGCTCGCCTTGGGGTTGCGCGAGTACATCCGCATGAGGTTCCACGCGATCTTCAGGTTGTGCCCGACCACCGCGCGGTTCTGCTGCCAGGTGTGGCCCAGGTCGTGCGACCAGTCGGCGAAGAACCGCTCGTTGACGAAGGGGCTGGTCCCGTAGTCGGGGAAGTGCTCGACGATGGTGTCGAACGTGCGCTCGAGCATCTCCGCGTGCCGCTCCTCGCCCGTCGCGAGGAGCAGATTGATGAGGTACGCCGGCGCGTGGTCCCCGACCGAGTTCCAGTTCTTGCGCGACTTGTTGAACTTCAGCGAGTCGTGGCCGGGACTGAGCAGCACCGGGTCGATGTGCGAGAAGTAGCCGCCCCCCTCGGTGTCGCGGAAGTACTTCTCGAAGAGCCGCAGCGTGGCGTCCACGTCGCTGGAGATGCGCGGGTCGCCGGTGACCCGGAAGGTCTGTGTCGGGCCGGCGAGCGCGTAGATCTGCTCGTACATCGGGACGGCGTCGTAGTCGTCGTCGAACTCCGAGGTGAACAGCTTCCGCTCGTAGTCGCCGTCCAGCTTGATGCCGTGGTACCAGTACACGACGTCGGAGTCCTCGTCGACGAAGCGCATGTGGTCGCGCAGGTACTCGGTGCCGCGCTCGGCGATCTCCAGGTAGTCCTCGTTGCCGGTCAGCATGTAGGCCGACGCCATTCCGTAGACCATTCGGGAAATGGTGTCGGTCTCCTGCACGTGGCTGTCCGACTTCTCCCCGCCGAGCCGGATGTTCGTGCGGTACTCCCGATAGTCGACGGCGCCGGAGCCGAATTGCGCCTTCCGGTAGAACCCGGCGATCGAGTCGATCTGGTTGATCCACCAGTTGGGTCGCTCGAACGAGAAGTCGCCGGGCTCGCGGCCGAGGAAGACCAGCCGCTTGGCGAGGTAGTTGTACCCTCCGCCCTCGGGGTAGAAGACCCCGTACGCGAACAGCGGCCGGCCGGGCGTGAGCAGGTCGTCGACGTGCTCACCGGCGTCCTTGTAGGGCTCGTCCAGGTTGCGCAGCATCTCGGCCGACATGCCGTCGGACAGCTGCACGTCGAAGGTGCGGCCGTCGATCGTGCGCAGCCCGAAAATTCGCTTCTCGGGGTCGTAGCCGGTCACGCCACCCGCAATGGTGTCCATGAACGGAAAACGCATGTCCTCGGTCATCTCCGGACCTTTCCGCAGGGATTCTTTCGCTGAGAAAATGGTCGTCGTGACCAGGGTGGACAGTCAACGGACGGCCGGCCGGGCCGCCGCTCGCCCCGGAATGCGGGAGGCTTTTTCGTCAAGTCGGCACGTGGGCTTTGCGCGGCGAAGGGGCCGCGCGCACGGCACGGCCCCTCCTCGGGAGAGCTCAGAGCAGGTCGGCCAGGCCGAAGTGCGGGCCGTGGGCCGGCAGCGTGGGCCGCCACCCCGGATCGGCCACCAGGAACGATCCGCTGTCGGCGCGCAGGAGCCCGAGCAGCACCTCCGCCACGATGCGGCCGCCGACCGGGCCCAGCCGGTCGCCGCCCTCCCGGTGCTGGGCCTCCTTGAGCACGTAGAGCCACAGCGGGGTGCGCCCCGCCCACGGCTCCCCGGTCTCGTCCGGCGCCAGCGGGCGTACGCCCATCGCCTCGGCGACCACCTCGCCGGCGGGCAGCGCGGTGGCCGACCCGCGCAAAAGGTCGCGGACGGCCAGTGACCGGTAGGCGTCGACCGGCACGTCCCCGGTCACCTCGCGCGGCAGGGCGATGAGGCTGGCCGGCAGGCCGCCGTCGAGCCGCTTCGCCCGTTGCGCCGGCGGCCGGCCCGGCATGTCGAAGATCAGCGCCCAGTCCAGCTCGTGCTCGGGCGGGATCGGTCCGTGCCCGAAGAGCGCCGGGAAGAGCGGGAACTGCGGGCCGTCCGGCTGCAGGCGGTAGCGGTGGCGGATCTGGCCGTGCCCGTAGCGGTAGGCGGCGTCGGCGAACTCCAGCGGGATGAACGCCTCGCCCGGGCGCGGCGCGAACCAGCGTGGCCCGAGGGCCAGGATGTCGGCGACCATGGCCCGGCCGACCAGCCGGGGCAGGAAGTCGTGCACCACGATCCACTGGTAGTGCCAGGTGAGCGCGCGCTTGGCGGCGGGGAACAGATCGTCCTCCGGTACGCCGTCCGCGCGCAGCCGGTCCACGAGCCGGTTGTGCGCGTGCAGGAAGGCCAGGTGCAGATGCGCCACGAAGACGTGCACGTCGTTGCGCGGGTCGCCGATCAGCGCCGTGCCCTGCGAGTTGCGCGGCAGGTCCCGGCCGCCGGGCGCGGTCAGCAGCTTGGCCGGGTCGTCCGCGTCGTAGAGGTAGGGCGCCCCGACCGGCCCGTCGGCGTGGATCATCTCCAGGTCGAGCCGCGGCGACCGGGCGTTGCGCAGCGCGACCACGTCCGCGTGCGGTCCGACCGGCGACCGGTCCGCGGTGATGTCGTGCGCGATCAGCTGGCCGAAGAACGGCCACCCCGCGGCCTCGTGCCCCGCCGGGCTGGGGAAGCTCGTCGCGTCGCAGAGCCCGCCCGGCGTCCCCGCGGCGTAGAGCACCTCCGGATCGACGACCAGCGGCGGCAGGTCCGGGAACATCCGGCCGTAGCGTGCCCCGGCCGAGGGAGCGTCCACCGTACGCCCGGGAGCGAGACATTGATCCCGTACGGTGTGGACGGTCGTCGCGGTCATGCCTGGTCCTCCGGCAGCAGGAACAGATCGTCGGCGTAGCACCACGCCCAGTCCTCGCCCGGCTCGCGGGACGCCACGATCGCGTGCCCGGTGTGCCGCCAGTGCGCGGTGGCGTGCCGGCGCGGCGAGTTGTCGCAGCAGCCGACGTGGCCGCACGACAGGCACTCCCGCAGGTGCACCCAGCGGGTCCCCTCGCGCAGACAGTCCTCGCAGCCGTGCTCGACGCTCGGCCGCACGTCGCGGATCTCACCCAGATGGGCACAGCTCTTCTCGGTCGCTTCGCCCTCGGCGTCGGCGACGACGGTCCACGGTGTCATATGATGCCTCCAGATCAGGCCTTGAGCTCCGGCGGATAGAGGAAGTAGTTGGCGGCCGACGCGGCCTGGGCGCCCTCGTGCACGGCGGCGCTGACCTGGTGCGAGTGCAGCGCGGTGACGTCGCCGGCCGCGTAGACCCCGGGCACCGAGGTCTTCTGCTCGGAGTCGACCTCGATCCAGCCGCTGGGCGCCAGCCGCACCCCGAGCTGCCGGGCGAGCGTGGTCTCCGGCGTCGAGCCCTGGATGCTGAACAGCGAGTCGAGCTCCAGCCGCAGCCCGCCGCGCGTGTGGACGGCGGTGAGCATGCCGTCCGTACCCTCGACGCTCTTGATGTGGTCGTCGACGACCGGGATGTTCGCGTTGGCGAGCCGCTTGCGGAACCGGGGGCTGATCTCGTCGCTGTGGCTGTTCGTCAGCAGCTGGATCCGGTCGGTCAGGCTGTGCAGCTGCATCGCCTCGCCGGCCGCCGCGTCGGTGTGGCCCACCACGAGGATGCTGCGGCCCCGGTTCTCGTAGCCGTCGCAGGTGATGCACCAGAACATGCTCCGGCCGACGTACTGCTCCCAGCCCGGGAAGTGCGGGAAGTGGTCGAGCACGCCGGTGGCCAGCACGATCGTCCGGCCGTGCCACTCGTGGCCGCCCTGGCCGACGGCCGTGAACCCGCGCTCGCCGTCCCCGGTGACCGTGCCGATCACGTGGTGCACGAACCGGATCTGCGGATAGGGCGCGAGCTGCTGCCGGGCCAGCTCGCGCAGGCCGATCGTGGCGATCCCGTCCGGGAAGCCGAGGTAGTTGCGGTTCTTCTGATGGTGGGTGGACCGGCCGTGCCCGGTGTCGAAGACCAGGACGCTGCGGTTGTAGCGGGCCAGATAGAGCGCGGCCGAGAGGCCGGCCGGGCCGCCGCCGACCACGAGCGCGTCGGCGGCGGCGGGACTGGGATCGTTCACAAGGGACTCCTTCACCGTGCGGACGCGGCGAGCGTCGCACGCCCGGCGGGCGCTGCCCACCCGCCCGCCGCCGGGCGCCGCACTGCGTCAGGTCCGCCCGGGGACCCCGTCAGGTCGGCGCCCCGGTTGCGGTTTTCCGCAACGCCTTTCGGTAAAGCGCAAAATATGTCGGAGGTGGCGGCGGCGTGCCATTCTCCGATCGATCCGGCCGACCGGATCCCGTCGCCCGTCAGGGTGATCCGGACTCGGCCGTCCGGGTGGATCGCGACCCCCTCAAGGCTCGGAAAAGTCCAGCTCCGGTCCGATTTGACCGGCCGCCACGCAACCCGCCGGAAACGTGGGCGGGCCATGATGAGAGGCATTCCTGAGAATGCTCTGTGCGCAACCGCACAATTGTCGGAGTCCCGATGATGCTACGTCGGAAGGGGGACGTGAGAAGCGTGTTGATCAATGCATAATCTTCAGTGCGTCATCGTCCACATCGTTCGGGGGAGTGTGAGAGGTGGATACGTTCGACGACTTCTGTGCCGACGTCTTCGCGTCGCTGGGCCGCACGGACCAGCGCAGCGCGGCCGGCACCTATCTGTACGGGTTGCTCAGCTGCCCGGGCCGCAAGTCGATCCGCCGCCTGGTGGAGACGTCACCCGGGCGCAGCGAGCAGTCGCTGCAGCAGTTCATCAACCAGAGCCCGTGGGATCCCGAGCCGATCCGCCGGCGCCTGTTCCACCGGCTCGTCGAGCGGGTCCGGCCCGCCGCCTGGGTCGTCGAGGAGGTCAGCTTCCCGAAACACGGGCGCTGGTCGGCGGCGGTCGAGCGGCAGTACGTGCCGTCGCTCGGCCGCGTCTGCAACTGCCAGCTGGCGATCACGGTGACGCTCACGACGGCGGACGGCCTGACCGTGCCGGTGGACTGGCGGCTGATGATCCCGGAGGCGTGGGGCCGCGACGAGGACCGGCGGGCCAAGGCGCGGATGCCGTGCGAGGAGCTGCCGCGGCCGTACTGGCAGTATCAGCTCGAGGCGCTCGACGACATGGCCCTGGAGTGGGGCATGCCGGCCGCGCCCGTCATGGTGGACACGGCCAACCGGACCAGCGTGGAGCCCTTCCTCGCCGGGCTGGAGCACCGCCATCAGCCCTACCTGGTGCACGTCAGCCCGCAGCAGCGGGTCTGGTTCGACGCGCCCGGCGCACGGCCGCGGGGGCCGGGCGACGGGCCGGAGGCCGGCTCCGGGCTGCCCTGGCACGGCACGGTGACGGACCTCGTCACCCGCAGCCGCAACCTGCCGCGCGAGACCGTGGCGTGGAGTCACGACGGGACGGGCGTGCTGCGTTCGCAGTTCCTGCAGCTGCCGGTGCGCGCCTTCTGCTCCGACGGCGTCGGCGCCCGGCCGCCCGGCCCGGCGCCGCAGCGGCTGCTGATCTGCGAGTGGCCGCTCGGCAAGTCGCGGCCGCGGGGCTTCTGGCTCACCGACATGACCGACCGGACGCTGCCCGAGCTGGTCGAGCTGGCCAAGACGCGGCCGCTGACGGCGACGCGGATCGAGAGCTTCGCCGACCGGTACGGCCTGCGCGACTACGAGGGGCGCACGTTCGCCGGGTGGCATCACCACGTGACGCTGGCCGGGGCCGCGTACGTCTATGACGTGCTGGCCGGCTTGCGGGACGACCCGCGGGAGCTGAGCGAGTTCGCGGCGTCGTGACGATCGAGGGGGCCACCGCGGGGTGGCCCCCTCGGCATCAGGCCCAGTCGACGCGGTCGCCCACCGGCCCGTACACGAACGGCCGCTGCTCGGCGATGAAGTCGGCGGGGAAGCCGAGCTCGATCGCGCTCGCCGCGTCGAGCCGGTCCACGGCCTCCGCCGGCAGCCGCAGGTCGGCGGCGGCGAGGTTGTCGGTCAGCTGCCCGAGCCTGCGCGCCCCCACGACCGGGTGCACGTAGGGCCGGCGCGCCCGCAGCCACGCCAGGGCGACCTGCGACGAGCTCACGCCGAGCTCGTCCGCGACGGCGTCCACCGTCCGGGCGACCCGCAGGTGCTGCTCGCTCACGTCGGAGGCGCGGATGCGCGTGTGCTCGGTGGGCGTGGACCGGGTGTGCTTGCCGGAGAGCAGCCCCTGCGCGAGGGGACCCCACGCGGCCACGGACAGGCCCAGGCTCTCGGCCATGGGCAGCAGCTCCCGCTCGCCGTCGCGCTGCACGAGGCTGTAGGGCAGCTGGACGCCGGCGAAGGAGGTCCAGCCGCGGAACTCCGCGATGGCGTTCGCGCGCGACACGACCCAGGCGGGGGAGTCGGAGATGCCCACGTAGAGCACCTTGCCCGCGCGGACCAGGTCGTCGAGGGCCCGCATGGTCTCCTCGACCGGCGTCCCCGGGTCCCAGATGTGCACCCAGAGCAGGTCGATGCGGTCGGTGTCCAAGCGGGACAGACTCGCCTCGACGGCCTGGGTCAGGCTCTTGCGGTGGTTGCCCGACGCGTTCGGGTCGGACCCGTCCCGCGAGAGCGTGTACTTCGTGGCCACGACCAGCCGGTCGCGGTCGGCCTTGACGAGCTCACCGACGATGCGCTCGCTGGCGCCGTCGGTGTACTTGTCGGCGGTGTCGATGACGTTTCCCCCGGCCTCGACGTAGGCCGAGAACAGCTTGCGGCACTCGTCGAGCGGCGCACCCCATCCCCAGTCCTCGCCGAAGGTCATCGTGCCGAGGAACATCTCCGACACCCGCAGGCCGGTGCGGCCCAGTGTGCGGTATCTCAAGACTGTGTTTCCTTCTGCTCGCCGACGGTGACGCCCGCACCCTAGCGAGCATCACCGCCGCGAGCTGTCCCCTATTCGACCGCGGAGTCGGAATAACCCTGGCTGACCTCGACGATCACCCCGTCCGGGTCGGTCAGCCAGACGCTGGCCCAGCCCCGGATGAAGTCGTCGAAGTGCAGCGGCCCGAGCGACACGGGGATCTCGTCGCCCACGGCGGACAGGAAGGCGTCCAGGTCGTCGGTCTGGAACGCCAGGTGCCGGGCGATCCCGGCGTGATCCGGGCCGTCACCCTTCGCGGCGACGGGACTTTCCCCCGCGCCGGCCGGGAAGAGCTCCAGCAGCACGTCGCCCTGCCGCAGGAAGACGATCTCGCTGTCGCCGAGGGAGACCGCGCGGGCCCGGCGGAAGCCGAACCAGCGGCGGTAGAACTCCTCGGTGACGGCCTGGTCCGCGCAGTTGAGGGCGACGTGCGACCAGCGCAGCGCCGGGGCGGTCACGACCGCCGCCGCTCGGCCAGCCGGTCGATCAGCTCGCGCGCGAACAGGTGCGCGTGCATGCCGGTCCGCCCGGTCACCAGGTCGTCGCCGTCGCTCACCACGTCGGCGTCGACGTACTCGGCACCCATGTTGCGGATGTCGCCGACCAGGTTGTTGTGGCAGACCACCTTGCGCCCGCGGATGGTCTCGGGAATCGGCGCCAGCAGCCAGAAGCCGTGGCAGATGACGCCCTTGAGGATGCCCGGCTCGGCGAACGCCCGGCGGACCAGGTCGACCGCCGGCGCCAGCCTGCCGACGTCCTCGGTGTAGCGCAGCCGGTCGGAGACCATGCCGGAGGGCACGATCACCGCGTCGTACGACCGCAGCTCGTCGTCGCTGATCCCCTCGACGCTCTCCGAGGCGGTGAACGGCGCCCGCCACTCGTGGCCGCTGAAGGTGATCGACTCCTGGCCCCAGAGCCGGGTCAGGAAGTGCACCTCGGCGCCCTCCTCGGCGAACCGGCGCTGGTAGTAGTGGATCTCGGGCTCGAAGAAGTCGCTCTCCACGAGGACCGCGATCTTCGCGCCGTCCAGCGGCCCGGATCGCAGGGTGATGTCAGGCATGCTGCCCCTCCTTGATGAGGTCCGCCGCCCGCTCGGCGATCGCGGCGATGGCGGCGTGGCAGTTGCCCGACGGGACGGCCGGCATCACGCTGGCGTCCACGACGCGCAGGCCGGCGACGCCGCGCACCTTGAGCTCCGGGTCCACCACCGCGAGGTCGTCGACGCCGATCCGGCACGAGCCGGCCTGGTGGTGATAGCAGTCGGCGCGCTCCCGGACGAACTGCTCGATCTCCCGGTCGGTGCGGACCTCGGCGCCCGGCAGCAGCTCGCCCTTGAGGAACGGCTTGAAGGCCGGCGCGGCGAAGATGTCGCGGGACAGCTTGACCGCCTCGACCATCCGCGTCACGTCCGAGCGGTCGCCCAGGTAGTTCGGGTCGATCAGCGGGGCGGCGAACGGGTCGGCCGAGGCCAGCCGCACGCTGCCGCGCGAGTTCGGCCGGACCACGCCGGGCAGGATCGACACCGCGTTCGGGTGGCTCTGCCCGACGATGATGTCGAACGGCACGTGCACGAAGGCCAGCTGCAGGTCGGGTGCGATCAGCCCCGGCTGCGACCGGGTGAAGACGGCGGCCTCGGAGAGGTTCTGCCGGCCCGGCGCCACCGGGTCGGCCGTCTCGGCGATGAGGCCGGTGAGCACGTGGTTGTGGAAGTTCTCCCCGACGCCGGGCAGCTCGCTCTTCACCTCGATGCCGTGCTGCCGCAGGAGGGGAGCCGGGCCGATGCCCGAGAGCTGCAGCAGCTTCGGCGACTCGATGGCACCGAGGCAGACCAGCACCTCACGGGTAGCGCGGACGCGATGGTCACCGGGCTCCCGCGCGTCGGTGCCGAGCGTGCGCCCCTCGCCCTCCGCCGCGACGGGCGCCTGCTGCCGATAGTCGACGCCGACGCACTTCCCGTGCTCCACGACGAGCTTCGCCGCGTACGCGTCGGTGCGTACGGTGAGGTTCGGCCGGTCCAGCGCCGGTTCCAGGTACGAGCGCAGCGCCCCGCGCCGCTCCCCGTCCCGCACGTTGACGTGGTGCCAGCCCGCGCCGATCATCTGCGGCCCGTTGAAGTCGCCGGTCCGCGGGTGCCCGGCCTCCTCGGCGGCGTCGAGGAACACGCGCGACATCAGGTTCGCGTCCGGCTCCGCGGGCGTCACCGTCTGGGTGGCCTCCAGCTTGGCGAAATACGGGAGCAGGTCCGCGTACGCCCAGCCGGCCGCACCCTGATAGGCCCAGTTGTCGAAGTCCGAGGCGTGCCCCCGGATGTGCATCATGATGTAGAGGTTGCTGCTGCCGCCGGGCAGCTTGCCCCGCGGCTCGTAGACGACGCGCCCGTTGAGCCCCGGCTGCGGCACCGTGCGGTAGCCCCAGTCGACGCGGCTGCCCAGCAGCGTGAACCACAGCGGCGCCCGGTCCACGGCCGCCGGGACGAAACTGCCGCCGGCCTCGAGCACGAGCACCCGCACGTCCGGGTCCTCGCTGAGCCGGGCGGCCAGCACCGATCCCGCCGTGCCGGCGCCGACCACGACGTAGTCGTACTCCTCGGCGGCGCTCATGCCGGCGCCAGCGCGGTCGTGAACGGCACCGTGTCGTGGAAGTTCGCCATGTACGTGATCTGCCCGCCGGTCACCCGGAAGTAGTTCACGACGTCGGCCTCGACCCGGCCGCCCCCGCTCGTGGTCGCGCTGATGTGCGAGACCACCGCGGCCTGCTCGCCGTCCACGACGACGTGCCGCGGGGTGTTGGCGAAGCTCGCGTACATGTCCGGGAAGCCGCGCATCATCTCCCGCAGCGTCTCCCGGCCCTCGACGTGCCCGGCGAGCTGCTCGTCCATCACCTGGTCGGCGGCGAACAGGTCGCACCACGCGTCCCAGTCGCCGGCGTTGGCGAGCTCGTAGTAGTTGGTGACGACAGTTCTGACGTCCATCTTCTCTTCCCCTCGGCAAGGGCCGGCCGGCTCGGGCCGGCCGGCCCAGGTCTCTCAGACGCGGGTCGCGTCGGCGGCCAGCTGGGACCAGAACTGGTTGAACCGCGTGGTCCCGTCGCCGAAGATCGCGCCCCGGCCCTCGACCACCTTGTCGTCGCGCCACCGCAGGACGTGCACGACGTCGATCTCCAGGCGGTCGTACGGCGAGGTGCTGCCCTCGCGTGCCGCCGACCGGCTGCCCACGTTGTGCGAGATGTCCGCCGAGAAGCCGTCGCTCAGCAGGATCGCCGAGCGGGTCATCACGAAGCTGCCGCCGGAGAGCTTGCCGACCTGCTCCATGAAGGAGAAGAAGCCGTCGAGCCCCTCCCACCAGCCGGCGAGCTGGTGGTTGCCGGGGACCAGCCAGCGCATGTCCTCGGCCCAGTAGCGTTCGATCTCGGTGCGCTCGCCGGTGGCCAGGGCCTGGTAGGCCGCCTCCACCAGCTCCGTCGTGACCGCCATCTCAGGCCGCCAGCCGCTCGCCGACGCCCTTGAGCTCGAAGCGCGACCACATGTAGCGGTCCACCCCGTGCTGGTCGGCCGTGTGCACCTGGACCGCGCGGATCTTCCCGTCCTCGATCCCGTACGAGGTGCAGGTCGGGAAGATGTAGTCCACGCCCTCCGAGGTGCCGTGGCCGGTGTGCTTCTCCACGACCGTGCCGTCGTCGAGCTCGCCGAAGTGCACGTTGTCCACCTGGATGCCGGCCTTGAACAGGTCGGCGAAGAACGCGATGACCTCGTCCGCGCCCTTCATCAGCCCGGACAGCGGGTGGTGGCCCGGCATCGCCCAGGTGATCTCGGGGTGGAAGACCTCGGCCCGGATCGCGTCCATGTCGCCCTTGCCGAAGTAGTCGTACATCTTCAGCACGAGATCGGTGTTGGACATGTTGGTTCCCTTCTGACGGGTGGTGCTGTTTACAGGGCTGCGGAGCCCGGCATGGGCTGCAGGGCGTCCACGATGTAGGTCTTGACCAGCGGCGTCCCGAGCTCGCCCGGGACCACCTCCCAGGTCTGGTACGCGTCGAAGCCGAGCCACCGGCTCTTCGCGGCCGGCGGGTTCCAGATCGTCGCCTGCCAGTTGACGACGACCTTGACGGTGGCCCGGTCCGGCGCGAAGTCGAGGAACTCGACCGACGTGACGGTGTGCACCTCGTCGAAGAACCGGTTGGTGACCGCCTTGTACCAGTCGGCGAACCCGGCGTGGCCCCGGGCGGTGGCCTCCGGGAAGCGCATCTCCAGCCCCTCGTCGACCAGGCGGGTGAGCGCCTCCTCGAGGGGCACGTGCCGGTCGAGCAGGTCGTACCAGCTCGCCACCGCGGTCCGGACGGTGTCCTGCGTGAACGTGGTCATGGCGCAACTCCCGGGCGTACGGTGTCGTCGGTGGCGAGGTCGATGAGCAGCGGCCGGGTCGTGGTCAGCAGCCGGTCGACCGCGTCGGCGACCTGGTCGGGCTTGTCCACGCGGATCCCGTCGGCGCCGAGCGAGGCCGCCAGCGCGGCGAAGTCGATCTCGGGGTGGGACAGGTCGAAGGAGCGCGGGTAGGGGTGCGCCCCGATGCTCCGCTCGGTCCAGTACTGGTCGATGTTCTCGTTGAGCAGCTCGTACCGGTGGTTGTTGCAGACCACGAAGCCGGCGGCGACGCCGTAGCGGGCCGCGGTCCACAGCGCCTGGTACGTGTAGAGGCTCCCGCCGTCGCCGCTGAAGCTGACGACCGTCTTGTCCGGGTGGGCGAGCTTGATGCCGACCGCGCCCGGGATGCCGACGCCGAGCGAGCCGCCCCGGGTCAGGAAATAGTGGCCCGGCAGGCTGGGCTGCAGATGCTTGACCACGTACGGCGACGCGGTGAGCGCCTCGTCAAAGACCATCAGGTCCTTCGGCGCGCGCCGGGCCAGCTCGGCGAGGAAGACGTCGATGAGCTTGTCCCCCGTGGGCTGCTCCGGTTCCTGTCTGACCTGTGGCGGGGGAGTGGGAAGGCTGTCGGCGATGGCGGCCAGCGTCAGCTTGGGATCCGCGACCAGGCCCAGCGTGACGGGATGGTTCTTGGCGATCTCGTACGCGTCCAGGTCGACGTGCACGATCGCCGCGTCCGCCCGGAACGGGCTGGTCAGGTCGGGGAAGACCTCCGGGAAGACGTACGTGCCGACGATCAGCACCGCGTCCGCCTCCGCGACCGCCGCCCGGCTCACCGGGCCGAACATGTGCCCGAGACCGCCGCGGACGAGCGGGTGCCCGGCCGGCATGTGCGCCCCGGAGGAGTCCACGAACCACACGTCGGCGCCGAGCTGCTCCGCGACCCGGGCCAGCTCGGGCTCCGCCCCGGAGACGGCCACGCCGTCGCCGGCCAGGATCACCGGCCGTTTCGCGGGGGCCAGCAGGGCAGCGGCCCGGGCCACGAGCTCGTCGGCCGGCCGGGTCCGGGTGTCGGGGACGACGGTCGGCAGCACGGGCTCGTCGTTGAGCGCGTCCAGCACGTCCATCGGCAGCGCGACGAAGACCGGGCCCCGCGGCGGGGTCATCGCGATCTTCACCGCCCGGCGCAGCACCCGCAGCAGCGAGCGGGAGTCCACCACGCGGGTCGCCCACTTGGTCACCGGCCGGGCCATGCTGACCAGGTCGGCGGCCATCTGCGCGTCCATCGCGTCGTAGGCGATGCCGGACTCGCCGGCCACCACCACCAGCGGGGTGTGCCCCCGCTTGGACTGGTACATCATGCCGATGCCGTTGCCGAGCCCGACGCCGCTGTGCAGCTGCAGCACCGCGGGGCCGGCGGTCGCCCGGGCGTAGCCGTCCGCGATCCCGGCCGCGACGGTCTCCTGCAACGTGAGGATGTAATGGAAGTCCGGAAACTGTTCCAGGGCGTCGAGAAATCCTTGTTCGACGGTGCCCGGATTACCGAACATATGGGTGATGCCGTCGGCGAGGAATTGCTCGATCATCGCTTCTCTGCCGGGCCTGGCCATGCGTGGTCCCCTTACCAGCCGTACCGGCGCAGCCCGTCCTCCAGCGCGGCGACGATTTTCTCGCCGGTGCGGAAGGAGTCGGGCGTGGACCGGCCGGTGACGAACGGATAGTCGACGAGCACGGAGACCTCGTGACCGAAATTGCCGTGGTACTGCCCGTCGGGGCCGGTGGCGTCGCGCAGGATGTACTCCAGCGGGTACGGCGGCGGCCCCATGGCGAAGTCGGTGCCGAGGAAGCCGGTGCCGTCCTTGTAGTCGTACTCCTTGCAGTGGCCGGTGACGTGCTTGCCGGCCAGGATGCTGCGCCGGTGCTCCCAGTCGCGGGCGAAGGCCAGGCACGCGACGCCGTAGCACTCGGCGCCGATCACCTTGTCGGCGCGCAGGAACGCCAGGATCAGGTCGTGCACCCGGCCATTGTTGGCCAGGTCGACGATGGGACCGCTGCCGCCCACGATGAGCAGGGCGTCGTACTCGGCGATCGCGGCGTCCAGGCGCTCGCCGACCTCCAGGTTGTACGCCTCGAGCCTGCGCAGGTAGTCCGGCTCGCTGGTGTACGGCCGCGTGGAGAACCAGCCGGCCAGGCTGATCGGGTCCGCCAGCCGGTCCGACTCGTCGATCTCCCGGGCCAGCTTGGCGACCTCGGCGCTGACCACGCCGCGGCCCAGGGGCGGGTCCACGAAGTCCGGGTCGAGGCTCGGCGGCAGGGCCCGGGGCCGGGCACCGGTGGGGGTGGCGAAGACGACGTCGTAGCCCCGCTCGTCGAATCGGGTCAGCGGGCCCACGAGCTCCTCGCCCCAGTAGCCGTACTCGCTGAGTACGACGAGGATTTTCTTTGTCACGATTGACTCTCCCCGTTTCGGCAATTGCTTTCGATGCCAGCGATCGTGCGTTTCTCGTGAGCCGGGGGTCAATGCGCTCGCCGGCCGCGACGGGGATGCCGCGCGGTCGCCCTCCGCTTTTCGTCAAGTCCCCTTCGGAATGCGTGGCATCGCCGTACTACGTCAAGTCCGGGCCGGTACTTCACGGGGCAGAGAAATCCGCGGCGTGCTGCCACAATGGCTCGCATGGCGGACCCTCTGGAAACGCAGGACGAACCGCGCCGTCCGGTGTCGACGTTCGAACTGTTCTTCGATCTTGTCTTCGTCTTCTCCCTGACCCGGGTGACCTCGCTGATCGTCGAGCACCCCGACGCCGCGGGCGTGCTGCGCGGCGTGCTGATCCTCGCCCTGCTCTGGTGGGCGTGGGGTGCGTACACGTGGCTGACCAACGCCGTGGACACGGGCAGCGCGCCGGCCCGCGGTGTCGTGCTCGCCGCGATGGGCGCGATGCTGGTCGTGGCCATCGCGGTGCCCCAGGCGTCCGGCGACAACGCGCTCGCCTTCGCGCTGGGCTACTTCGTCGTGCGGCTGCTGCACGTCGTGCTGTTCGCCGTGGCGGGCGGCGCCAACCGGGCCGCGATCCTCAAGCTCGCCCCCGGCAACCTGGCCGCGTCCCTGCTGCTCATCATCGGCGTCTTCACGCCCGGATCCGTGCAGATCGCGCTCTGGGCGCTGGCCGTGCTCATCGACTACGGCACCCCGCTGATCACCGGCGTCGGCGGCTTCAACGTGCACGCCGGCCACTTCTACGAGCGGCACGCCCTGTTCATGATCATCGCGCTGGGCGAGTCGATCGTGTCCGTCGGCACCGGCGTGCTGTCGACCACCGAGGCGGAGATCACGCCGTTGCTGGCGGTGTCCATCCTGCTCGCGGTCGCGGCGATCGGCGGGCTCTGGTGGGCGTACTTCGACTGGGAGGCGGCCATCACCGAGCACGCGCTGGTCCGCGCGGTCGGCCCGGCCCGCGCCCACCTGGCCCGCGACCTGTTCAGCTATCTGCACCTGCCGCTGGTCGCGGCGGTCATCTTCATCGCGGTCGGCCTGGAGACCGTCATGCACCACCCGGAGGACCATCTCCACGGCGTTCCCGCGATCGCCCTCGGCGGCGGGGCGGCGCTGTTCTTCCTCGGCCTGAGCGCCGTCAGCGGCCGCCGCGGGCACCGGCCCCGGCTCGACCACCTGGTCGTCGCCGCCGCGAGCCTCGCCCTCATCCCGATCTCCTGGTACGTGCCCGGGGTCGTCGCCCTGGCCCTGCTGGTCGTCGTCCTCACGGCGGTCGCGATCGTGGACCGCAACCTGAGCCGCGTCGCACCCCGGGAGCCCGTGGTCATTCCCTAAGCCGTGGTCTCCAGCACGGAGGGTTCCGGGGCGGCGGTCCGGCGCCAGGGCGTTTCCAGGACGGCCGCCGCTCCGGCGCTGTCGCTCCCCGGAGCGGTCAGCAGCTCGGCCTGCAGGGCCGCGACCGTCACGCCCTGCCTCAGGGCCGGGTCCAGCGTGCAGAGCGCATCACCCAGCACGACCAGATTCCCCGGTACGTCCATCCGCTCGTAGTAGCGCCGGAAGGCCCGCGGGAACCGCAGCGTCGCCGGCGCTCCGATGGGCTCGCCGGGCGCGTCGGCCGCACCGCTGACCAGCGCGGTCCCGCCCTCCTGGGCGAGCACGCAGCTGCCGTCGGCAAAGATCTCGCTGGGCCGGCCGGACGCCCGGAAGCGCTGCGACACGTACGTCAGGCCGAGCTCGACGCTCTCCTCGGGCACCGGACCGTACCCGAGCGCGGCGAGCCAGGCCGGAGTCCGCGACGCCCGGCCCGCGGCGTCGACGAACAGATCGATGTCCTCGACCGCCCGCGGCCGGCCGCCGGACGCGACGGTCACCCCGGTCACCCGGCCCCGCCCGGCGTCGGTGAGCAGGCCGGTCACCTCGCTCGACCCGGCGATCCGGACCCCGTCGAGCCGCTCGACCCGGCGCCGCAGGGTCCGCTCGAACAGCGGCCGGCTGCTCAGCACCAGGGTCTCCGCCCCCAGCCGGTCCACGACGGCACCGGCGGCGACCAGCTCGCCGCGGAACCCGGGCAGCAGCCGCTCGATCACCTCGAACCCGCGCCCCGGCACCACGTGCGGATGCCGGCCCTGCGGCACACCGCGCCGGGGCCGCACACCGGACGGCAGCACGTCCCGATCGAGCAGCAGCACCTCACCGACGTGCTCCAGCAACGCTCGCGAGGCCAGCAGGCCCGCCACCGATGCCCCGGCCACCACCGCGCGTCTCGCCCTCACACCGACCACGTGTCCGCGGGCGGCGGAACAGTTGCCGGCGGATGGCGGGCGTCACACTGATCCCATGACCGCACCCGACATCCGCCTCACCGCGATGGCCGACGAGCACGCCGAGCCGGTGCTGGAGATCTACCGCCTGGGCATCGCCACCGGCAACGCCACCTTCGAGACCGAACCCCCCGACTGGGCCCGCTTCACCGCGGCCCGCCTGCCGGACCACCGCTTCGTCGCCCTCGGCCCGGCCGGCACGGTCCTCGGCTGGGTCGCCTGCGGCAGGGTCTCGGACCGCTGCGCCTACGCCGGCGTGGTCGAGCACTCGGTCTACGTCCACCCCGAGGCCGCCGGCAGGGGAGTGGGCCGGGCCCTGCTGACCGCCCTGATCGCCTCCACCGAGGCCGCCGGCATCTGGACGATCCAGTCCGGCGTCTTCCCGGAGAACACGGCCAGCCTCGCCCTCCACGCCGCCTGCGGCTTCCGCACCATCGGCACCCGCCACCGCATCGGCCGCCACCACGGCACCTGGCGAGACGTCACCCTCCTCGAACGCCGCAGCCCCGTCATCACCTGACCGCCGCCCGCGCCCTCTCAGGAGGGCGGCCGGTCATACTCGGCAACGGTCGCCCGCGTCGCAGGAGCCAGAAAGTCGAGCCGCCACGGTCCCGTGTTCACCTCGCCGTCCTTGCCGTGCCCGAGCCACTTCCCGGCCAGCCGCGACCCACCGGGATCGGCGATGAGCTGAATGGCGCCGATGTAGCGCTTCCCCCGGTAATGACCGGTCCTGTCGGTGTCCTCCACCCACCTGCCCGTGAGAACGACGCCGTCGGCCACCAGGTCCATCCCCATCGTCGAGGCGGCCGACCCGGGCAGGCTCCGCACGCTGACCGTGCCGCCGTCCTGCTGCAGGACAACATGATGAAGCCCGGCGTAGGTCTCCTCCCGCGAGGACGAGAAATACTCGTACCGGGAGACCCAGATGCCGGAGTAGTCACTGGCCGGCGGCCTGCTCGGCGCAGTGGACACGGGCGGGAAGCGCACCTCGAGATCGTGGCCGCCGCGGCCGTCCTCGACGACCATCGCGCTCCGGCCGGGCGGGAAGCCGAGCTGCTCGGCCGGCAGCCCGAACACCGCCTGCAGCTGCCGGATCTGGGCCGGCTGAGGCCGGCCGGGCTCGTCGTCCTCCCAGCGCTGCACCGTCCTCTTCGAGACGCCGAGACGCCTGGCCGCTTCCTCCTGGCTGAGATTGTGAGCGACGCGCGCGGCGACCAGAGCAACGTTCGACATCGATCGACGGTACCGCTGATGTCGCCGGA
>NZ_JAUQWH010000067.1 GCF_030757795.1 Actinoplanes oryzae
GATGCGTGACGCCGATGCCGTCCGCCATCACCATCAACCCGCCGGGGCGGTAGCCCCTACTCGCCACAACGGGCGGTCACCCCTCTCGGGGTGGCCGCCCGTTCTCTGTGCCTGGTCAGCAGAGCTGGTCGCGCACCTCGGCGATGGGGTCAGCCGAGCTGCTTGCGGACCTCGGCGGCGACGCGGCCGCCCTCGGCGCGGCCGGCGACGGCGGCCTGGGCGGCCTTCATCGCGGGGCCCATCTGCGCCTTGCTCGCGAAGCCGCCCGCCTCGAGCGCGCCCTTGACCAGCGTCGCGATCTCCTCGTCGGACAGCTGCTTCGGCAGGTAGCGGTCGAGGATCTCGCCCTCGGCGCTCTCCTTCGCGGCCTGCTCCGCCCGGCCGGCCCCGGAGAAGGCGGACGCGGCCTCCCGCCGCTTCTTCGCCTCCTTGGTCAGCACGGCGAGCACCTCGTCGTCCGACAGCTCCCGGGCGGCATCCCCGGACACCTCGGCGGTGCGGACGGCGGCGAGCGCCATGCGCAGCGTGGAGGTGCCGAGCTCGTCCCGGCTCTTCATCGCGGTGTGCAGATCATCGGTCAGGCGGTCTTTCAGCGTTCCCATGGACGCCCAAACTACTCTGGCTCCCATGCGCAAGCGCCCCTTTATCACCGCCGCCGCCACGCTGGCCGCCACCGGCGCGGCCACTTTCGCGTACGCCTCCCTGGTCGAGCGCAACCTCTTCACGCTCCGGCGGGTCGACGTCCCGGTGCTCGAACCCGACGCCGAACCGCTGCGCATCCTCCACCTGTCGGACCTGCACATGATGCCTGACCAGCATCGCAAGCAGTCCTGGATCGCCGCGCTCGCCGGCACCGACCCCGACCTGGTCATCGTCACGGGCGACAACATGTCCTCCCCCGACGCGGTCCCCGGCGTCCTGCGCGCCCTCGGCCCCCTCCTCGCCCTCCCCGGCGCCTTCGTCTTCGGCTCCAACGACTACCGCGGCCCGGTCTGGAAGAACCCGCTGAGCTACGTCTTCGGCTCCGGCGAATACGTCCAGGGCGTCGACCTGCCCACCGAGACGCTGCGCACCGCCCTCACCGAGTCGGGCTGGGCCGACCTCAACAACGCCCGCACCACCCTCAAGGCCGGCGGCCGCACCATCGAACTCGTCGGCGTCGACGACCCCCACATCGACCGCGACGACTACTCCGCCGTCGCCGGACCCGCCACCCCCGGCACCGACCTCCACCTCGGCGTCACCCACACCCCCGCCAAGCGCGTCCTCGACGCCATGGCCGCCGACGGCTTCGCCCTCCTCCTCGCCGGCCACACCCACGGCGGCCAGGTCTGCGTCCCCACCTACGGCGCCCTGACCACCAACTGCGACCTCCCCCGCTCCATGGCCAAGGGCCTCCACCGCTGGCCGGGCTCCGACTCCTGGCTCCACGTCTCCGCCGGCCTGGGCACCCACCCGACGGCCCCGGTCCGCTTCGCCTGCCGCCCGGAAGCCTCGATCCTCACCCTGATCCCCCGCTGACCAACCCACCCCGCGCGCCGCCCACCCGGCGCGCGGGCCGTCCCACCGCCGCCACGCTGCCCACCACCGAGCCCAGCGCCAGCTCCAACTTTGCTCCAACTTTCTCCAACAACTTGGAGCAAATGACCAGTCGTCGCAGGCCAGGACGCATGCCGGACGCGGGCGCCTCGCACATCCGCGAGGCCTGCTGAGCGCCCGTGCTCAGTCCAGGGCGCTCGCCAGGCGCCGACGCCGCCACATCTCACCGGCTGCCCGGCGGCGTAGGGGCAGATGCCCTCGGTCCGCCGCGACGCGCTGATCAGCGTCCCAGCCGCTGCGCAACGCATCGTGGGCATCCGGCCTCGGAGACCCGCCGTCGGCCAGGGCATCGCGGCGCGGCAACAGGCGGGCGTCGCAGTGGCGGAGACTCGGCGGTGACAGGCGATGTGACGAAGCACGCGATCGGTCCCAGTCACCCGGGCAAGAATGGCAGCGAGGCCTCCCCCGCGCCGCGCTCCCACCGCCGGCACATCGACCTCGGCTCGGCCCCCGTCACGACTCGACTCGGCTCGGCTCGGTCACGGCTCGGCCCCGTCACGACTCGGCTCGGTCACGGCTCAGCTCGGCTCGGTCGCGTCACGACTCGGCTCGGTAACGGCTCGGCTCGGCTCGGTCGCGACTCGGCTCCGTCACGACTCGGCCCGGCTCGGCTCGGGTCCGTCGCGACTTCGGCTGGGGACAGTCGCGCTCCGCCTCGGGTGCGCCGCACCCGGAAAGCCAACCCCGGAAAAGCAGTCAGGGCCAGCCCCCGAAGGAGCCGGCCCTGACGTCGCACATGGTCGGGGTGACAGGATTTGAACCTGCGGCCTCTACGTCCCGAACGTAGCGCGCTACCAAGCTGCGCCACACCCCGCTGCGTGCTGGTCAATACTATCCGACTCTCCGTCAGCCGCGAAATCGGTATCCCCCAGCGCACGAAAGCCCAGCTCAGAACGGCTTTACCGGGTCGCGGCGAAGGGCCGGCGAATGGCCAGCGAAGGGCGCGGCGAAGGGCGCGGCGAAGGGCGCGGCGAAGGGCGCGGCGGACCTGGGTGGGAGGCGCCCACCGCGAGGGCCATTGCGGCGCGCGAGCTACGCTCAACCCTGACGTTGACGTCAGAGGCAAGGAGTCACGGTGCGGATCGGTGAGCTGGCGACGAAGGCAGGCGTGAGCGTGCGGGCGCTGCGCTACTACGAGGAGCAGCGGCTGCTGTGGTCGGAGCGCAGTCCCAGCGGGCAACGGCACTATCCGGACCCGGCCGTCGAGCGGGTGCAGCTGATCCAGATGCTCTACAGCGCCGGGCTGTCCAGCAGCACGATCGCCAGTCTCCTGCCCTGTGTCGACGCCAACGAGAGCACCCCCGAGTCGCGGGCCATCCTGGCTGCCGAGCGTGAGCGCATCGACGCTCAGATCACCAATCTGGTCCGTACGCGTGACAGGCTCGACGCCGTCATCGCCTCCACCACGCATCCGGACAACGGTTGTGTGGTGACTCACGCGTGAGCGAGGACGTCTGCGAGGTCATTGTCACCGCCGCCGGCGCCGAGTGGCTCGCCGCGTTCACCAGGCGGCTGGTCGAGGACAGGCTGGCGGCCTGCGGACAGCAGGTCACCAGCATCCGGTCGATCTACCGCTGGGAGGGCGCCGTCCACGACGAGCCCGAGGCGCGGGTCGCCCTGCACACCCGCGCCTCGCTGGTGCCCGAGATCGTCGCGCGGGCCGATGCCGAGCACCCTTACGACGTACCGTGCGTCTTCGCCCTGCCCGTCCTCGGCGGCAACCCCGCGTACCTCGAATGGGTCCGGGAGGAGACTAGGCCAGGTCCTGGCGGGTCAGCAGCGCCCGCAGCGTGATGCCCTCGGCGGCGAGTGCCTCGGAGCCGCCCTCCTGCCGGTCGATGACGCACAGCGCGTGGTCCACGTGCGCGCCGAGCTTGCGCAGGTCGGCCGTGGAGAGGACGACCTGGCCGCCGGAGGTGACCACGTCCTCCACGACGAGCACCCGGCGGCCCGCGACCTCGGCGCCCTCGGCCAGCCGCGCGGTGCCGTACTGCTTGGCCTGCTTGCGTACGAAGGCCGTGGGCAGCTTGGCGTGCCGGGCGACGGCGGTGACCACCGCGATGCCGCCCATCTCCAGGCCGGCCAGCACCTCGGTGCCCTCGGGGATCAGCACGGCCATCCGCTCGGCGAGCTGGTCGAGCAGGACCGGGTCGGCCTCGAACTGGTACTTGTCGAAGTATTCGTTGGCGATCCGGCCGGAGCGGAGGGTGAACTCGCCGGTCAGCCGGGCTACGTCGCGGACCTGCCGCGCGAGGTCAGAGTCAGTCACGCGAACAAGCTAGCTCAGTGATGCGCGCCACCTGCCGATAGGGAGGTCATGCAGAGCACCCCGGGTCGGTGGTTCGGTGCGGGCCACAGTGCCGCCCCCGACTCCGCGAAGGCCGGTGCCGAGGCGACGACCGGCGCGCTCGCCGGGCGTACGCCGAAAGCGGTCTTCGTCTTCGCCTCGACGTCGTACGACCTGCCCGCGCTGCTGGACGCCGTGCGCGCGGAGGCCGGACCGGAGGCCGCGATCGTGGGCGGGACAGCCCTGGGCGAGCTTTCCTCGACCGGCGGGGCGACGAGGGGCGGCGTGGCGGTCACGGCCCTGGGTGGGGACGGCTTCCAGGTGGGTACGCTCCTCGCGTACGTCGGCGGCAACGGTCACCGCGAAGCCGGGGCGGAGGTCGCCGCGGCCATGACCGGCATCAACCGCCCGTACACGGCCCTCGTGCTGCTGTGCGAGGGCATGTCGGGGAACCCGCACGAGATCGTCCGGGGCGCCTACTCCGTGCTCGGCGCCGCTGTGCCCCTGGTCGGCGGGCTGACCGCGCACGACACGGGCGGCGCGCGGTCGTACCAGTTCTGCGAGGACCGCGTGGTCACCGGGGCGGTGATCGGCGTGGGGATCGGCTCGGACGCCCCGATCGGCATCGGCATCGGGCACGGCTGGCACCGGGTCGAGCCGCCCATGGTCATCACCCGCAGCGATCAGCGCCGGATCCTGGAGCTGGACGGCGAGCACGCGCTCGACGTCCTCCTGCGGCACCGCGGGCTCGATCCCTCGGCGGACCTGATCACTCCGGGACGCCGGATCGAGGCGGTGGGGTTGTCGCGCCGCAGCGGCGAGGACATCCGGGTGATCACCGAGGCGAACCAGGACGACAGGTCGGTGACGGGCCTGGCCACCATGCCGCAGGGCAGCATCTGCTGGCTGATGGAGGGCGATCGCGACTCGATGGTCGCCGGGGCGGAGGCCTCGTGCCGCGAGGCCCTGGACGCGCTGGGCGGTCAGGAGCCGCTGGGCGTCCTCGCCTTCAACTGCGGGGGCCGGCTGGCGGAGCTGGGCGCGGACGGCGTACGCGAGGAAGTCGAGGCCCTGCGCACCGCCCTGGGTGACGTGCCCTTCGGCGGCGCCTACACGCTCGGCGAGATCGCCCGGGTACGCGGCTCGCTCGGCACGCACGCCCTGACCCTCGTCACGATGGCGCTCGCCTGATGTTCACCTGGTCCACTCACCAGCTGACGGAGTACTTCACGGCCGTCAACGCGTCCGCGAGCGAGGCCGCCGCCATCGCCGTCGCCGTGGAGCGCGCCACCGAGATGGTGGAGGCCGAGGCCGGCGCCGTGGTGCTCGGCGACACCGTGCACGGCGCGTGGGGCTTCGGTGTCAATGTCCCCACCAAGGGGCTGCTGGCGGTCGCGTCGGCGCAGGGAACATTGTCCGTGCCGGAGCTGGGCGACCTGTACGCAGTCCCGAGCAACCTGGGTGACGGCGTCGACGGCGCTCTGGTGGTCGCCCGGCTGGACGAGCCGTTCCAGCCGGAGGAGCGCCAGATGCTGCAGGGCATGGCCCAGGTGCTCGGCCTGGCCCTGCGCAGCATCCGGGTGCTGTCGGCCGAGCGCACGCTGCGGGCCGAGCGGGAGCGGGAGGCGGCCGAGCGGCTGGTCCTGCTGGAGCAGACGCGAACCCGCCAGCAGCTCGTCGAGACGCTGCTGACGATCCAGCGCGCGATCTCCAACCGCAAGCCGCTGCCCGAGATCCTGGACGCGGTGACCAGCGGCACGGCGGCCCTGCTCGGCGGCGCCCCGGTGGCTCTGATCCTGGCCGAGGCCGGCCGCACCCGCCGGCTCAGCGTCGCGTCGACGGCCGGGGCCGAGGGCTACGACTTCGCCGACCCGGACGGCCCGCACGCCGAGGCGCGGGACGCGATGGCCAAGGACACCGTCCTGATGCGGCCGGTGAGCCTGACCGATCCGGAGGCCGGGACGGTCATCGCCGCCCCCGTCCGGGTTACCGGCGAGATGGCGGGCAGCCTGGTCGCCCGCCTGCCCGGGCCGGCCGACCGGTTCACCGAGCACCGGGACCAGCTGACCGCCTTCGCTCAGCAGGTGAGCCTGGCGCTCACGGATGCCCGTACGGTCGAAGCGGTCCGCGAGGCCCACCACGACCCGGTCACCGGGCTCCCCAACCGCGGCCTGTTCCTCAAGATCTTCAACCGCGTCCTGGCGGCGCGCGCGGCCGCCACCGAGCCGACCAGCGTGCTCTTCATCGACCTCGACCGGTTCAAGGGCGTCAACGACAGCCTCGGCCACGAGGCGGGCGACCAGTTGCTGCACGCGGTGGCCGGCCGGATCCGCGGCTGCGTCCGGGCCAGCGACACCACCGCCCGGCTCGGCGGCGACGAGTTCGCGGTGCTGCTGCACAACTCCCCGATCGAGTCGGCGATCTCGGTCGGCGAGCGGATCATCGTCGCGGTCAAGGAGCCGTTCCGCATCTCCGGGCGGGACATCTTCATCGGCGCCAGCGTCGGCGTGGCCATCACCCGGGCCGAGCACGCCCGCTCCGACGAGCTGCTCAACCAGGCGGACATCGCGATGTACCGGGCCAAGAAGGAGGGCCAGACCCGCGTCGTCGTCTACGAGCCGCACATGCACACCGAGGCGCTCAACTATCTGAGCCTGCGCGGCGAGCTGCAACAGGCGCTGCTCGAGGGGGAGTTCCGCCTGCAGTACCAGCCGCTGGTCCGCCTCGACTCCGGGGAGATCGCCGGCGCGGAGGCGCTGATCCGCTGGCACAGCGGCACGCGCGGGCTGGTGTCGCCGGTCGACTTCATCCCGATCGCGGAGGAGTCCGGGCTCATCGTCGACATCGGGCAGTGGGTGCTGGAGACGAGCGCGGCGCAGGTGGCGTCGTGGCGGCGTACCTATCCGGACCTGACCCTCAACGTCAACGTCTCCGGGCACCAGCTGGTCCACCCGCGCTTCGCGGCCAACGTCACGCGCGCGCTGGCCGTGGCGGGGCTGCCGTCGAGCGCCGTCACGCTGGAGCTGACCGAGTCGGTGCTGATGAGCGATCCCGACGCCGCGGTGGCCTCGCTCTCCAGCCTGCGCGAGCTGGGCGTGCAATTGTCCATCGACGATTTCGGTACGGGCTACTCGTCGCTCGCGTACCTGCGGGAGCTCCCGGTCGACGAGCTCAAGATCGATCGCGCCTTCATCGCCCGCGCCGAGCTCACCGGAGAGGATCTCGCCCTCGTGCGCACGATCGTCGAGCTCGGTCACATTCTGGGGCTGCGCGTGGTGGCCGAGGGCATCGAGAATGCGGCGCAATTGGAGGCGCTGCGGCGGCTCGGCTGCTCCTACGGACAGGGTTACCACCTGTGCCGCCCGAAGGATCCGGCGGAGTTCCCGCAGATCCTCGGGTCACCCGTACGCGTAATTGATCACGGCACGGGGTAGGAGTTTGTCTGGTTTCGACTAATTTTCGGTATATCCGAATCTCGAAAGGCCTGCCGTGACCCCCTTCGCGCTGCTCTTCCTGATCGCTCTCGCCGGCTCTTCGTGTTTCGCCATCGGCCGCGCCATGGGCCGCGGCGAACGGTACGAAAAGGGCTACCGGGAGGGCTTCCGCGACGGCGAGACGGGCTCCCTGGCCCGCGCCGCACGCCTGATCCAGCTCACCGAGAATCGCTCGGTCGCCCCGGCCATCGAGTCGATGATGGTGCCGAACCCCGTTCCGCACCAGCTGCCCCCGCGACCGGCAGCGCCGACCGTGGCGGGCGTTCCCACCAGGCCGGCGCTGTCTTTGTAGGCGCAATCAGCAGTACAGGTTCGCCCCCGGGCTGACACCCAGGATCGACGTGAACCGGTTGTACGCGTCCACGCGACTCTGCACCTGCGCCGGGTTGCCCCCGTTGCATTCCAGCGAGCCGTTGATGCTGCGAATCGTCTCGCCGAAGCCGCGGCTGTTCACCATCGCGTCGTGCGGCGTCATCGTGCCCGGGCCCCGCTGCGTCATCCAGTACCAGACGGCGGTCTGGTAGGCCACGGACGCCTCGTTCTTGACCCGGTCCGGGTTGTTCAGCAGGTCGATGCCGAGCGCGTCGCCGGCCGCCTTGTAGTTGAAGTTCCAGCTCAGCTGGATCGGGCCGCGCCCGTGGTACGCCGACTGGCCGGCCGGGCACCCGTACGGCTGGCTCGCGTCGCAGTAGAGCGGCCAGTTCGCCTGGTTCAGCTCCTCGGTGTAGACCAGCCCGCCCGACTCGTGGTTGATGTTCGCCAGGAAGGCCGCGGCCTCCTGCTTCTTCACCGTGTCACTGCCGGTCGTCGTGAACGCGGGATACTTCTTCACGGCATCGATCAGACCGGCGTACGAGTAGAAGCCGATCCGGTTCGGGAACATCTGATTGAACTGCGCCTCGGTCACCGGGAAGCTGCTCGTGCCATTGGTGGGCGGCGGCGTGGTGCTCCCGCTGCACGAGAACGGCTCCCAGTACCAGGTGCTGATCACCGGGTCGTAGCCCGGGTTCTCGTTCTTCGCCCGGTAGTAGTTGCCGTTCGTGTACTTCACGATCGACCCGGCCGCGTAGAACTGACCCGCGACCCAGTTCGGATAATTGCAGGTGCCGGTCGGCGGCGGAGTGGACGTGCCGCCACCGCAGGCGCCGTTGTCGGCCCACACCCCGGACCCGCCGGTGCTGGGCGCCTCGCCCTGGGTCCACCATTTCGCGGTCCAGTTGTGACCGCTGTACGACGCCTTCTGCCCGCCGGTGTAGACCGCCGAGCTGCTGTACGCGGCGACACAGGCCTCGGCCGCATTCGAAGCGGTCATGGGCACCACCGCCGCCGCGGCGCCCGCAAGCGCCACACCGACCGTCGAGAGAATTGCCAGGAGCCGTTTTCTGGGCATGCAGCACCGTCTTCCGCACCGGGGGAAACGCCGGCCACGCCCTGGGGGAGGCGCAGCGGCGTCAATGGGATACCCCCGACTCAACTAGACAAAGGGTGCCGCCGTCAACTTCTCTTAGGAAACTTCAAAGATTGATTCAAGACCGCCGGATCCGACGGATGTCCCACAGGTGATGATGGGCGTCGTGGCAGTTGTTCCGGGCCACGTCCGCCGCCCGTTGAATCCCCCGCGTGGCGTGCCGCAACTCCACCCCTTCGTCCAGCGCCCGGCCGACCACATCGGCCCACGTCACTGCGGCCAGCGTGCTGGACCAGACGGCGACGGCGAGGGGCAGGGTCGCGTATCCACGGGCGGCGGCGAGGGCGTCCGGGTCGTAGCCCGCGACGTCACGCTCTCCGGCGAGCCGGGCACTCTGCACCCGCTCGGTCCACTGGCGCAGATTGTCGCCGACGTGCGAGACGTACTCGGCGACAGACCAGCCACCCTCGGGCCGGCGCCTGCCACCCTCGACGTCCCGGGTGGCAGCCT
The DNA here is from genome assembly GCF_030757795.1 of Actinoplanes oryzae. Lineage (GTDB taxonomy): Bacteria > Actinomycetota > Actinomycetes > Mycobacteriales > Micromonosporaceae > Actinoplanes. The sequence continues at coordinate 9,299 of NZ_JAUQWH010000067.1, forward strand.
CGACGCGCGGCCCCCAACCGGCGACCCACTCGACGGCTTCGCGCGGCGTCAGTGCCCAATCGAAGCCGCACTCCCGGCACGGATCGCCGTAGAGGGCGGCGCCCCACTGTTCCATGGGTACCGGATCCTATGTGCAAGGGTGTCCGCATGCGGATCGCCGTCACCCAGCCGGCTGGGAGCGCCGATGCCCGGCACAACGGGCGTCTCGCGCGCCGGATCATGCGGGAGGCCGCTGCCTCCGGCGCGCGCCTGGTGCAGTTTCCCGAGGGCTTTCTTTCCGGGTACGCCAAGGAGCAGATCGCCGGCTGGGCGGACGTCGACTGGCCGGCGGTCCGCGAGGAGCTCGAGTCGGTCGCGGAGCTGGCCGCCGAGCTGGGGCTGTGGGTGGTCATGGGGTCGGCGCACCCGCTGACGCCGCCGCACCGGCCGCACAACAGCCTCTACGTGATCTCGGACGCGGGGCGGATCGTCACCCGCTACGACAAGCGCTACTGCTCGAACACCGAGATCACCCGCTTCTACAGCCCGGGGTTCGAGCCGGTGGTGTTCGATGTCGACGGCTACCGGTTCGGGCTGGCCATCTGCATCGAGGTCAACTTTCCCACCCTCTTCGCGGAGTACGAGCAGCTGGGCGTCAACTGTCTGCTGCTTTCCGCCTGGCCCGTCGACGAGATCTTCTTCCGGAAGGCGCAGGCGCACGCGGCGATCCACAACTACTGGCTCGGGCTGTCCGTGCCGCGGCAGAGTGCCGGTCTGATGCCCTCGGCCGTCTTCGGGCCCGACGGCAGCGTCCTGGCCACGGTCGGGCCCGGGGACGATCTTGCCGTGGTCACGCTGGATCGCGGGGCGCCCGAGTTCCACATCGCGCTCGATCTGGCCCGCCCGTGGCGTGCGGAGGCGGCGGTGGGGGAGATCTACCGCAGCCGGCGGGTGGAGGATCCGCGCAGCTCCGACCGTACGTCGGCATGAAGAACGCCGCCCGGGGTGACCGGGCGGCGTGGCTCGCGCTTCTCTCGTGGAGGACGGCGTGCGAGGGGCCGCCGGCTCGTGACCGGCGGCGCACCTGGGTCAGGACGTCAGCGGACCCGGTTGACGGCGCTGGTCACGGCCTTGATCGACGCGGTGACGATGTTGGCGTCGAGGCCGACGCCCCAGACCGTGCGGTCGCCGATCTCGCACTCGACATAGGCCGCGGCCTGCGCGTCCTCGCCGGAGGTCAGCGCGTGCTCGGCATAGTCGAGGACTCGGACCGAGATGCCCAGCGGCTCCAGGGCCTGGCAGTAGGCGTCGATCGGGCCGTTGCCGAGCGCCGTGACCGGGCGGCGGGTGTTGCGGTGGCGGATCTCGGCGTCGATCTCCAGCTTGCCGTCGACCGTGGCGGTCGTGTAGCGCTCCAGCTCGATGATGCCGAACTGCTGGTGGTCGACCAGGTACTCACCGGCGAAGATGTCCCACATCGCCTGCGGGCCGACCTCGCCGCCCTCGGCGTCGGTGACGTGCTGGACCACTCCGGAGAACTCGATCTGCAGGCGCCGCGGCAGGTCGAGCTTGTGCTCCTCCTTCATGATGTACGCCACGCCGCCCTTGCCGGACTGCGAGTTGACCCGGATCACGGCCTCGTAGGTGCGGCCGACGTCCTTGGGGTCGATCGGCAGGTAGGGCACGCCCCACTCGAAGCCGTCCACGTCGACGCCGGCGTCGGAGGCCTCCTGCTGCAGGGCGGTCAGGCCCTTCTTGATCGCGTCCTGGTGCGAGCCGCTGAAGGCGGTGTAGACCAGATCCCCCGCGTACGGGTGGCGCTCGTGCACCGGCAGCTGGTTGCAGTATTCGACGGCGCGCTTGATCTCGTCGATGTCGGAGAAGTCGATCTGCGGGTCGACGCCCTGGGAGAAGAGGTTCAGCCCCAGGGTGACCAGGTCGACGTTGCCGGTGCGCTCGCCGTTGCCGAAGAGGCAGCCCTCGACCCGGTCGGCGCCGGCCAGCACGCCCAGCTCGGCGGCGGCGACGGCGGTGCCGCGGTCGTTGTGCGGGTGCAGGCTGAGGATCACGCTGTCGCGCCGGGGCAGGTGGCGGTGCATCCACTCGATGCTGTCGGCGTACACGTTGGGGGTGGCCATCTCGACGGTGGCCGGCAGGTTGATGATCAGCGGGCGGTCGGGCGTGGGGTCGATCACGTCGATGACCGCCGAGCAGATCTCCAGCGCGTAGTCGAGCTCGGTGCCCGTGTAGGACTCCGGCGAGTACTCGTAGAAGATCTCGGTGTCCGGCGTGTGGATCTCCGCGTACTTCTGGCAGAGCCGGGCGCCGGTGGTGGCGATGTCGGTGATGCCGGCCTTGTCGAGGCCGAAGACGACCTTGCGCTGCAGCGTGGAGGTCGAGTTGTAGAAGTGCACGATCGCGCGCTTGGCGCCGCGGATCGACTCGAACGTACGGTCGATGAGGTGCTCGCGGCACTGCACCAGCACCTGGATGGTGACGTCGTCCGGGATCAGGTCCTGCTCGATCAGCTGGCGGACGAAGTCGAAGTCGGTCTGGCTGGCGGCCGGGAAGCCGACCTCGATCTCCTTGTAGCCCATCGCGACCAGCAGCGTGAACATGCGCCGCTTGCGGTCGGGCGACATCGGGTCGATCAGCGCCTGGTTGCCGTCGCGCAGGTCGACCGCGCACCAGCGGGGGGCGGTCTCGATGCGGCGGGCGGGCCACTGGCGGTCGGGGAGGTCGACGGCGAACTGCTGCTGGTAGGCGGTGTAGCGCTGGAACGGCATCCGGCTGGGGGCCTGCCGGGCGATGGGATCGGCGCTTACGTCGCTGGACATGCGGGCTCCTGGAAGAGTTGGTCGGTTCGCGAGGAACGACCGGCGCGCGTCAACTCCGCGACGAGGTGCCGGCCTCGGATGGGGCCTCGTCGCGGCAGCGAAGGAGAAGGAGCGCGTGCAGCATGTCAATCGTGACCCTACGTCAGCTCATCGGCCGTGGCTAACTCTACGCCCGCATCGTGAGATCAACAGGAACGTCACGCGGACGGGGAGGGGACGGCGACCGAGGCCGACGGGACGACGGGTACGACCGGCGGGGCGTCCAGGCTCAGCGGCTCGCCGCCCGTGACCGGCCCGGGCAGATCGATGGTCGCCGGGCCCGCCGCCGGGGTCCCCGCGAGGGTGATCGTGCCGAAGGTCACGCGCGCCGCGGTGAGCAGCCCGTCGTCGGCGTAGCAGTAGATGCCGACGTCCACGGGCGCCGACAGGGAGGCCGAGATCGAGTCCACCGAGTAGCACTGACCCGCCGAGCCGTCCAGCGGCAGGGCCGTGCCCACCGACAACGCGGCCTGCCGGTCGGTGAAGACGGGCAGCCACTGGCGGAAGACGCGCTCGACCTTGGGGTCGTACTTCTTGGGGACGCGCTCGCCCTTGTCGCCCAGCCGGACGCAGGAGGGGGTGATCGCGTACGAGGCGGAGGAAAGCGCGCACTGGAACAGCCCCGCCGCGGTCTCGGCGATGGCGACGTCGACGGCCCCGCCCAGCGCCCCGCCCGGGATGTCGACCCGCCAGCTGCCGTCCGCCGCGACCGTCGCCATGACGGAGCGTTCGCCCTGGTCGGAAGCCTTGAAGGTGTAGACCGCGGTGTAGCTGCGGTCCGCCGCCAGCGCCGCGCGCCCCGCGAGCGCCAGCCGGGCGTCCGGGTCCGGCTGGGCCGCCGGGGAGGCGGAACTCGCCGGGGGCGGCACGGGCTCCGCGCCACCGTCGTCGCCGCACCCCGCGATGCCGGCGAGGAGCAGGGCGGCGAGCAACGTGGCGGAGGTTCGCATCGAAGCATTCTCGCCTCTGCGGGGGCGGCTGGGGCGTACGGCACGCGGCGGCGCCGGGCCGGAATCTGGGATCGCATGCCGGGGTACGCGACCCGCGCCGCTAGTCTGGTCAGCGATTGACTCTGGGAAGGAGCCGGCTGCCGTGGCCCTGGTGGTGCAGAAGTACGGCGGATCGTCCGTGGCGGACGCCGAGCGCATCAAGCGTGTGGCGGAGCGCATCGTCGACGCCCGCAAGGCGGGGAACGACGTGGTCGTCGTGGTGTCCGCGATGGGCGACACCACGGACAACCTGCTCGACCTGGCCAACCAGGTGAGCCCGCTCCCGCCCGGCCGCGAGCTGGACATGCTGCTCACCTCGGGTGAGCGCATCTCCATGGCGCTGCTGGCGATGGCGATCCACAACCTGGGCTACGAGGCCCGGTCCTACACCGGCTCGCAGGCCGGCGTGCTGACCACCTCGGTGCACGGCAAGGCGCGGATCATCGACGTCACGCCCGGCCGCCTGCGCACCGCGCTGGACGAGGGCGCGATCGCGATCGTCGCCGGCTTCCAGGGCGTGAGCCAGGACACCAAGGACATCACGACGCTCGGCCGCGGCGGCTCGGACACCACGGCGGTGGCACTGGCCGCCGCCCTGCACGCCGACGTGTGCGAGATCTACACGGACGTGGACGGCGTCTTCACGGCCGACCCGCGCATCGTCCCGAACGCCCGGCACATCGAGAAGATCACCTACGAGGAGATGCTCGAGCTCGCCGCGGGCGGTGCGAAGGTGCTGATGTTGCGATGCGTGGAGTACGCGCGCCGGTTCCAGGTGCCGATCCACGTACGCTCGTCGTACTCGAAGAAGCCCGGCACTGTCGTCACCGGATCGATGGAGGACCCGAACGTGGAACAGGCACTGATCACCGGGGTCGCCCACGACCGGAGCGAGGGCAAGATCACGATCGTCGGCGTGCCCGACGAGCCCGGCTCGGCCGGCCGCATCTTCGAGACGGTCGCCCAGGCCGAGATCAACATCGACATGATCGTGCAGAACGTGTCGACCGAGGGCACCGGGCGCACCGACATCTCGTTCACGCTGCCCAAGGCCGACGGCCCCACCGCCATGGCCGCGCTGGACAAGATCAAGGACCAGATCAAGTTCAAGAGCCTGCTCTTCGACGACCACGTGGGCAAGGTGTCGCTGATCGGCGCCGGCATGCGCTCGCACCCGGGCGTCGCGGCCCAGTTCTTCGCCTGCATCGGCGAGGCCGGCGTCAACATCGAGATGATCTCCACCTCCGAGATCCGGGTCTCCGTGGTCTGCCGCGACAGCGACCTCGACACGGCCGTGCGCGCCGTCCACGACACCTTCGAGCTGGGCGGGACCGAGACGGCCGTCGTCTACGCGGGCACCGGCCGGTAGCCGGCGATGGGCGCGCAGCCCACCCTCGCCGTGGTCGGAGCGACGGGATCCGTCGGCACGGTGATGCGCGAGCTGCTGTCCTCCCGCCGCAACGTCTGGGGTGAGATCCGCCTGGTCGCGTCGGCCCGCTCGGCGGGCCGGCAGCTGCCCTGCCGCGGCGAGGAGCTGACCGTCCGGGAGCTCACCCCGGAGGTCTTCGACGGCGTCGACGTGGCCATGTTCGACGTGCCCGAGCAGGTCGCGGCCGAGTGGGCCCCGATCGCGGCCGCCCGGGGCGCCACGGTCGTCGACAACTCGGCGGTCTTCCGGCTCCACCGCGACGTCCCGCTGGTGATCCCCGAGGTCAACAAGGACCACCTGCGCTACCGCCCGCTCGGCCTGACCGCCAGCCCCAACGGCACGGTCACCGCGATGGTGATGGCGCTCGCCCCGCTCCACCTCGAGTACGGTCTCCGGGAGCTCGTCGTCGCCTCCTACCAGTCGGTCTCCGGCATGGGCCAGGTCGGCGTCGACGCCCTGCACGACCAGATCACCAAGGTCGCCGGCGACCGCACGCTCGGCTCCCGCCCGGGCAACGTCCGCCAGGCCGTCGGCGACGACCTCGGCCCGTTCCCCGCCCCGCTGGCGCTCAACGTGGTCCCCTGGTCCGGTGAGCTCGAGCCCCTCGGCTGGTCCAGCGACGAGCTCAAGCTCCGCAACGAGCCCCGCAAGATCCTCGGCCTCCCCGACCTCAAGGTCTCGGCCACCTGCGTCCGCGTCCCGGTCGTCACGGGGCACTCCGTCGCCGTCCACGCCGTCTTCGGCTCCGAGGTCGACGCCGACGAGGCCCGCGCCATCCTCCGCAACGCCCCCGCCGTCATCCTGGTCGACGACCCCGAGGCGGGCGAGTTCCCGATGCCCATCGACGCGGTCGGCACGGACCCGTCCTGGATCGGCCGCATCCGCCGCGCGATGGACGACCCCCGGGCCCTGGACCTCTTCATCACCGGCGACAACATGCGCAAGGGCGCGGCCCTCAACTCGGTGCAGCTCGCCGAGCTCATCGCGGCCGAGCTCGCCAAGCGCTGATCCTCCAGGCCACCCCGCGCGTCACCGAGCTCCGACGTCGGCGGCTCAGATCGTGTCGAGGCGACTTCGCGCGTCGCCGAGCTCCGACGCGGGCCGCCGGCTCAGATCGGGTTGCGGCGACCCCGCGCGACCCCGCGCTCCGACCCGGGCGGCGGCTCAGATCGCGGCCTCGAGACCCATGGCGCGGAGCACGTCCGGCGAGAAGACCACCACGATCTCGTCGCCGGGCAGGAAGAAGCTCCGCGACCCGCGTGGCCTCAGGACAGGGCGACCTCGACCCCGCCGGAGAACATGCTGTCGTGCAGCTCGATCTTCGTCAGCTCGACCGACTTCGGCACGTCGAAGATGAGCTTGCCCTTGACGCTGTTGCCGGGGTTGATCTCGTTGAGGAAGGTGGAGCTGTCCTCGTTGGCGTAGATCTCCGCCTCGGTGTCGTTGGAGTATTCGGTGCCCTTGCTGTCGAGCGCCTTCTGCGAGGAGCCGTCGAAGTACTGGGCCTCCTTGCCGATGTTCTTGATGGTGAGGGAGATCTGGCAGAACTTGCCCTGCGCCTTCGCGCCGAGCAGGTCGCTGCCGACCTTCGTCTTCGAGCAGTCCAGCTTGCTGACCTTGAACTCGAACTTGCCGTCGCGCACCGCGTCGCCGAGCCCGGGCGTGTCCGGCTTCTTCGCGGGCTCGGCGGCCTCCTTGGTCTGCACCGGCTTCGCCGCCGCCGGCGCCTCCGCCGCATCCGAAGGTGCGGGGGCGGCCGTGACGTCCTTGTCGTCTCCGCCGCCGAAGGCCACGGCTGCGACGCCGCCCACGCAGCACAGCCCGAGAACACCGCCCACGATGCCCAGGACGAGCCCGGTCCTCTTCTTCTTGGCGGGAGCCGCGGGCGGCGGGCCGTAGCCGGGCTGGGGAGCCGGGATCGGGGGCTGGCCGGACGGCGGGTACGACATCGAAGTGCTCCTTGCGAAAGCGAACCGGAGAAAGAAAGTGCTCGATCACTCTGCGGCATGACCCCGCCACAGGGGACCGTCACCAGTGGTATTCGGCTGATCGCGGCACGATCGTGTCAGGACGGCAGAGTTGATCTTGGCCGTGTCGCTGACCTGTCCGTCCGAACAGCGGACACGTTCCGGGACGGCGCTCGCGCCGGGCGGGAGGAACCCGGCAGGGGTGACGAGCCGCGCGAAAGGTCCGAAGTATGCATACGCTTTGTCCGTGGCCCCTCGTATGGTTCTCTCGCTCCGTGTCGCTGCTGCCGCTCTCGTGGCGGTGACCGCCGCCGGCTGTGATGTGCAAGTCACCGATGGCTCCGGGACGGGGAGCTCGTCCAACGGCGGCAACGGCGGTGGCACCGGCGCCGATGCCAAGGCCAAGCTCGGCGAGCTGACCGTGGTCGCGAAGGCCGGGTCGATGAGCGGTTACAGCCGGGAAAAGTTCCCGCACTGGCGCGACACCGGGTCCAACTGCGATGTTCGCGACTCGGTCCTCAAGCGGGACGGGACGAACGTCAAGTTCTCCGGGTGCAACGTCGTCGCCGGGACGTGGGTCAGTTTCTACGACGGTGACAAGATCACGGATCCGGCGAAGGTGGACATCGACCACATGGTGCCGCTGGCCAACGCGTGGCGGTCCGGGGCGAACAAGTGGACGACGGACAAGCGCGAGGACTTCGCCAACGACCTGGACGATCCGCAGCTCATCGCGGTGTCGGCGTCCTCCAATCGGTCGAAGGGCGACCAGGACCCGTCCACGTGGAAGCCGGAGCAGGAAAGCTCGTGGTGCGAGTACGCCGAGGACTGGATCACCGTGAAGAGCGTGTGGAAGCTGACCGTCACGGCAAAGGAGAAGGCGGCTCTCGACGACATGCTGGCCACGTGCTGACCTGAGGAGATGGACCGATGACCGAGCCCGCCGCAACTCCGGAGACCGCCGCCCCGGCGCCGGAGGGTGACAATGCGCGCACCACGGACATAACCGCGGGCCAGGGCGGGGTGATGACCGACGAGGTGGGCGTCATCACGGGCGACCTCACGCTGCGGTCCGAGCTGGCGGCGGGCGAGGTCACGGTCCGCGTCCAATACAAGGACGCGGAGGAGTGGTACGCGGTCACGGGCGCCAAGGCGACGCTCAAGGATCCCGCCGATCTCGACGCGGTCCATGCCGTCGCGGTCGGGATCCTCCACCGGCCCGAAGGCTAAGGATTCTTTACTGATAGACGCGTGGCTATGTAACGTCGGGCATGGCCACTCACGTCATCTCCCGTGCGCTTGCCGCCGCGGCGCTGGCTCTGCCCCTGGTGGCGAGCCCGGCAACAGCCGCTCCCCCGCAGGCCCCCGCCCTGTCCCGCGTGATTCCCGCACCGGCCGAGGTCACGCCGGCGCCCGGCGCCACGTTCCGTCTGACCGCCCTGACCGCCGTCACAGCGCCGCCGGCGGCCCGGAAGATCGCCGACCAGCTGGCCCGGGAGCTGCGCCCGGCGACCGGCTATGCCCTTCCGGTGCTGCCGGCCACGCTGCCCGGGCTGCCGTCGATCTCGCTGCAGCTGGGCGGAACCGGGGCGCGGGAGGGCTACACGCTCACGGTCACCCCGAAGCACGTGACCATCCGGGCCGCGGCGCTCGCCGGGCTCTTCAACGGCACCCGTACGCTGCTGCAACTCCTGCCGGCGGAGATCGACTCCCGCACCGTCGTGCGCACGGCGTGGACGATCAACGGCGGCACGATCAAAGACTTCCCCCGGTACGCCTACCGCGGCGCCATGCTCGACCTGGCCCGCCATTTCCACACTCCCGCCGAGGTCAAGGCGTACATCGACGAGATCAGCCGGTTCAAGGTGAACCACCTGCACCTGCACCTGACCGACGACCAGGGCTGGCGCATCCAGATCAAGAGCTGGCCCCGCCTCACGCAGGACAACGGCGGTCCCGGGGTCGACGGGGAGGGTCCGGGCTTCCTGACCCAGGCCGAGTACGCCGACATCGTCCGCTACGCCGCCGCCCGGTACGTGACGATCATCCCCGAGGTGGACATGCCCGGGCACGTCAACGCGGCGCAGGTGGCCTACCCCGAGCTCACCTGTGACGGGGTGGCGCCGCCGCCGCGCACGGACACCGAGGTCGGCTACAGCTCGCTGTGCATCGGGTCGGAGACGACGTACCGGTTCGTCGACGACGTGCTCCGCGAGCTGGCCGCGCTCACGCCGGGCCCCTACCTGCATATCGGCGGTGACGAGGCGCACGCCACCACGGAGGCCGACTACGTGACGTTCCAGAACCGGGTGCTGCCGCTGGTCGCGAAGTACGGCAAGACGGCGTACGGCTGGAACGAGATCGCCAAGTCCCCGGCGGCCGCCACGGCCGTCGCGCAGTACTGGGGCACGACCACCACCAACCCCACGCTCGCCGCCGCCGTGACGAAGGGCACCAAGGTCGTCATGTCCCCGGCGAACAAGGCCTACATCGATCAGAAGTACGACCCGTCGACCCCGATCGGGCTGTCGTGGGCGGGCTACATCGAGGTGCGGGACGCGTACGGCTGGGATCCCGCCACCCACCTCGCCGGCGTCACGGACCCGGCGGTCATCGGTGTCGAGGCGCCCCTGTGGTCGGAAACCCTCCGCGACCTGGACGACATCGAGTTCCTGGCGTTCCCGCGGCTGCCGGCCATCGCCGAGCTCGGCTGGTCCCCGGCCGCCACGCACGACTGGACGTCGTTCTCCGCCCGCCTCGGCGCCTACGGCCCCCGCTGGACCCTCCGCGGCGTCGACTTCTACCGCTCCCCGCAGATCACCTGGGAGTGAGCGGCACGTCGTACTCCCGCTGAGCTTCGCGCACCTCGTCGAGATGGGTGGACGCCCACTCCGCGAGGTGCGCGAAGATCGGGGCCAGGCTCTGCCCGAGCTCGGTGATCTCGTACTCCACCCGGGGCGGCACCTCCGGGTGGTACGTCCGCCGCACGAGCCCGTCCCGCTCGAGCTGCCGGAGCCGCTGCGTCAGCACCTTGGGACTGATGGCCGGGATCCGCCGCGCCAGCTCCACGAAGCGCTGTCTGCCCTGGTAGTTCAGGCTCCACAGGATCGGCGTCGTCCACCGGCTGAAGACCATGTCCACCACCGGGGAGACGGGACAGGCCAGGGTCGGGTCGTCAGGCACGGGATAGTCACTTTCTCCTAGGTACCTACTATCCCCGCGATGCTAGCTTCGCCCCGCGCGTCCACACGGGACGCGGGGAGACGGAGCGATCATGATCGTGGTGACGGGGGCGTCCGGTAACGTGGGCCGGCCGCTGATCCAGGCGCTGGTCCGGGCGGGAGAGCAGGTCACGGCCGTTTCCCGGCACGCGGTTCCCGGAGTACGCCACCGGAGCGCCGACCTCACCGAGCCCGGCTCGCTGCGCTCGGTGCTGTCCGGTGCGTCGGCGTTGTTCCTGCTGGTCCCGGGCGCCGGGGCGGACGTGGACATCGACGACATCCTCGACGCCGTCAAGGCCAACGGGGTCGGCCGGGTCGTCCTGCTGTCGTCGCAGGCCGCGGGCACCCGGCCCGAGTCGGTGTCGCACGCCCCGCTCCGGCGGATCGAGGAGGCCGTCGGCGACGGGGGAACGATCCTCCGGCCCGGGGGATTCGCGTCGAACGCTATGGCCTGGGCCGGGGCGGTCCGCTCCGGCCGGCCGGTGGCGGCACCGTTCGGCGACGTCGGCCTGCCGGTCATCGACCCCGCGGACATCGCTGAGGTGGCCGCCGTGGTGCTGCGCGGCGAGGGTCACGCCGGACGGGTCTACGAGCTGACCGGCCCGGCCTTGAGCACACCTCGCCAACGGGTACGGGACATCGGCGCGGCGATCGGCCGCCCGGTGAACTTCGTCGAGCAGTCGCCCGCGGAGGCGCGCGCGGAGATGTCCCGCTTCATGCCACCGGACGTGGTCACCGGCACGCTGGACATCCTCGGCTCGCCCCGGCTCGGGGAGCTGCGGATCAGCCCCGATGTCCGCGATCTTCTGGGCCGGGAGCCCCAGCGGTTCGCCGACTGGGCGACACGGCACGCCGACGCCTTCAGGTCTTGATCTTCGGGCGCGACCACTCACGCACGTCGCCCGGAGGGGCTTTGCGATCTGGACGCGTCAGCGGCCAGCAGAGCTCCTCCGGGCACCTCGGCGGGAGCGACGGTCTGTACCACCCACCCCGCTACGACATCTGCTTGTGGATCTTGATCTTAGACCGCAGCAGGCGCGCGTCCCGCGACCACTTCGTCGTCCGTGATCGGGAAATGGCACGCCGTCTGGTGCGAGACCGGGTCCTCGAGCCGCACGGTGAGCTGCGGCTCCTCCGTCGCGCAGATGTCCTGCGCCTTCCAGCAGCGGGTGCGGAAGCGGCAGCCGGACGGCGGATCGATCGGGCTCGGCACGTCGCCCTGCAGCAGCACGCGGTCGCGCTTCGTGCGGTCGCGGCGGCTGGTGTCAGGCACCGGCACGGCGGACAGCAGCGCCACCGTGTAGGGGTGCCGCGGGTTCGCGTAGAGGTCGTCGCGATCGGCGATCTCCACGACCTTGCCCAGGTACATGACGGCGACGCGGTCGGAGATGTGCTTGACCACCGACAGGTCGTGCGCGATGAAGACGTACGTGATGCCGAGCTGGGTCTGCAGGTCGTCCAGCAGGTTCACGACCTGCGCCTGGATCGACACGTCGAGCGCCGACACCGGCTCGTCGGCCACGATCAGCTTCGGCCGCAGTGCCAGGGTGCGGGCGATGCCGATGCGCTGCCGCTGACCGCCGGAGAACTCGTGCGGGTAGCGGTTGTAGTGCTCGGGGCTCAGGCCGACCAGCTGCAGCAGGTCCTGCACGGCCCGCTTGATGCCGTGCTCGGTCTTGACGTTCTGGATGCGGAACGGCGCGCCGACGATCGTGCCGACCGTGTGCCGCGGGTTCAGCGACGAGAACGGGTCCTGGAAGATCATCTGCATGTCCCGCCGGAGCGGGCGCAGCTTGCCCTGCTTCCAGTGGGCGATGTCCTGGCCCTCGAAGTCGATCTGCCCGCCGGTGGGCTCGACCAGCCGGGTCAGCAGCCGGCCGGTGGTCGTCTTGCCACAGCCGGACTCGCCGACCAGGCCGAGCGTCTCACCCTTGTAGACGTCGAACGACACGCCGTCCACCGCGCGCACCGCACCGACCTGCCGGCGCAGCAGCCCCTTGGTGATCGGGAAGTGCTTCTCCAGGCCGCGTACGGACAGCAGCGGCTCGCCCTTCTCCGCCCGCTCCTGCCGGTGGATCTCCTCCGGCACCGGGTCGTCGAGGTGTTCGCTCACTGTGCCTCCAGCTTCGGCTTCACTTCTTCTGCCCAGATCCGCTGCCGTTCCTCGGTGGGCAGGTGGCAGCGCACCAGGTGCTTGCTGCCGCCGGCCGGGGCCAGCTCGGGCGGGACCGTCGTGCCGAGACCGCCGGTCCGCGGCTCATAGGCGCACCGGGGGCTGAAGGCGCACCCGGTGGGCAGGTTGATCAGGGACGGGGGCAGGCCCGGGATCGGCACGAGCCGCTCCATCTGCGGCCGGTCGATCCGCGGCATCGAGCCGAGCAGACCCCAGGTGTACGGGTGCTCGGGCTGCTCGAAGATCGTGGCGGCGCTCGCGTACTCGATGCACTTGCCGCCGTACATGACCAGCACGTCGTCGGCGAGTTCCGCCACGACGCCGAGGTCGTGGGTGATGACGATCAGCGCGGAGTTGAACTCCTCCTGCAGGTCGAGCATCAGGTCGAGGATCTGCGCCTGCACGGTCACGTCGAGGGCCGTGGTCGGCTCGTCGGCGATCAGCAGCTCGGGGTCGTTGACCAGTGCCATGGCGATCATCGCGCGCTGGCGCATGCCGCCGGAGAACTGGTGCGGGTAGTCGTCCACGCGGCGGGACGGCTGCGGGATGCCGACCCGGCCCAGCATGTCGATCGCGTGCTTGCGGGCGACCTGCTTCGACACCCGGTGGTGGACCTGGTAGGCCTCCATGATCTGGCGCCCGACCGAGTAGTACGGGTGCATCGAGGAGAGCGGGTCCTGGAAGATCATCGACATCTTGCTGCCGCGCAGCTTGCGCCGCTCCTCGTCGGAGGCGCTGACCAGCTCCTTGCCGTCGAGCCAGATCTCGCCCTCGACCTGTGCGTTCCTCTTGTTGTAGATGCCCAGGATGCCGAGGCTGGTCACCGACTTGCCGGAGCCGGACTCGCCGACGATGCCGAGCGTCTTGCCGCGCTCGAGCGAGAACGACAGGTCGTTGACGCTCTTGACCAGGCCGTCGTCGGTCGGGAAGGAGATCTTGAGGTTCTTGACCTCGAGGAAGTTCTCGGCCATCAGCTGATCCTCACCCGCGGGTCGACCACCGCGTAGAGCAGGTCCACGATCAGGTTCGCCACGACGACGAAGAACGCCGCCATCATGGTCACCCCGAGGACCTTGGGCAGGTCGTTGTTCGTGATCGCGTCCACGGCGAACTTGCCGAGGCCGGGCAGGGAGAAGACCTGCTCGGTGAGGACCGCGCCGCCGAGCAGCAGCCCGAAGTCGAGGCCGAAGATCGTGAGCAGCGGGGTCAGCGCGGCGCGCAGGCCGTGCCGCGTGGTGACGTCCCGTTCGCGCAGGCCCTTGGCGCGCGCCGTACGGATGTAGTCCTCGCTCATCGTCTCCAGCATGCCCGCGCGGGTGAGCCGGGCGTACTGCGCGGAGAACTGGAAGGCGAGCACGATCCACGGCAGCAGCAGGCTGTAGAACCATTCGCCGGGATTCTCGAAGAACGGGGTGTACGAGCCGCCGGACGCCGTCCACCCCAGCGTGTAGCTGAAGAGCAGCAGGCCCAGCAGGCCGGTGAAGAAGATCGGCAGCGAGACGCCGGCGAGCGAGATGCCCATGGCGGCGCGGTCGAGGAAGGTGCCCCGGCGCAGCGCCGAGAGGACACCGGTCGAGACGCCGAACGCGACCCACAGCAGCGCCGCGCCGATGGCCAGCGACAGCGTGACCGGCAGGCGGTCGAGCAGGTCGGGCCAGACCGGCTGGTGGGTGACGAACGAGTACCCGAAACAGGGCGCCGGGCAGTGCTCGATGCTGCTGCCGATGTTGTAGTCCGCGCCCACGAAGATCGCCTTGACCCAGCGGCCGTACTGCAGCCACACCGGGTCGTAGAAGCCGAGGCGCTCGGCGATCAGGTGGACCGTCTCCGGGGTCGCCGCGCGGCCGACGTACCGGGTCGCGAGCGTCTCCGGGGTCGCACCGACCAGGCGCGGCACCAGATAGAAGATGGAGAAGACTGCGGCGCTGACGATGAAGAGCAGCAGCAGGGCTGCGAACAGCCGCCTGATGATGTAGGTGATCACTAAGCCCGGCTCCGGCGGCCGGCCCGGGTCGCCCCGGACCGGCCGCCTGCTGCCTTCACCCGCCCAATCGGATCTAGTACGGAGAGGTGGTGGTGGTTGTTACTTGACGCCCAGCGAGAGGTAGTCGTACATGTTGTACGCCTGGCTGACGAACACGTTCGTCAGGTTCTTCGGGCGGATCAGCAGCGACTTCGAGACGATGCCCGGCACGATGTAGGCGCCGTCCATGACCTTCTGGTCGATCTGCGACCAGTAGGCCTCGCGCTTGGCGTTGTCGGTCTCCGCGACCGCCTGGTCGAGCAGCTTGTCGACCTCGGGGTCACGCACGGAGACGTTCGACGAGCCACCGGTCTCCCGGATGACCCGGCTGTCGACGATCTGCGAGAGGAAGCCGAAGCCGTCGTTCCAGTCGGCGCCCCAGCTGTTGATGACCAGGCCGAGCTTGTTGGTCTTGGCGTAGCCCGGGTTGCCGGCGTACTGCGAGAAGTAGTCGCCCTGCGGGAACGGCTTGAGGGTCAGCTTGATGCCGACCTTGCCCAGCGCCTGCTGCAGCGACTCGGCGGCGGCCTTCTCCTTCGGACGCTCCGCCCGGTACGCGATGTTGGTCTCGAAGCCGTTCGGCTGACCACAGGCGGCGAGGGCCTCCTTGGCCTTGGCCTCGTCACCGGTCGGCGCGCTCACCGGGTAGGGGTCGATCTTCTGGTAGCCCGGGATGAACGGCGGCAGGACCGACGTGGCGGGGTCACCACCGGCGAGGGGGCCGCCGTACGCGGTCTGGTAGCCGGTGCGGTCCCACGCGTACTCGATGGCCTTGCGGCAGTCGAGCTTGTCCAGCGGCGCGACGTTGCCGTTGATCGACGTGTAGTTCAGGCGCGCGATCGACGGGTTGTCGGTGCCGGCCTTGATCGTCGGGTCACCGACGACGCGGCCCAGCGCGGCGGGCTGCACGCCCGTCCCGACCACATCGAGGTCCAGGTCGCCCGAGAGCAGCCGGTTGTCGATGTCGTCCGCGTTGACGTTGAGCTGAACCTCGTAGCGGTCCGGCAGCGCCTTGCGGATCGGGTCGGTCGCCTGGTCCCAGTTCGGGTTCCGCTTGAGCGAGAAGTCCTTGCCCAGGTTGTTCGTGTCGAACATGTACGGGCCGGTGGAGACCACGTGCTGCTTGTAGTTGGCGCCCGTGTCCTTGGCCTCCGGCACCGGCACCGTCTGCGACAGCATCGCGAAGTAGTCGAAGCCGCCGAACGCCTGCTTCAGGTGGAAGACGATCGTGTAGTCGTCCGGCGTCGAGATGGCCTGGTCGGTGTTGACGCCCTTGGACTTGTACGGGCCTTTGTAGCCCTCGGGGAGGTTCAGGAACGCCTCGAAGTACGCCGGGCCGTTCGGGAACGTCTCCTTGTCCGTGGAGCGCAGCACGGCGTACTTGACGTCCGCGGCCTTGACCTCGGTGCCGTCCTCGTACTTGACGCCCTTGCGGATCTTGTACGTCCAGGTCTTGCCGCCGTCGCTCGCCACGCCCAGGTCCTCGGCGAGGTCCGGGACCAGCTGGTTGCCGGCCTCGCCGGGCTCGGTCTTGAACGTGAGCAGGCTACGGCCGTAGAGCCGAAGGAAGTTCCACGAGTAGCCGTAGTAGGTCTCGCCCGGGTCGAGCGAGTCCCAGTCGCCGACGTTGGCGAGCTTGATGGTGCCGCCCTTCTTGTCGGAAGGGTTGAACACCTTGGTGAGCGCGGTATTGAATTCGGCCTTGGCCGAGCCGCTGTCGGAGTCGGAATCGCTGTTGCCGCTACAGGCGGCGGTCAAGGCGAGTGCCAGGACGGCCGTACTGGCCACCAGCACCCTCTTCTTGCGGAACACTACTAGCAACCTCCCTGGTGGAACGGCCCGGAAGTGGACCGCCTGGCTGGAGCGGAAGTCGTCCCTGTCTTCATCAGCGCCTGCTCTTCGGGTCGAGCGCGTCGCGCAGACCGTCGCCGAACAGGTTGAACGCGAGCACGGTGATGAAGATGGCCATGCCCGGGAAGAACATGAAGTGCCACAGGGTGTAGAAGCGGGCGGCGTCCGAGAGCATGCCGCCCCAGCTCGCCGTCGGCGGCCGGATGCCGACGCCCAGGAACGACAGCGCCGCCTCGAACAGGATGTTCGTGGGAATGAGCAGCGTCGCGTAGATGAGGATCGGCGCCACCAGATTGGGCAGCAGTTCCTTGAAGATGATGTACGGGCCCCGCGCACCGAGGCTGCGAGCGGCGTCCACGAACTCGCGCTCCCGCAGTGACAGCGTCTGCCCGCGCACGATGCGGCCGATGTAGGGCCAGCTGAAGAAGCCGATGATGAAGATCAGCAACGCGATGCGCAGCGTGTCACCGGACAGCCCGAATGCCGTGTCGGGGATGACGCCGGCCAGCGCGATCGAGAAGACCAGCAGCGGGAACGCCAGGAAGACGTCCATCGCCCGGCTGATCAGCGAGTCCACCCAGCCGCCGAAGAAGCCGGCCACCACGCCCAGCGTCGCGCCGATGACCACCGAGAGCAGCGTGGCCAGGAACGCGATCAGCAGCGAGATGCGCGCGCCGTAGACGACGCGGCTGAAGATGTCGCGGCCGTTCTGCGGCTCCACACCGAACAGGTGGTCACCGCTGATGCCGGTGCCGCCCTTGGGGGCGAGCGTATTGACGTCGATGAGGTCCTGATGGAACTCGTTCGGCGGCCCACCGAGGAGCTTCACGATCACGGGGGCGAGCAGCGCCACCAGGATCAGGAAGACGATCGTGTAACCGCCGGCCATGGCGACCTTGTCGCGCTTGAGGCGGTTCCAGGCGATGCGGCCGAGCGAACGGCCCTCGATCTTCTTGCCGGGTGCGGCGCCCTGCGCGGGGTCCGGTACTGCCGGAACCTGCTCAGGAACCGCTGTGCCTGGTCCTACGACCATGGAGCGCCCGGTCCTCTCCCCGGCGTCCGCGGTGCGACGCCTCACCGGCCCGCGGCGTCTGGCACCGCCGGGTCGGCCCGGCCCCGCAGCGCGGGCAACCGATCGGTTGTCGCGTACGTGGACTTCGACGGCCGGACCCGAAGCTGGTGACTTCGAGGCTGGCGCGCTCGACCCGCGAGGCGGTGGGTCGCTCGCGTGTCAGAGGAACGCTCACGTAATTCCGCCTGCCGGTCAAGAGGCCGAATAGCTCGTAACCAACTTCACGCCGCTCCGTGACGAAGGTGTGACCTCAGGGAAAATTTAACCAGGCGGTGACTTGCAGATGACACAGAGGAGTGATCTTGGGCCGCGACGGCTCGCGGCCTTCGATCTTGAACTCAAACGGCTCGACGGCCTTCGAAAGCTCGGCCGAGGGTGATCTCGTCGGCATACTCCAGGTCACCGCCGACCGGAAGACCACTGGCGAGCCGGGTCACGGCGAGACCCATGGGCTTGATCATAAGGGCGAGGTAGGTCGCCGTGGCCTCACCCTCAGTATTCGGATCGGTGGCGAGGATCAGCTCCTTGACCTCGCCCGTGCCCACGCGCAGCAGCAGCTCACGGATCCGGAGGTTGTCCGGGCCGATGCCCTCGAGCGGATTGATGGCGCCACCCAGGACGTGATAGCGGCCGCGGAACTCGCCGGTCCGCTCGATCGCCACGATGTCCTTGGGCTCCTCGACCACGCAGAGCACCTCGTTGGTCCGCCGCGGATCGCGGCAGACCCGGCACTGCTCCGACTCGGCCACGTTGAAGCAGGTCGTGCAGAAGCGGACCAGCTCCTTCACCTTGCGCAGGCTCGTGGCGAGCCTGTTCACGTCCGCCGGGTCCGCCGAGAGGATGTGGAAGGCGATCCGCTGGGCGCTCTTCGGGCCGACGCCCGGCAGCCGCCCCAGCTCGTCGATCAGATCCTGGATGGCACCTTCGTACACGGGCTCAGAACCCCGGCAGGCTCAGGCCGCCGAGACCGCCGGTCGCCGAGCCCATCTTCTGCTCGGTCAGCTCCCGCTGCGCCTCGGCCGCGTTGTGGATGGCGGCCAGCACCAGGTCCTCCAGCGTCTCGACGTCGTCGGCGTCGACCGCCTTGGGGTCGATCTTCACCGACTTGAACTCGCCCAGCCCGGTCACCACGACCGTCACCAGCCCGCCGCCGGCGGTGCCGGTCAGCTCGGTCTCGGCCAGCTCGGCCTGGGCCTGGGCGACCTGCTGCTGCATCTTCTGCGCCTGCTTCATGATCTGCTGCATGTTCGGCTGTCCACCGGGGCGCATCACGTAACTCCTCGATAAAGGGGATGGTCAGCTCCATTGTCCCGGTCTTCGCGCCGGGCGCACGGAGCCGGGTCAGGACTCGCTGATCAGCTCGGCCCCGAAGGCGTCCCGCAGCAACTGCACCGCCTGCGCCTCACTGCTCTTGCGCGCGGTCTTCTCGTCGATGACGTCGTCCAGCGGCTCGTCGCCCGGGTCGAACCCCTCGTACGCCCCGTCGGCGCGCGCCGGCCCGTCGTACTCGGGATCGTAAGGAGCCTCCTCCGTCGGCGACCCGTCCGACCAGGTGCCCGTGGCGCCCGCCCCCGCCGCGGCTCGGCCGGCGCTCTGGGCCCGGGCCGCCGCCACGGCCGCCGCCGCCCGGCTGGGCGCCTTGTCGGATGCCGGGGCGGTCGCCTTGGCTCCGGCGCTCGCCGTGGGCGCGGCTGCCTGGGTCGACCCGGCGCCCGCTGCCCGCGCGGCTCCCGGGGCGGTTGCGGCGCCCGCTGCCCGCGCGGCCGCTGCCCGTGCCGCCGCTATCGCGCTGCTGGCCGCGCTCGCCGGAGCCGATGCCGTGGGGGCCGCACCCGCCGGTTTTGTCGGAGCCGAGCTCATCGGAGTGACGCTCGCCGGGGCCGTGCTCACCGGAGCCGCGCTCGCCGGGGCCGTGCTCACCGGAGCGGCGCTCGCCGGGGCGGCTGCCGCCGGGACCGGGCTCGTCGGGGCTGCGGCGTATCCGGGAGCCGGGCTCACCGGGGACGGACCGCTCTGCGCAACCGCGGGCGGGGCGCTCTGCGGGGCTGCGGAGCTCCCCGGCGAATCGAGAGAAGAGATGGCGGGCGAAGCGGGCGCCTGAGAGCCGGGGCGGACGGGCTCGGGCCACTCGTCGTCGTCCTCGGGCTCCGGCTCGGCGCTCCCGCCCGGCGCCGGCGTGGACACGGCGAGCCCGCCCGGGCGAACCGGCTCCGGCCACCCGCCGTCGTCATCATCGGCGGCAGTCGTCCCGCCCGCGGCGGCTCCCGCAGGCGCTGCCGGGCGTGCACCCTCCCGGCCGCGGGCGGGAGCGGCCTGCGAGACGGCCTCGCGGCTGCGGGCCGGCGCACTCTCGGCGGTCCGGGCACGCGGGGCCGCACTGCGGTCGGGGACGCTCTCGCCCTGGGCCTCCCGAGCGGCACCACTCTGCGGGCCGCCCGGCGGAGGACCCTGCGGCCGGCGAGGTGCCGAGCCACCGCCGCCCCCCTCGCCCGCGACGTCGCACCGGATCTGCCAACGGCCGCCGAGCGCCTCGTAGAGCGCGTCCGAGATCAGCCCGGGATCCGCGGCCACCATCCGGGCGTGCGCCGGGAAGCGGAACGTCAGAACGACGGTCTGCCCCTCCAGCTCCCGCACCGTCGCCCCCTGCGCGAGCGCGGCGATCTTCTTGCTCTTCCGCCCCACCGTCGAGATGATCTCCGGCCACACCTCCCGGATCGAGGCGGCGGTCAACTGCCCCGGCACAGCAGGCGGAGCCGCCTCGGTCTCCCAGGCGTCCTCCGGCGCATCCGGCATCACTCCCGCCGGCGCCCCCGACACACCAGTCGGCGCCGCGGACGCCGGCGCCGCGGACGCACGCGCTCCGGCAGCGAGCCCGCCGGAAACAGCAGCGGCCGAAGTCGGCACAGCAGCAGGCGCCCCCGAAACGGGCTGGCCGGACGCCGACGCGGGCGCAGCCGAAGCAGGCACGGCCGAGGCGGGCGCGGGCGCGGCAGGCACGGCGGACGCGGGGGCGGCGGACGCGGGGGCGGCGGACGCGGGGGCGGCGGACGCGGGGGCGGCGGGCGCGGGGGCGGCGGGCGCGGCCGGAGGTGTCGACACCGCGGCGGGAGCCGACACGGCCGCGGCGAACGCCGGATCGTCGTCGTCCCACGGCGGGGCCATGTCCTCGTCCGGCGGCACCAGGTCGTCGAGCCCGTCGAAGTCCGGCGCACCCGAGACCGGCGCCACCACAGGTGCGCCACTCACCGGACTCACCGACCCGCCCGGCACCGGCGGCACGGATCCCGGCGCAACCCCCGCAGCGCCAGCCGCAACCGGCGCAGCCGATGCTGCCGATGGGGCAGACGCCGCCGGTGCAGCCGTAGGAGCAGAAGACACTGGCGCAGCGGCCATCGGAGCAGACGACACTGGCGCAGCCGTCACAGGAGCTGAGGCCGCGGAAGCCGCTGGCGCCCCAGGAGCCGCCGGGGCCGCACTGCCCGCGGGGCCCGATCGCCTCGACGCCGCAGCCTTGGCCGCCGCCCGGGCCGCGGAGATGCCGCCCCCGGAAGCGGCCGGCGCCCCCGGTGCCTCGCTCACCGGAGCGGCAGGCACACCGGCGGACGGCGCGGCGGGCATCGGGGCAGCGGCCGGAGGCGTGAGGTCGGCGTCACCGGAAAGGGTGAGCCGCCGCTCCATCCGCTCGAGGCGCTGCAGCAGGGCCCCGGTCGAATCCTCCGCCCCGGGCAGCAACATCCGGGCGGTGACCAGCTCCAGCAGCAGCCGGGGCGCCGTCGTGCCGCGCATCTCGACCAGGCCGTTGTGCACGATGTCGGCGCAGCGGGAGAGGGTGGCCGGGCCGAGGCGGGTGGCCTGGGCGCCCATCTGCTCGAGCTGGTCGGCCGGGCCGTCGATGAGGCCCTTGGTGACGGCGTCGGGGACCTGCTGGAGCACGATCAGGTCGCGGAAGCGCTCGAGCAGATCGGAGGCGAAGCGCCGGGGGTCGTGGCCGGCCTCGGCGACGCGGTCGATCGTCTGGTAGGCGGCGGCGCCGTCGCCCGCGGCGAGGGCGTCGCACATCTCGTCGATGAGGGTGACGTCGGTGACGCCGAGCAGGGCGACCGCCCGGGCGTAGCTGACGCCCTCGGGCCCGGCTCCGGCGATGAGCTGGTCGAGCACCGAGAGGGTGTCTCGGGCGCTGCCGCCACCCGCGCGGACCACCAGCGGGAACACCGCCGGGTCGACGTGGATGCCCTCGGCCTCGGTCAGCTGCTGCAGGTACGGCCGGAGCGTCGCGGGCGGGATCAGCCGGAACGGATAGTGGTGCGTCCGCGACTTGATCGTGCCGAGCACCTTGTCGGGCTCGGTCGTGGCGAAGATGAACTTGACGTACTCCGGCGGCTCCTCGACGAGCTTGAGCAGCGCGTTGAAGCCGGCCGACGAGACCATGTGCGCCTCGTCGATCACGTAGATCTTGTAGCGGCTGCTCGCCGGGGCGAAGAACGCCTTCTCCCGGAGGTCGCGCGCGTCGTCCACACCGCCGTGGCTGGCCGCGTCGATCTCGATGACGTCGATCGAGCCGGCGCCGTCGTTGGCCAGCGACTTGCACGAGGCGCACACCCCGCACGGCTCCGGGGTGGGACCCTGCTCACAGTTCAGCGAGCGGGCCAGGATCCGGGCGCTTGAGGTCTTGCCGCAGCCACGCGGCCCGGAGAACAGGTAGGCATGGTTGAGCCGCCCGCTGCGCAACGCCTGCGACAGCGGCTCGGTGACGTGCTCCTGCCCGATGACCTCGGCGAACGTGCGGGGCCGATACTTGCGGTAGAGGGCCAGTGCCACTCCTGCCTCCTCTGGACGACCGCGCCATTCTCCGTCGAGGGTGTGACATCGACAAACAAGCGGGGCCCAAATGAGGACCCCCCGTGCACCCGCCAGAGCCCGCTTATCCTTGCTGCCTTCCGGCCCTGGGGAGGTTCACGGGATACACGCCGCACGAGGGGCTGCCGACAGCCTACCCAACCCCTCCGGCACCCCGGAGGGCGGTCCCGGCGAAAGCGGCTGGACGGGTTCTGTAAGCTGTCCGACGGAGGATTCGCCTAGAGGCCTAGGGCGCACGCTTGGAAAGCGTGTTGGGTTCACACCCTCACGAGTTCGAATCTCGTATCCTCCGCCAGCTCCCCGGGGTGCCACCACGGCAGCCCCGGAGGCATCCGGAAGGCCGGGACCGCAACCGCGGGACCCGGCCTTCGGCATTTTCCGGCCCGCCCGCAGCACCCGCAAGGCCGAAAGCCGCCCACAGCGAAAGCCGCCCACAGCGAAGGACGGCCGCAAGGCGCGCGAGGCCGGGAAGCGATGCGCAGAACGCCCGGGAAAATCCAGCAAAGGCGAGTACGGCCCCTGAGAGGGACCCCCACGGCGCGTAATCCGGCTTACCTTGCGCGATCTGGACGGACGCCGTGTGCGCCGCCGATCGCCCATCCGGATCTAGGCTGAACCCTCCCAACCAGGACGAAAGCGATGCCATGCTGGCCACAGTGAATGATCACCGTTCCGATGTCGCCGTCTTGCGTCTGACCGGCGAGCTCGACTCGGACACCGCCCCCAAGCTGCACCTCCTCCTCGCGGAGCTGCTCGAGAGACCCGTGCCGCGAATCGTCGTCGACCTGTCGGGCCTGAAGTTCTGCGACTCCGTGGGGCTCAGCGCCTTCATCACGGCGAAGCAGGTGATCACCGCCCGCGGCGGCTGGATGAGCTTCGCCGGCGCCAGCCGCTTCGTGGTCGACCTGCTCGACACCGTCGGCCTGAACCGCTACTTCGCGATCTTCGCCGAGGTGGACGACGCGATCGCAGCCGCCCAGCTGTAAAGAAGTCGACCGCAAGGACGCCCGGCCGGCGCGAGCAACGCCGTGGGCACAGTGCCCCAGCGAAAACAGAGCCCTCGCTCAGGTGGCGCACAGGCGGGCGACGGAGGCTGAAAAGACGACCGAGCCGGATCCACAGGGGACCCGGCTCGGTGTCATGGTCGGCTGGCCGAGAGAGGAAGCATGCGGCGCAGCCCGGCTCCTGGCGTCCTCAGATCTGACGCCACCGCCAGCGTGGTCCGCGCCACGCGTCGGCCAGGATCAGCGCGGAGGCCTTTCCCGGACACTGCTGCACCTTCGACTTGCCCGCGGGACCGCCCATCTGGGCTTCGACTTCCCAGACCTCGCCGTCGGTGCGGACGTAGACGTCACGGCGTGCGAGCCTGACGTCACCATTCCACCAGTGCTGCTCAACTCTCACACGTCGACTTTATGACAGACATCGAAGCTGGCGCTCGGGGCAAATCTGTGAATGTTCCTCACCGGTCAGCCGAACGGTGATGTCCGATCCGGTGGTTTTGGGAGCCATGACTTGCGTCACGCCGTCATATTAGGGCGGCGCTCGAAATGACACTGTGAGTAGTTGTCGCAGGTAGCGAACGTGATCATCGTGCCGCGAAACGACGCCGACACGTCACTGTCATCTGACCGGCCGTCATGGGAGCGAGTCCAGGCGCGGCGGAGCGGCCGGCCAGACCAACATCACCCGGCACGGTGCGTGGTCAACGACAAATCGGGCCGATTTCCCCAAACTTCGCGGACCCAGCCGACTCTGCTCACCGTCCCGGGCCAGGACAAGGAGGTCGGCTCCTGCGCAGGCTGTCACCACTTCGTGATCGGGTCGCCCACGCAGAGTGAGAGTGTCGGCATCCCGGGCGAGCCGCGCCCGCGCCGCCTCGAACAGCCGGACCTCGGCACCGGCGAGCAACTCCGCCGGATCCGCCCCGGCGAGCCGGCCCAGCAGTCCCGCCGATCCGCTCAGCGCCGCCTCGGTGCCGACGTCGACCACGTGCATCAGCGTGATGTCTGCCGCCGGGAAGTCGCGGGCAGCGTCCACGCACGCCTCCCACGTGCCCTCGGTGAGCCACACCAGAATCCTCATAATCCCGACACTCGCAGACTCAGCCACAGCGACACCACCCCCGCCAGCAGACAAGCGGGCACCGTGAGGGCCCCGAGCCGCAGGAACTCCCCGGTCACCGGCGGCTGCCCGCGGCCGTGCAGGATGCGCCGCCAGAGGAGGGTCGCCAGCGAGCCCACGTACGTCAGATTGGGTCCGATGTTCGCCCCCAGCAGCACCGCCAGCACCAGCCCCGGCGAGTGCGCGGCGAGCGGGAGCAGCATCAGCGTCGCGGGGAGATTGTTCAGCACATTCGCGAGTACGGCCGCCAGCCCCGCCATCAGCAGCAGCCCGAGCAGATCGGCGTGGTGCGGGGCCACCCGGTCCACCACGTCACCGAAGCCGCTGCGGCTCACCGCCAGCACCACGACGCCGAGCGCGAGCACGAAGAGACAGAAGCCCGGGTTGGCCTGCCGGACGAGCGTACGTACGGGCTGCCGCTCCCGCACGGCCAGCACGACCGCCCCCGCGAGCGC
This sequence comes from Actinoplanes oryzae, assembly GCF_030757795.1. Classification (GTDB taxonomy): domain Bacteria; phylum Actinomycetota; class Actinomycetes; order Mycobacteriales; family Micromonosporaceae; genus Actinoplanes. The sequence continues at coordinate 34,315 of NZ_JAUQWH010000067.1, forward strand.
CACCCACGCGGGGTGCACGCCCACCGGCCCGGCCGCCGCGAACCCGGCCAGCGTCACACCCAGCACCACGAGCGCGAACCGTGGCGCCGGCTCCCGCGGCACGTCCACGGTGTGCGCCGGCGTGTCCAGGTCGTCGGCGAAGAACCGGCGCAGCACCAGGTACTCGACCGCGATCACGGCCAGCCACGGCAACGCCATGAGCCCCGCGAACGCCAGGAACGACAGCCCCGCCGCGGACATCGCCAGCAGGTTCGTGAGGTTGGAGACGGGCAGCAGGAGCGAGGCCGAGTTGGCCAGGTGGTTGCAGGCGTAGACGTGCGGCTTCGGACGTACGCCCAGGGTGGAAGCCGTGGCGAAGACCACCGGGGTGAGCAGGACGACCGTCGCGTCCAGGCTGAGCGCCGCCGTCACCGCCGACGCGATGACGAACACGATGCCGAGCAGCCGCCGCGGTGAGCCCCGGCTCCAGCGCGCGGCCGTCGCCCCGGCGTAGCGGAAGACGCCGGCCTCGTCCGCGAGGTACGCGAGCAGCAGCACCGCAGCGAGGAACCCGACCGTGGGCCCCAGCTCGCCCAGCTCGTGCAGCGCGTCCCGCCACGACACGAGGCCCGCGACGACCGCGACGACGGCCGCCGGCACAGCCGCCACAGCCTCGGGCAGTCCGCGGGGCCGGGCCACGGCGAAGCCGAGTACGCCGGCAAGCAGCACGAGAGAAAAGACAGTGATCACCAGCAGCGCGATGTGCCCCGGTGCCCTACGGTCGAAACCATGCTCCGCCGCTGGGCGCAAGCCGCCGCTCTGCTGGCTGCCGGGATCGTCCTGTTCCTCGTGTCGGGCCCGGTGCCGCTGATCCTCTTCGTGCTCCTGGCCGTCGTGGCGTCGCCGCTCGTCTTCCCGCGCTCGCTCGCCGCCGCCGAGGCCAAGCGCCGCCAGGCCACAGACGGCCGCCCGATCGTCTACTGGCGCCCGGGCTGCCCGTTCTGCCTGCGGTTGCGCACCACCCTTGGCCTTCGCTCGCGCCGGGCCCACTGGGTCGACATCTGGCAGGACCCGGAGGGCGCGGCCGACGTACGCGCGGTGGCCGGCGGCAACGAGACCGTCCCCACCGTCATCACCGTCAGCGGCGCCTTCGTCAACCCGAACCCGCGCCACCTGCGCACGACGATCGGAATCTGACATGCCGTACGGGGTCGTCCTCCTGCCCAGCCGCGCCACCCACGCCCGCCTGGCCGCCCTGGCCGCCACCGTCGCCGGCCCGAGCCGGATCAGCGCGCTGGGCGACCGCGCCCCAGCCCACGTCTCCGTAGCCCACTTCGACGGGCCCGCCGACGCCGTCCGGGAGCGGACCGCCGCCCATCCCCACCGCTCGCTGACGGTCAAGGTGATCGGCCTGCTCTACACCGTCGTGCCCGAGGGCGACTACTACGTGCCCGAGGGCGGCGTCTACTTCGGCGTCGAGATGGTCCGCCGCCCCGACCTGAACGCCCTGCACACCGAGGTGCTCGGCTGGATCGCGGAGGCGGGCGCCACCCCGCTCGGCGCGGTCGGCCCGGACTTCCGGCCGCACATCACGCTCGGCATGACCCGGTCGCCCCAGCTGCCGCCGCTCACCGAGTTCCCGCTCGGCGAGATCCCGGTCACTCTGGCGTTCGGCGAGCTGGGCCCGTACGGCACCTTTCCCGGCCTGACGCCGCCGGCGTAATCGTCACGCGCACGGCCCTGTCCGGCCACGGACGGGCACCGCGGCCCGGCAATTGTCTCCTTCCAGACGGTGTCTTTGTCTCCTTCGGGGCGTGGCGCTGCGCCTGTGGCGGCGCAGGGGCTACCGTCATCCGCTGAGAAACACATGTTCGTGGGGGGATTCGTGTCGACTTTCGCTGCCGCGGTTGCGCGGGGCAAGAACGGCTGGACGGCGTCCGAGCTGGAGCTCTCCGGGGCTGGCGACATCGACGAGGTGGTCGACCGGCTGCGGGATGCCGAGCCGGACGCCGAGGTGTCGCTGCTCTTCGTCGAGGCCGACGATCAGTACCTGGTGATCCTGCGCCTGGACGACGGCGAGGACCTGCGCGTGTTCGGGTCGGACTCGGCGTTCGCGGACGAGAGCCGTCTCGGCACGCTGCTGCTGGCCGACGTGGAGACGCCGCCGGTCGGGATCGACGAGCTGGCCGGGAGCCGGTCGGCGGACGACGATGACGACGCCGCGTCGGACTTTGACGCCGACGCCGACGACGAGGACGAGGACGAGCGGCCCGCGGCGGACCCGGACGCCGACCCGGTCGGGGACGTCGAGATCCTCGCCGACCTGGGGATCAGCGCCAACCGGCTGCTCACCCTCTGCGGCCTGGAGGGGATGCTGCCCTCCGACGTGACCGCGGAGATCTGCCAGAAGCTCGGCGCCGGCGACGAGCTGGAAGAGCTGCGCGACGCGTGAGGAGCCGTCCTCTGCACGAGGCGTGGATGCGGCGGGCGCTGTCCGTCGCGTCCACGCGCCCCTCGGCGGAGGACGTGCCGGTCGGGGCTGTGGTCTACAGCCCGACCGGCATCGAGCTGGCCGTCGCCGGCAACGAGCGCGAGCTGTACGAGGACCCGACCGCGCACGCCGAGATCCTGGCCCTGCGCCGGGCAGCCGAGGTCACGGGCAGCCGGCGCCTCGACGGCTGCACGCTGGTCGTCACGCTGGAACCCTGCACGATGTGCGCGGGGGCCCTGGTGCTCGCCCGCATCGAAACGCTGGTCTTCGGCGCGTGGGAGCCCAAGACCGGGGCCGCCGGCTCCCTCTGGGACGTGGTCCGGGACAGACGCCTGAACCACCGCCCCGAGGTCTACGCCGGCGTGCTCGAGGACGAGTGCGCCACGCTGATGCGGTCGTTCTTCCGGCGGTTATGAGATCGCGGTGTCGAGCCCGATCTGCACCATGGCGGAGAAGCCCTGCTCCCGCTGCGCCGAGTCCATCTTCTCGCCGGTCTTGATGTGGTCGCTGACGGTCAAAATCGTCAGCGCCTTCGCCCGGTACCGGGCGGCGATCGTGTAGATGGCCGCCGACTCCATCTCCACGGCCAGCACCCCGTAGTCGGCGAGCGTGTCGTTCAGATCCGGCCGATCGGTGTAGAACGCGTCCGCCGCGAACACCGGACCCACCCGCATCGGTACGCCCCGGCGCTCGGCCACGTCCACGGCGGTGCGCAGCAGCCCGAAGTCCGCCACGGGCGCGTAGTCGACCAGCCCGTCGAAGCGCACCCTGTTCATGTTCGAGTCGGTGGCCGACCCGTTCGCGGCGATCACGTCGCCGAGCCCGAGCTCCTCCGACAGGGCGCCGCAGGAGCCGATCCGGATGACGGACTTCACGCCGTACTCGTTGATCAGCTCATGCGTGTAGATCGAGGCCGACGGCATCCCCATGCCCGACCCCTGCACGGAGACGGTCTGGCCCTGCCACTTGCCGGTGAACCCCAGCATCCCCCGGACCTGCGTGTAGCAGACCGCATCCTCCAGGAACGTCTCCGCGATCCACTTCGCCCGCATCGGATCCCCGGGAAGCAGGACCCGCTCGGCAATCTCCCCCGGCTGCGCGCCGATGTGCACACTCATGACAGTTGATCCTGCCAGGTACGTCGACACGCCCGGCGCGTACCTGCCAAAACGCCCCCGCCGATCGAGAGGGGTAACCCGCGCGCGGGCCGCCGGGGGCGTCGGGTAACGTACTTCCCGGTGGTGTGTCCGAGCGGCCTAAGGAGCACGCCTCGAAAGCGTGTGAGGGTTTACGCCCTCCAAGGGTTCAAATCCCTTCACCACCGCCATGCAGCAGGGCAACGCCCGGCAGCTCCCAGCGAGCCGCCGGGCGTTTCTCGTTGCGATGACAGGCACGGAAGTCCGCCCTGCGTCATCGGTGGCCGACCCACCAGATGGCAGCAGTCATCAGCGCACCGCCGGCCGATGTCGCCATGCCGCCGAGCAAGCCGTACGCCACCTTCGAGACCACGCGGCGCATGCCCGGGGCGTCTGCTGCCGCGGGCGCAACACGTCCGGTTCGCCGACACGAGGCCGGCCGCGCGGCGGACCGCACACGAAGCGCTGATCTCGATCCCGGCCTGACCGCGGTTGGCTGCCCGGCGGGCCGATCGCCCGTACGCTGGCCGGGTGACCTCCAGAGATCCGGTTGCCGACCTGCGGCGCATCGCCTTCCTGCTGGAACGGGCCAACGAGGCGACCTACCGGGTCAAGGCGTTCCGTTCGGCCGCGGCGACGGTGGCGGGGCTGCCGCGGGAGGAGTTGCTGCAGCGGGTGGCCGAGGGGACCTTGGCCAAGCTCAGCGGCGTCGGCGACGTGACTGCGCGGTGCGTCACGGAGTCGCTCGGGGGTGAGGTGCCGGCCTATCTGCGGCGGCTGGAGTCGACCGAGGGCACCGATCTTGCCGGGGCCGCCGCGGCGCTGCGGGCTGCCTTGCGGGGGGACTGTCACTCGCACTCCGACTGGTCCGACGGAGGCTCGCCGATCGAGGAGATGGCGCTGGCGGCGGTCGAGCTCGGGCACGAGTACCTGGTGCTGACCGATCACTCGCCCCGGCTGACCGTGGCGAACGGGCTCACGCCTGCCCGGCTCCGCAAGCAGCTGGACCATGTGCAGAAGGTCAACGATGCGCTGCCCGAGGGCTTCCGGATTCTCACCGGCATCGAGGTCGACATCCTGGCCGACGGGTCGCTGGATCAGGAGGATGAGCTGCTGGAACGGCTCGATGTGGTGGTCGGATCGGTGCACAGCGGGTTGCGGGACGACGCGGCGAAGATGACGCGGCGGATGGTGCGGGCCGTCGGCAATCCGCATCTGGACATTCTCGGGCACATGACCGGACGGAAGGTCGCCGCGAAGGGGGATGGCGACAGGGCGCACCGCGGGGGGCGTACGCGGCCGCCGTCCGATTTTGATCTGGAGAAGGTGCTCGAGGCGTGCGTGGAGCACGGCACGGCGGTCGAGATCAACTCCCGGCCGGACCGGCTGGACCCGCCCAAGCGGATGCTGACGGTCGCGGTCGAGGCCGGCTGCCTCTTCAGCATCGACACCGACGCGCACGCGCCGGGGCAGCTCGACTGGCAACGGTACGGATGCGAGCGCGCCGCCCTCTGCGGCGTCCCCGCCGAGCGGGTCGTCAACACCTGGACGGCGCAAAAGCTACTCGAATGGACGGGGTCGCGATAGGTAAGGTCGCGGGGTGGGACAGATTGATGACCTCGCGAACCGTTACGTCGACGAGTGGGCGCCGCTCAACCCGACCGGCGCCACGTCCATCGGCGTGCCCGGCTACGACGATCAGCTCGACGACCTGTCGCCGGAGGGGTTCGCCGGCCAGGCGGAGCTGATCCGGCGGACGCTGGTCGAGCTGGACCCGCTGGAACCGGAGACCGAGCGCGAGCGGGTCGCCAAGGAGGCGATGCAGGAGCGGCTCGGGCTCGACCTCGAGCGCTACGACTCCGGCGACGTGGCGAGCGACATCAACGTCATCGCGAGCGCGGTGCACGGGCTGCGCATGATCTTCGACCTCATGCCGACCGAGGGCGAGGAGGCGGTCGCCAACATCTCGGCCCGGCTCGGCGGCTTCCCCAAGGCCATCGAGCAGTACCAGCAGTCGCTGCTGGCCGAGGCCGCCCGGGGCAACGTCAGTGCGCGCGCCCAGATGCTCGAGGTCGCCGAGCAGTGCACGATCTGGACCGATCCGGCCCGGGACAACTTCTTCGGCGGGCTGGCGTCGCGGCTGACCGCCACCGGCGCGCTGCGGACGGAGCTGACCCGCAACGCCGAGGCCGCGGCCGCCGCGACGCGGGGGTTCGCCGGCTTCCTGCGTACGGAGCTGGCGCCGCTCGGCCGCGAGAAGGAGGCGGCGGGCCGGGAGCGCTACGAGCGCGCGTCGCAGTACTTCCTCGGTGCGCGGGTCGACCTCGACGAGACGTACGCGTGGGGCTTCGAGGAGCTCGCCCGGCTCGAGGCGGAGATGCGCACGGTCGCCGCCGAGATCGCCGGGCCGGGCGCCACTGTGGACCGGGCCGTCGAGGTGCTCGACGCCGACCCCGCCCGCACGGTCGCCGGCAAGGAGGCCTTCCGGGAGTGGATGCAGGCGACCGCCGACAAGGCGATCGCCGAGCTGAACGGCACCCACTTCGACATCCCGCCGGCGATCCGCACGGTCGAGGCGTGCCTGGCGCCGACCAGCGACGGCGGCATCTACTACACCGGGCCGAGCGAGGACTTCAGCCGCCCGGGCCGCATGTGGTGGGCGGTGCCCGAGACGCAGACCACGTTCTCCACCTGGCGCGAGGCGTCGACCGTCTATCACGAGGGCGTTCCCGGTCACCACCTCCAGGTCGGCCAGGCGGTCTACGAGTCCGCGCTGCTCAACCGCTGGCAGCGCCTGCTCTGCTGGTGCTCGGGGCACGGCGAGGGCTGGGCGCTCTACGCCGAGCGGCTCATGGACGACCTGGGTTATCTCGCCGACCCGGGCGACCGGCTCGGCATGCTCGACGGCCAGGCCCTGCGCGCCACCCGGGTCATCGTCGACATCGGCATGCACCTCGAGCTGGAGATCCCGCGGGACAACCCGTTCGGCTTCCACCCGGGCGAGCGCTGGACGCCGGAGCTCGGCCTCGAGTTTCTGCGCCAGCACTGCCGGATGCACGACGACGTCCTGCGTTTCGAGTGGAAGCGCTACCTCGGCTGGGCCGGTCAGGCGCCCTCTTACAAGGTGGGCGAGCGCATCTGGCTGCAGGCCCGCGACGAGGTGAAGGCCCGCAAGGGCGCGGACTTCGACCTGAAGGCCTTCCACCGGGACGCGCTCAACCTCGGCGCCCTCGGCCTGGACCCGCTGCGCAAGGCCCTCGCCCGCCTCTGATCCTCGGGCCGGGGCCGCCCCGCGAGGGCGGCCCCGGCCGGCTCAGCTGAACTGGGCGAGCCGCTGCTGCGACCGCCCGTCGACCGCGGTGAACGTGCCGCCGGCCGCGAAGGCGCCCACCCCGGCCGACGCCGCCATGGTCAGCACGCCCTCGATCCCGTTGGCGTCCGCCCGCCAGTCGTGCAGGTGGCCGTCGGCCGCCGACAGGGATGCGATCTTGACGCGCCGGTCCGAGCCGTCGAGGCAGACCCCGCGATCACCGGTACGGGCGGTCCGGCACGCGTTGTCGAAGTGCCCGCCGACGTAGACGCTGCCGCCGAGCGTGGCGATCGCCTGGGCGTCCCCGTCGAAGGTCGCCGTCCAGCGCCGGCTTCCGCTCGGGGAGTACGCACTGGCGGTCCCGCCCCGGCCGCCGCCCGCCGTGAACACGCCGTCCGGGGTGGCCGCGATCCCGAACACGACCACCGAGGCTCTCGGCCGGAAGCCGGACACGATCGTGGCGGCCGCCGGATGCAACGCGACCAGGCGGTCGTACCCGGTCGAGCCGTTGATCCGATGGAATGTCCCCCCGGCGTAGATGCGCCCGCCCGCCGCCGCCAGCGTCTCGACCTGGTCGTCGGCGCGGGGGCGCCAGTTGCCGTCGAGCTCCCCGCTGTCGAGGTCGAAGGCGGCGAGCCGGCTCCGCGCGCGCCCGTCGATCGCCGTGAAGGAGCCGCCGGCATAGAGGCGTCCGTGCGCTGCGACCAACGCGTACGGGCGGCCGTCGACGCTGTGCCGGAACGTCCCGGACAGCGCGCCGCTGCCGGCGTCGACCCGGGCGAGGCTGTCCCGCCGCTGCCCGTTGACGGAGCCGAAGTCACCGCCGAGATAGACCGCCGACCCGCTCACCGCGAGTGCCTTCACCCGCCCGTCGGCCGCGGGCGCCCAGGGCAGCAGCTCCCCCGTGTACGCGTTGACAGCCGCCAGCCGGGTCCGCCGGATCGACCGCCCTTGCACGATCGCCGCCGTGAAGTCCCCGCCGACAAAGATGGTGCCGCCCGAGTACGCCACGGTCAGCACAGTTCCGTTGAAGCCCGGCACGGAGTCCGAGGACTCGGCGGGCGCTGCCTCGGCCGGCGTCGCCAGCGTGCCGGTGAGCACGACGACGAGCGCCAGGATCTTGCTCCTGTACGTCACATCTCGACCGTATATGCGGTATTTAGGCAGGTACAGCCCTCGTACGGAGGCCGCCCGTCCGTGTGCGACAGTGCCGAAGTGAACGTCTCCGTGCTCGGTCTCGGTCTCATCGGCGGCTCTCTGCTGCGGGCCCTCGCCGCCCGCGGACACCACGTGACCGGCTACGACAGCGACGCCGGGACGCGGGCCGCCGTCTCCGCCGCCGGCCTCACGGTGACCGACGACATCCCTTCCGCGCTCGCCGGCGCATCGCTGGCGATCCTGGCCGTACCGTTGCCCGCGCTGGCCGGCGTGGGAGCCGAGCTCGCCGCCTTCTCGGGCCTGGTCACCGATGTCACGTCCGTGAAGGTGCCGGTCCGGACGGCGCTTGCCGGGCGCCGGTTCGTGGGCGGCCACCCGATGGCCGGCAAGGAGTCGTCGGGCTTCCTCGCCTCCGACCCGCACCTGTTCGACGGGTGCGCCTGGGTGCTGTGCCTGGAGCCCGAGACCGATCTCGGCGACTGGCTGACGCTCGCGGCGCTGATCACGTCGCTGGGTGCGCGCGTGGTGCCCGCCACCGCGGCCGAACACGATCAGGCGGTCGCGCGGATCAGCCACGTGCCGCATCTGCTCGCCACGGCCCTGAGCGGCCTGCTCGACGGTCAGGCGCAGGCTGCGACCCTCGCCGCCGGCTCCTTCCGTGACGGTACGCGCGTCGCGGCCACCCGCGCGGCACTCATCGCCGCCATGTGCGGGGGCAACGCGGGCCCCACGGCGGAGAACCTGTCCACGGTCATCGCGTCGCTCTCGGCCTACCGTGACGCGTTGACTGCCGACGACCCGATCGCCGCGCTCACGCCGCTCCTCGACCGTCCCGGGCAGCTGCGCCGCCAGTGGCCGCCGGCGGCGTACTCGCCGGTGGAGGTCGCTCGTGATCCGGCCGCGTTGCTGGAGCTGGGGCGGGCCGGCGGCTGGCTCACCGAAATCGGCGCGGTCCTTGTCGGAAAGCGGCCAGAAGCTGACCGCATCGGTTCCTAGCCTGGTCCGGACAGACAGGAGAGGGACCATGCCCGGACAAGTCGGCGCCATCAGCAACGAACGAGACGGACTGCTCGCCTACCTCGCCCAGATGCGATACGTGTTGCGGCTCACCGCGTACGGGCTCACGCCCGAGCAGCTGCGCGCCACGCCGGCCGCCAGCACGCTCTCGGTCGGCGGGCTCATCAAGCACTGCGCGTCCACCGAGCGGGGCTGGATCGACACGGTCCGGCGCCGGCCGCAACCGGTGGACTATCAGGCGTACGTGGACAACTTCCGCCTCGCGGACGGCGAGACGATCGAGGAGATTCTCGCCGAGTACGAGCGGGTGGCGGCGTACACGGAGAAGACCGTCGCCGAGATCGCCGACCTGGGCCAGGAGGTCCCGATCGACCACTCGGTGCCGTGGAACCCGAAGGACCTCGACGCCTGGTCGGTGCGCTGGGTGCTGCTGCACCTGATCCAGGAGACGGCCCGCCACACCGGGCACGCCGACATCATTCGCGAACAGCTCGACGGCGCGACAGCGTACCCGTTGATGGCCGCCGCCGAGGGCTGGCCGGAGACCGACTGGATGAAGCCCTGGCGACCTTGATCAGGCCTTGCAGTCGTGGGTCTTCTCCCACGAGGTGACCGTGGCCACCGGACTCTTCTCGCCGCCCTTGCGCCAGGACTCCAGGAAGCTGTACGGCCAGACGACGCCGCGCCGGACCTT
>NZ_JAUQWH010000068.1 GCF_030757795.1 Actinoplanes oryzae
AGGAGCTCGGCGCCGAGCTCGTCCCGATGGGTGACGGCGTCGGCGGGGGCGCCGGCGGTGAGGATGTCGTCCCAGGCGTAGACGGGGCGGCCCCGGGTCGCGAGGTGGTCGGCGACGAAGGAGACGAACGGCGATATGTCCGAAGCGACCTCGTCGCCGCCGATGCCGATCAGCGGGGACGGGAAGATGTCGCACACGTGGTCCAGGACCGCCCGGCAGAAGTCCATCGTGGACGGGTTGAGCGCGAGGGCGTGCGGCGAGATTCCCCAGGCGGTCATGACATCGCCCTCGAAACCGGGGCTCAGCGCGGGGTAGGCGGCCAGCGCCGCCTGCATGTGCCCGGGCATGTCGACCTCGGGCACGATCGTGATGTGCCGGGCGGCGGCGTACGCGACCAGAGCACGCAGGTCAGCGGTGCTGTAGAAGCCGCCGTGCGGGATGTCGTCGTACCGGCCGTGCTGCCGGGATCCGCGCATCGAGCGGGGCCGCCAGGCGCCGACCGAGGTCAGGCGCGGCCGGCCGGGCACGTCGATGCGCCAGCCCTGGTCGTCCGTGAGGTGCAGGTGCAGGACGTTGAGCTTGTGCATCGCCATGAGGTCGAGGAAGCGCACCACGTCCGGGACCGGCATGAAGTGCCGCGCCACGTCGAGCATCACCCCGCGCCAGGCGAAGCGCGGCCCGTCTTCGATGCGGCCGGCGAACGAGGGCGGCAGCTGGCGCAACGTCTGCTGCGCGTAGAAGGCGCCAGCCGGCGAATCGGCGTGGATCGAGACCGAGCCGGAAATGTCCAGAATATAGCCGCCCGGAGTGAAGGACCCCGACGGACGCGGGATCAATCCTTCACCGCCCCGCCCAGGCCGGCGACCAGGCGCCGGCGGACGAGCAGGAAGAACACCAGCACCGGCAGCGTCATCAGCGTCGACGCGGCCATGATGGCGCCCCAGTCGTTCTGGTCCGGCTTGAAGAAGACCAGCAGGGCCATGGGCAGGGTCTGGTTGTCGGTCGCGCTGATGATGAAGGTACGGGCGAACAGGAAGTCGTTCCACGCGTGGATGAAGGAGAACACGCTCGTGGCGGCGAGGCCGGGCGCGACGAGCGGGAACAGGATCCGCCACAGGACGGTCAGCCGGGACGCCCCGTCGAGCTGCGCCGCCTCGTCGAGTTCGTCGGGCACCGCCGCCACGAAGCCGCGGAGCATCCAGATGGCGAAGGGCAGCGTGAACGCGGTGTGCACCAGCATCAGGGAGCCGAGCGTGTTGAGGGCGCCCAGGTCGCGTACGAGGAAGAAGAGCGGGATCGTCAGCGCCTCGACCGGCACCATCTGCGCGACGAGGAACAGCACCAGGACGGTCGTGCGCAGCCGGAAGCGGAACCGGGTGAGCGCCACGGCGGCGAGGAAGGCGAGTACGCCGGAGAGCACCACGACGACGAGGGCGACGAGGACGCTGTTGAGGAAGTAGCGGCCGAAGTCGTTGACGGCGAGAACCCGGCGGAAGGCGTCGAGCGACGGCGCCAGGGTCCACGGGCGCTGGTGCAGCGACTGGATCTCGCCGGCCGGCTTCACGGCGGCGAGGACCATCCAGTAGATCGGGAAGACGACGGCCACGGCGATCGCCACGGCCACGGTGTCGAGAACGCGTTTCACAGCGGCTCCCCCGAGCGGCGCAGGGTACGGAGATAGAGCAGCGTGACGGCGAGCAGGATCAGCATCGTCACGACGCCGATCGCCGAGCCGAGGCCGTACTCGCTGGAGGCGAACGCCTGCTGGTAGGCGTACACGTTGAGGGTGAGGTTCTGGCCCGCGAGGCCGCCGCCGCGGGTCATCACGTAGATCTGGGTGAAGATCTTGAAGTCCCAGATGATCGACTGGATGACGACGATCGCCAGCACCGGGCGCAGCATCGGCACGAGGATCTGCCAGAAGGTACGCCAGGTGGTCGCGCCGTCCAGCGCCGCGGCCTCGACGACCGAGCCGGGGATCGCCGAGATGCCGGCGTAGAGCGTGACCATGACGAAGGGGAACGCCGCCCACACCACCGCCGCGCCGACCAGGGTGAAGGCGGACCACCGGCCGTAGAACCAGTTGTGGCCGTCGAGGCCGAGCAGCTGGTTGACGAAGCCGAGGTCGGTGTCGAAGAGGAACATCCACACGGTCGACCCGCTCACCGCCGGGACCGCCCACGCGGCCATCGCGGCGAGCGACAGCAGCAGGCGGGGGATCCGGCTGATGCGGGTGAGGAGTACGGCCAGCGCGGCCCCCACGGCCAGGGTCGCCACCACGCAGGCGGCGGCGAACCCGACCGTGGCCAGCAGCACCGACCAGAACTGCCCGTCGCCCAGCAGCCGCGTGTAGTTGTCCGGGCCGACGAAGCGGGTCGGCTGCCCGCCGCTGACCTGCGCCTGCGTGAAGTCCAGCACCGAGATGAGCCCGAGCTGGTACATCGGGTACGCGAACAGCGCGGCCAGCACGATGCCGGCGGGCAGCAGCAACCACAGGGGCGTGAAACGCGATCTCACTTCGTCAGGGCCGCGTCGATCTCGCGCGCGGCGTCCGCGGTGGCCTGGTCGACGGAGGCCTTGCCCGTCGCCACCTTCTCGATCATCGTGGGCAGCACGGCGGACGAGTCGATCTTGCCCCAGCCCGGGTCGAGCGGCACGAACTTGGTGCCCGCGGCGATCGTGTCCAGGAACGGCTTGACGAACGGGTCCTTGCCGGCGATCTCGTCGCTCGCGGACTTCAGCGTCGGCAGGTTGCCCATGGCGTCGTACATCTTGGACTGGTACTTCTTGCTCGCCAGCAGGGTGAGGAAGTCCGCGGCCAGGGCCGGGCGCTGCGCGTTCTTCATGATGCCGAGGTTGTTGCCGCCCGCGAAGGCCGGGGCGACCGAGCCGGCCGCGACGCCGGGCAGCGGCACGACGGCGTACTTGCCCTTGGCCACGCCCGCGTCCACGGCCGCCCGGTTGAAGTTGCCGAGGATGCCCATCGCGGCCTTGCCGCTCGCGAAGAGGTCCACGGTCTTGCCGCCGGTCAGGTCCGCGCACTGCTGCGGCGGGCAGTTGTCCGGCGCGATCAGATCCGTGTACGCCTTCAGCCCGGCCCGCGCCGGCGCCGAGTCGATGTCCGTGATCTCGCCGCCGTTCGCCCACACGAAGGGCATCGCCGCGTACGTGTACTTGCCGCCGACCGCGATCCCGAAGAGGTCCGGCTTCTTCTCCCGGATCGTCCGGGCCGTCGAGGTGACCTCGGCGAGCGTGGCGGGCGGCTTCAGCCCGAGCTCCTGAAACAGGTCGGTGCGGTAGTAGAGGGCGCGCACGCCGAGGTACCACGGGACGCCGAGCAGGGTGCCCTCGTAGGTCGCGCTGGCCCTCGCGTCGGCGGTCAGGTCGGCGTCCGCGAGCGCGCCGACGTCGGCCAGGCCGCCCGCGGCCGCGTACTCCGGAAGGTCGGTGTTGCCGTATTCGACGACGTCCGGCGCGCTGCCCGGATCGTTGAACGCGCCCTTGAAGCGTTCGCTGCGGGTGTCGACGGCGATGTACTGGACGTCGACGCTCGTGTCCGGGTGGCTCGCCGTGAACTCCGCGATCGCCTCCTGGACGACCTTCTCCTTGGGCGCCCGGTTCGGCTCGTCGAAGAGCCAGACCTTGAGCGTTCCGGTACGGGCGCCGCCGTCCGACGGCGCATCCGACGGTGACGAGGTCGACGGGGCACAGGCGGTGAGCGTGAGAGCGAGGGCCGCGGCCGTCGCCAGGCGGAGTTTCATGAGGGCACTCCTGACGAACTATGTTCGTAAGTGGTTCGTTGCTTGGGGTGCCCTCACTGTCCTGGCCGGACCGGCGATCGTCAAGGCTCAATCGCGTCAGAAATAGGTGTGCAACACGTCCACAACGACGTCGGCATCGTCCGCCACAGGGATGTAACGCCACTTGTCGAAAGCCGTGCACGGGTGCGACAACCCGAAGCGGACCAGGTCACCGACGGCGAGCGAGTCGGTCCGGACGTACGTGTGGTGGTCGTTGAGCCGGACCACCTCCCCCGCCGCGGTGACCGGCAGCCCCTCGTCGAAGGGTGCGTCCCGCTTGCCCATGCCGACGATCGCCAGCCCCGGCTCCGGAGTGGACAGCACCTGCGCGTGGAGCTCCAGCCCGGCCGTCAGCGACCCCTCGGCGACCCGGTTGAACGGCGTCCGCTCGCGGTAGAAGCCCTCGTCGTGGGTGACCGACGCGCCGCTGCGGAGCACCGCGCGGACCGTGTGCCCGGGCAGCCACTGGCCCTCGAGCGCGGCGACGACCCGGTCGAACCACGCGCTGCCCCCGGCCGAGACGATCACCTCGGCCGGCAGCCGGTCCGCGATCGCGTGCACGGCCTCGACCTGCAGCGCGAGGAACGCGTCGACCTCCTCGGCCGTCCTCAGGGCGCCTTCGTACGCCGTGACGCCGACCGGGTTGCGCGCGGCCCGGGCGACAGACACGACGTCGGCGACGGTACGACACCCCGTGCGCCCGCCGCGGTGTCCGACCTCGATGAGCACGGGCAGGTCGCCGGCTGCCTCGGCGGCCGGGACCGAGTCGACCTGGACGAGGACCTCCCAGCCCTTCCGCGACTCCGCAGCGAGCCAGCGCAGGGCCGTCGGGTCGAGCACCTCGTTGGCGATCAGCACCCGCGGTACGCCGAGGCGCCGCAGCACCAGGGCCTGGTTGGCGGTCGCGGCCGTCTGCGCCCACGCGCCCGCGGCCAGCTGCGCCTCGAGCAGGCTCGGGGCCATCGACGTCTTGGCGTGCGGGGCGAACGAGAAGCCGTGCCGCCGGGCGTACTCCGCCATGGTCGCGATGTTGGCCCGGACCGCCGAGTCGCGCACGACCAGCAGCGGCCACGTGAACGAGCCGTCGAAGAGCGTGTGCTTCGCGGCCACGAAGTCGCGGACGCTCACCTCGCCCTCGGGCTGCCAGAAGCCCTTGGCGCGCCAGTCGATCGTCGCCTCAGGAATGTCCAGAATCATGCGGGGCCTCCCTTGACCGCCTTCGCGCTTTCGCGCATTGTGTGGAAGCTACTACGGACCACTTACGAACCACTACGGTGCAGGGAGACGAGTGTGCCCGCGGCGATGACGATCGGCCTCGTGCTGCACGCCGGGCATCGCGCCCGCTTCGAGGAGGCGGCCCGCACGCTGACCGGGGTGACGTTCGCGTGGACGGTGTACGAGCGGGAGGACCAGATCCGCGACCGGGTCGCCGGCCTGCTCGCCGCCGGGCCGCTCGACGGGCTGCTGCTCGGCCTCGTCCCGTACGCGCGGTGCCGTGACCTGCTCCCCGCCGACCTGCCGGTGTCCGTCACCCGCTCGGCCGCGCTCGACCTGGCCCTCGCCTGGTCGCGGGCCCGCGGCAACGGCTGGCCGGCCACCCCGGTCAGCATCGACACGTTCACGCAGGAGACGGTGGACGAGGTCGCCACGGCGCTCGACCTGGACCACGGCGCGATCGCGTGCCTGCCGTTCGACCCGGAGCAGCCCATCGCCGACGTGGTCGCCTTCCACCGGGCGGCGCTCGCCGAGAGCCGCGCCCCGTACGTGATCAGCGTCCGCACCGGCGTGGCCGCCGCGCTCGACGGGCAGGTGGCCGTGCTCAACGCGCTCGCCACCCCGGGGACGATCCGCGCCGACCTGCACGAGCTCGCGTCGCGCGTGCGCAACAAGCAGGCCGACGGGCAGCGCTTCGCCGCCGGCATCTTCCTGGTGGCGCCGGGCGCCGACGTCGACCGGGCGCGGGTCGGGCTGCACCACCTGCTGCTCAACACCCCCGAGTTCGCGGACGCGTGGATCGACAACCGCGGGCGCCGGGGCGTCGTCGTGTTCGCCCACGCGCGGCTGTTCGAGGCGGTCACGCACCGGTGGGTGACGCTGCCGGTGCTGGCCGAGGCGCGGGAGACCCTGGGCGTACGGGCGGTGGCGGGCTTCGGGCTCGGGGCGTCCGCCCGGCTGTCCGTGGCGCTCGCCGAGCGGGCCGCCACGCGCGCCGAGCAGGACGCCGATCCGGGCGCGTACCTCATCTCGGACAACGGCATGATGATCGGGCCGATGGGGGCGTCCGGGGCGCCGCTCGCCTACACCTACCGCGAGCACGGCGGCATCGAGGCGCTCGCCGGCCGGGTCGGGCTCAGCCCCGCCACGCTGTCGCGGCTCGCCGCCATCGAACGTACGCTCGCGGGCCGGCCGGTCTCCCCCAGCGACCTCGCCCGGTCGCTGGGGATCACCGACCCGAGCGGGCGGCGGCTGATCCGCAAGCTCAGCTCGTCCGCCCTCGCCGTCGACGACGGCAGCTCCCAGCTGCACCGCAAGGGCCGGCCGACGCGCCTCTACCGGCTGGCCATCACCGCGGCCCTGGACACCCCATGAGGTACGACCTGGTGCTGCGCGGCGGCTCCCCCGGCGGCGACCTCGCCGTCCACGACGGACTCGTCGCGGCGACCGGTCCCGGGCTGGACGGCGCGGTGGTGCACGACGTGCGGGGGCTGCTCGTGACGCCGGGGCTGATCGACCTGCACACGCATGTGGGGCCCGGCTACTGGGGGATCGATCCGGCGCCTCTCGCGTGGCGTACCGGGGTGACGACGTGGGTGGACGCGGGGTCGACCGGCGCCTTCACCCTCAACGGTTTCCCGGCCCGGGATGTCCGGACGCCCGTGTTGCTGAACATCTCCGCGATCGGGCTGGCCGGGCGTACCGGGGAGAGCCGGGACCTGGCCCACTGCGACGTGGGGCTGGCGATCGAGACCGTGCGCGCGCATCGGGACAGGGTGCGGGGCATCAAGGTACGCATCGACCGGGAGACGGTCGGCGACAACGGCATCGAGCCGCTGCGCCGGGGTCTGCGCGTCGCGGAGGCGTGCGGCATCCCGGTCATGGTCCACATCGGAGCGGCGCCGCCCGCGGTCGACGAGGTGCTCGACGTGCTGCGGCCCGGCGACATCGTCACGCACTGCGCCTCGGGCATCGCGTCGCCGTCCGGGCCGGCGCTCGCCGCCGCCGTGGACCGGGGCGTGCTGATGGACATCGGGCACGGGTCCGGGGGGTTCGCCTTCGACGTGGCCGCCGCTCAGCTGGCGGCGGGGCTCCGGCCGTACACCGTCTCGACGGATCTCCACGCACGGTCGCTGCACGGGCCCGTCTTCGACCTGCCCACCACCATGGCCAAGCTCCTCGCCCTCGGCGTCGCCCTGCCGGACGTGCTCGCGGCCGTGACGACGCACCCGGCCCGCGCGCTGGGGCTGCCGGGCGGCTCGCTCGACGTGGGGGCGCCGGCCGACATCGCCGTCTTCCGGGTCGAGGAGGGCTCCTTCGAGCTGGTCGACGCGCACCGCCAGGTCCGGCGGTCGCCGCTGCGACTGGTCAACGAGGCCACCTATGTCGGCGGGCGCCTGCTGCCACCCGTCCTGCCCGGCCCGGTGCCGCCGTGGGTGCCGCTGACAGACGCGCAGCGGGCCGCCCTGGCCCGCCGCGAGCACGACCTCCGCACCCTGCTGTCCGCGCCGCTGGTGGGCGTGGACGGCCTGGCCGAACAGTTTCCCCGATAGGATCTTGAGATGCCCAAACGCGCTGTCCAAGCCCCGAACGCCGCCCCCGCAGGCGGACCCTACTCGAAGGCCGTCGTCGCCGGCGACACCATCTATCTCGCCGGGTGCGTGCCCGCCCTGCCCGACGGCACCCGGGTCACCGGCAGCTTCGCCGAGCAGGCCCACGCGGCCTTCCGCAACCTCGCCGCCGTGGCCGAGGCCGCCGGAGCCTCGCTCGACGACGCCGTCCGGGTCGGGGTCTACCTGCGCGACTTCGGGGACTTCGCGGAGATGAACCAGATCTACGCCGAGTACATCAAGGGCGACGATCTGCCCGTACGCACGACGCTGCCGGTGCCGCTCGTCGGCTTCGACATCGAGATCGACGCGGTCCTCTACGTGGGCTGAGCCTCCAGAGTCACCTCGGCCGGGGACCAGCCGGACACGTCGGAGAGCCGGAAGCGCCAGCCGGTCCGCGCGCCGGACAGGGTCGTCAAGGCGGGCGAGCCGTCGAGCACGATGACGTCGACCAGGTGCAGGAAGGCGGCGCCCCCGTCGACGGCCGCCCGCTCGTCGTCGGTCAGATCGTCACGGCTGCGCTTGGCGGCCACCTGCGCGAGCAGCTCCCGGCGCCGCGACAGCCGCTCCCGCGACTGCTCGGCGAACGGCAGGAACCCCTGACCCGCCAGCCAGTCCGCCTCGGACACCAGCGTCCCCGCGATGACGGCCCCGTGCACGGCGAGGAGCAGCTTCTGCGGCTCCTTGCCGTCCTCGTTCACCTCGTCGACGAGGATCTGCAGCGTCCAGTCCACCGGCAGCGACGCCACCCGCACCAGCGTCCCGTCATCGTCCGTCACATGGGTTCCAACGATCAAGCCCGCCCGAGGTCACCGCCGCCGGCCGGAGCGGAGGGCCGGGCCCGCGCGCGATCGACGATCGTCGCTACAATCCGGGCTCGGCTTTTTTCCGGCACGGGGGTGAGCGGACATGTCGATCCACTCTGGACATTCTGAGGACCGGCCTGAGGAGCCCGGCCGGCCCTGGTACCGGCGGGCGCGCCTGATGGTGCCGCTGGCCGCCGGAGTCGTGCTGGCGGTCGCCGTGGCGGGCGTGCTGGTGGTGCTCGGGCGGCGCGATCCCGGGCGGCCCTTCCGGGAGGCGGTCGCCGCCCTCGTCGCCAGCCCGGTGCTGCACACCACGACCTCGATCGGCGGCGCCCGCCTCGACCAGCGGATCACCGCGGGCGGGGACGCGCTGGGCCGGATGACGCTGGGTGGCCTGAGCTTCGACACGATGACCGTCGGGGGCCGGTCCTATGTGAAAGCCCCGGAGGCCCTGGCCGGCGCGCTGGCTCCGGGGTCGGCCGCCGCGGTCGTCGCCGGGCGGTGGGTGACCGGCGGCAGCTCGCCGCTGATCGCCGCCGGCGCCGGGCTCACCGGGCCGGTGCGGCTCGGCGCCCGGCTGAGCGCGGCACTCGCGGACGCAGAGTTCCCCGGCCCGTTCGACCGGGGCAGCAGCATCGCCGGGGTCGCCGTGCGCCACGCGCGCCTGCCGGCCGGTGACCTGTACGTCACGGCGGACCAGCCCTATCGCGTCGTCCGCTACACCGCCGCCGGCACGGGAGGGGTCTCTCCGGGACCGCTCCCCAGCCTGCCTGCCCTGCCGGGCGGATCCACCGCGCCGGAGCGGTCGGCGACACCCGCCCGCCCGGCGTCTCCCAGCCTGCCCGCGCCGCCCGCGGTGCCGAGCCTCCCGCCGCTCCCGGACCTGCCGGACCTGCCCGATCTGCCGGACCTCCCGGACATCGGCGGGGGCATGCTCCGAGCCGCCGCCGGTTTACCGGTGCGGGCGCCGGCAGCGCCGAGCCCGCCGCCGGCGCAGGTGAGCTTCGACATGGTCCCGATGTCCCCGGCCGACTTCGAGCAGACCTACGACGACCTCGCCGAGGCCGCCGGCGACCTCACCGAGGCGGTCGACGCCGACGTCACGTTCGCCGTGCAGGGCAGCGCCCAGGTCTCGTGCGGCCCGTCCGGCTGCGTCGTGACCGTGCAGGTGCGCAGCACCGTGGCCGGGACGGGCGCCGCCCGGGTACGGCAGGCCCAGGTCACCGCGTCGATGGTCGCGACCGTCATGGTCGACGGGAGGGTCGCCGGGACGGCCGTCGGCGCGCCCACGACGATCCCGGCCAACGGGTCCGGCGTCCTGACCGGCGTCTCGCCCGAGGCGGGCGCCGCCTATCAGGCCGCGGTCGCCGCCGCCCGGGCCCGGCGCGGCGGCGGGGTCAGCGTCATCACGGTCACCGGCACGGCCGAGGTGCTGGCCCACGCGCAGGTGCAGGCGGAGGTGACCCAGCAGGTCCGGCGCATCGAGCGGGACCGGCAGCTCACCCTGCGCGGCCCGCCCGGCTCGGCGCTGCGCGACCCCCGCGCCGGCGACACCGACGGCGGCCCGGGGCAGTGGGTGGACACTCCCCCGAACCGCTACTCCGCGCCCGGGTCCACGTGGGCCGGGTTCCAGGAGCGGGCGACCGGCGTCACCCGGGCCAAGGAGTACCGGGTCAGCGGCGTGCGCTATGAGGGCCGGACCATCGACGTCCACTTCGACGGCTTCGAGAACGGCCTGCTGCTCGACGCCAAGGACGACTACAGCTCGTTCGTGGACGCCAAGACCGGCCGGTGGAAGTTCTTCTTCACCGTGCCGAGCGCGAAGCAGAACAAGAAGCAGTCCGGCGTCGACCAGCTCATCGACGAGGCCCAGCGCCAGCGCGCGGCGGCCGCGGGCACCCCGGTCGAGTGGCGGGTCCGGGACTGCACGCTGGCGGCGCTGCTCGACGACACGCTGGTGGCCGCGAACGTGCCGGAGATCCGGGTACGGTGCTTCCCGTGATGCCGGACGAGATCACCGTACAGGTGGTGTGGGGGCCACGGGCGGAGACCGCCGGCGGCGTCGCGGCCCGGTGGCGCGACACCCGGCTGGCGCTCGCCGAGCTGAGTCCCCTCCTCGCCGGGTGGTACGTGCACGACGGCGAGTCCGACGTGCGGATCGGCGACGGCACGGCGGAGGAGACGCTCGTCGCCGACGCGGCCCGCGACGACGGGTACGGCTACCGCCTCACGGCCTACGCCGGTGCGGCAGCCGCCACCCCGATCCACTACACCGCCACGGCCGGGCTCGCCCGCCCGGAGGCCGGACTGCTCAACGGCGTCACCGTGGCGATCGCGCCCGCGCGTACGGAGGATGCCCGGAGCTGGGATCCCCTGCTCGCACCGATGCTGGCCGCGCTGGCCGCGGTCTGGCAGCCGGACTGGGGACAGGCCGGCACCCGGCGGCAGCGGGTCCCCCAGCGCGGCGGCCCGCGGACGCCGTGGGCGGGCCGCGTCACCTACCTGAGCCCGTTGCGCGCTTCCGTGCTCCCCGCCGGCGGTCCCACGGACGGGGGCCCGGTGCTCCCCACCGGCTTCGCCGCCGGCGCTCCCACCGCGGACGGGGGCCTGGTGCTCACCGCGGCGAGCACTCCGGACGCGGTCGCCCTCGGCGCGTTGCTGCGGGACGCCGGCGCGTTCGCGCCCGTACCGGAAGATCGGGACCGCTGGTCGCCGCCCGCGTGAGCGACGTGGCGGCGGAACCGGCATCACCGGACGCCGGCTAGCGCAGGCGCAGAAGACCGGCCGGGGTGGCGCGGAAGCCGCATCCTTCGAGGTAGAACGGCTTCAGGTGGGGCTCGAAGTCGACGTGCAGCCAGGTGCAGCCGGCGGCCCGGGCCTCGCCGGCGGCGGCCTTGACCAGCGCGGTGCCGAGGCCGCGATGCCGGTGGGCCGGGTCCACGACGGGGTCGAGCAGGAAGGCGTGGCTGCCGCCGTCCCAGGCCAGGTGGACGAAGCCGGTGAGGCGGTCGCCGGCGAAGGCCCCGAGCCACGTGAGCGCGTGCCGCTGGAGGCGCTCGGACCACGGCTGGACCTCGGCCGGGTCGTTGCCGAAGGCGCGGGCGTGCAGGGCGCTCAGCTCGGCGTCGTCGACGGTGAAGCGGGGCACCAGCTCGACACTCATCGGGTCAGTGTCGCAAGCGGACACCGCCCCTGCTGCCCCGTTCCACCGCGCGGGCCCTGCCCGCGCAGGACCGCCGGCTCACCGTGCGGCGTGCTGACCCCGGCCGGCGCCGGACGTCAGGCGCGGTCGAGGACGACGACCGGGATCTCGCGGGACGTCTTCGTCTGGTACTCGTCGTAGTCGGGCCAGACCTCGGTCATCGCCGCCCACATCGCCGGCTTCTCCTCCGGGGTCGCCACGCGGGCCGTCGCGGCGAAGCGCTCGCCCTTGATCTGGACCTCGACGGCCGGGTCGGCCTGCAGGTTGAGGAACCACGCGGGCGGCTCGGGCGCGCCGCCCTTGGAGGCGACGACGAGGTAGGCGCCCTGGTGCTCGCGGAAGATCAGCGCGTGGCGGCGCTGCTCGCCGGACTTGCGGCCCTCGTGAAGAGGATGAGGATCGTCGTCCCGTTGCGCCAGTGGAAGCCGTCCTCGCCGTCGGTCTCGAGGTAGCGGTCGACGTGGGCGTCGCCGTGCAGATCGATTGCGGAAGTCATGCCTGCGACGTTACCCGCGCGACGGTGAGTTGATCACGGAGTCGCGCGTCCCGGCGATAGGGTCCTGCGCATGAAGTTGCGCGAGGAAGAGCTGCACATCCCGGCACCGGCCGGGGACATCCGGTCGATCGTGATCCGGCCCGTCGGGGACGCCCCGCTGCCCGGCGTGGTGCTCTACACGGACATCTTTCAGCTGACCGAGTCGACCCTGCGCACGGCCCGCCGGCTGGCGTCGAGCGGCTTCGTGGTCTGCGTGCCCGAGATCTACCCGCACGGCGAGCTGGGCGGCGTGGTCCTGGAGTTCGACGACGAGGGCAAGCAGCGTGGCCTGGCGGGCGCCGCGGCCACGACCACGGCCCAGTTCGACGCGGACCGGGTCGCCGTCCTCGATCACCTGGAGAACCGCGACGACACCACGACCCTGCTGGCCACGGGCTTCTGCCTCGGCGGCCACCTCGCCTTCCGGGCCGCCTTCGACCCGCGCGTCGCCGCCACGGTCTGCTTCTACCCCACCGGCCTGCACAACGGCGCCCTGGGCGCGGACACCGCCGACTCCCTCCAGCGCGCCGCCGACATCCACGGCCGCCTCCTGGTCGTCTTCGGCTCGCAGGACCCGCACGTCCCGGCCGACGCCCGCCTGCAGACCATCGCCGCCCTCTACGACGCGGGCCTGACCGACACGGAGCTCCACATCTACGCGGGCGGCGAACACGCCTTCATGCGCGACATCGGCGCCCGCCACGACCCGGAACTGACCGACCTGGCCCTCACCGAGGCGGTCTCCTTCTTCACCAACCGCTGAGCGCTCAGCCGAGCAACTCCACGAGCCGGGTGTCACCGTCCGCCACCCGGCCCAGGTTGGTCTCGGCCAGCGCCGCCACCTCCAGCGGTGAGCGGCCGCCGACCGCGCCGGCATGCACGATCCGGTCGATGCCGGCACCGACGAGGGGCGCGACCGTACGCAGGGTGCCGGCCAGCGCGACCGAGGTCAGGTCCCCCGCGTGGACGACCAGGTTCCGCTGCCGGTAGAGCCGCCGGAAGGCGTCCTCGAGCTGCGCCACGATGCGCGGCAGCACCCGGCCGGGATCGGTGATCAGCGCTCGCATCCGATCGAGCGCCAGCCGGTGCCGCGTCCGCTCGAAGGAGACGGGGGCTCCAGCCTTGAGCGCATCCTCGAACAGCTTGGCGCGGTCGGCATTTTCCGGCAGACCGCGAATGGCGGTCGCCAGCTCGTCGTCCCCGATCGCGCAGGCGTTGGCCAGGGCGGTCAATTCGGCCCGGACGTAGCTGCACGCCACGACCCGGGCTATCCGGTTGGCCGCGATGACCCTCTTCCTGCCATCGCCCGGACCGACGAAGAGAGCTTCCAGGGCGGCCCAGCTTCCGGCCACTGCCGCGGCCGGGGCGCCCCCGTCCAGCGGTTCCAGCAGCTCGAGCACCGCGTCGAACTCGGCCGGCAGATCCAGGTCGAAAACGGCGCTCGTCTTGTGCAGAGCGTGCAATTCGAAACGACGCGGCGACATCGCGTACTCGAATGGCGCGTCGTAGCCGATGACGAAGAGCTGATCCAGAAATTCCATCCGCTCACGCATGCCCACGCGGAACCGGGCCACCAGTCGCGCGACCGTCGTCGCGGCCTTCTCGATCGCCGCGTGAACGTCCCGGGCATCGATCTCCAGCAGGAGCGCTCCGGACTGCCGGATCGGCGGCACGGAGGGAACCCATCGGGACAGCCAGTCCGACGTCTCGCGGGACGTCAACCAGCCCTGATCCTGGTGCACTCCCGACCGCATGGGCAGGGGCGGGCTTGCCGGCAATGGCACACACACCGTGAACCTCACGAAGGGTCTCCGCACGAGGACGACAGCCTCGTCGATCAGGTCGGCGATCGAGGCGGTGTCGGGGGCGTGCTTGCCGTGATACGTCCACCACTTGTGCAGCGCCGTCCGGCTGAATCCCGCGTCGAGCAGGTAGCTGCCGATCGCCCGGGAAACGACCTCCACATGCGGCGAGCTCCGTCGGACCTCATCGGCCCACCTGCGTAGATAATCACCGTCGGCTTGTTCCGTGACCAGGTGGAGCGCGACGGCATCATGACCGCCGGGCACCAGATTACGGCCGATGTCTCCAACGATTCTCCCCCGCTGGGACGGCGCGCCGAGACCGACGTCCCGCTTGACCCGATTGACCAGACAGTCACTCAGATACTTCACCGCCGAGTCGCTGAGCACTCCCTCGTGCCGTGCCCTGGCCGCCTCGAGCAGCTCCCGCAATTCCAGAACTGAGCTGAGGCGCCAGAGCTGACGGGACCACGGGGCGTCGTGGGAGTAGTAGTCCAGCAGCCGTTCCTGCACGCCGGAGTCGTACGGCTTGTCAACCAGAGCCACGAGGGGTTAGCCTTCCCGGTGTAGCTGGGGGGTGAGTCGCCGAGAGGCCGCTTACCCCCCTATTTTTGTGCGCGGGCTCGGATGTCCGCGGAATCGGATGCGGACACCGCTCAAGGCTGGGCGCGGTCGCGCGGCAGCATCACGCGCGACTATAGGCCCGAGGCTAGTGGTCAGACGAACAGGCCATCACCGGGGCAGGAGCATCGGGACCGCGCACAGCGGGTCGAGGGCGCGGCGGACGTCGCGGATGTCGGGGCCTACGGCGGTGGCGAGGAGGCCGGGGCCGGCCAGGGGCATCAGGGCCGCCTCGCCCGGGAGCAGGGCCGGGTCGGGCAGGGCGGGGCCGGCCAGGACGATCGTGCCGACGGCCTGGGCGCCGCCGAGGACGGCGGCTTCGGACCAGGCGGGGGCGGACGGGCCGACGCGGAGCTCGTGGCGGTAGAGGGTGCGGCCGGCGTAGCGGACGGTGATGTCGGCGGTCAGGTCGCCGGCGGGTTCGTGGTGGCGGCCGCAGACGAGGTCGTCGCGCCAGAGGAGGGTGCCGCCCTCGGCGACGTCGATGGTGGTGCGGGTGCGGTGGTCGCAGCCGGCGGCGGCGATGAGCGGTTCGGGGGTCCAGAGCAGCGTGCCGCTGGCGGCGACGGTGGCGTGGATCTCGAAGCGGGAGGCCGGGAGGCCGGGCCGCCCGGGCAGGGCGAGCTGGGCCGCGACGCTGTGGACGGCCAGCCGGGCGCCCGGGCCGACCGAGATGTCCAGGCGCAGGTCGTCGCCGCGCAGTGGGCCGGCCGCCCCTCCGACCAGGTGGACTGTCAGGTCGCCGCCGCGGGGGCCGGTGCGGCGCAGCAGCAGGGGTGACTCGCCGTGCAGGACGGCCGGGCGGGTGCCGCCGCGGCCGTCCTGTTCGGCGACGATGCGAGCGCGAGCCCGCATCAGACCGCCGCGACGCGGGCGGAGACCAGGCCGCGGATCCAGTCGGCGACGGCGGTGGCGTTGCGGTCCTCGGTCAGGGACTGGAAGACCGTGGGCAGGTCGCCGCGGCGGGCGCGGGCGTCGCGGTCCATGACCGACAGGTCCGCGCCGACCAGCGGGGCCAGGTCGGTCTTGTTGATGACCAGCAGGTCGGCGGTGGTGACGCCGGGGCCGCCCTTGCGGGGGACCTTGTCGCCGCCGGCCACGTCGACGACGAAGATCTGCTTGTCGATCAGGCCCTTGCTGAACGTCGCCGTCAGGTTGTCGCCGCCGCTCTCCACCAGGACCAGGTCGAGGGGGCCCAGCTCGGCCTCGAGGTCCTCGACCGCGTCCAGGTTGGCGGAGATGTCGTCGCGGATCGCGGTGTGCGGGCAGCAGCCGGTCTCGACCGCGCGGATGCGCTCGGCCGGGAGCACGCCGTTGCGGAGCAGGAAGTCGGCGTCCTCGGTGGTGTAGATGTCGTTGGTCACCACGGCCAGCCGCAGCTCGCCGCCGAGCGCCCGGCACAGGGCCGCGACCAGCGCGGTCTTGCCCGAGCCGACCGGGCCGCCGATGCCGATGCGCAGCGCCCGCGGGCCCACGCCCAGGGGCGTGTGCGGGTCGACGCCGGGATCCGGATGGGTGTGGGGAACCTCGTGGTCGTGATCGTCAGGATGCAAAGAGACGCACCTCCCAGGTGGCGTGCAGCTCGGCGCCGATGTCGAGCAGTGGCGCGCCCGCGGCCGGCAGGTCGTCGACCGGGGCATTCACGAAAGAGACTGCTTCCGCCGCGATCCGGTCGCAGGCGGGGGCGAGACGAGCAAGAAGACCATGCACCTGGTACGGGTCCAGGCCGAGCAACCGCACCGCGGCGCTCGCCGGTCCGGTCGTCGTGCCGTGCGCGGCGGCCACGGCGGCGTCCAGCGGCCCGAGCCCCGCGGCACCGGCCAGGACGCCGAGGGCGACGGGCTGGTGGAGATCCCGGACAGCGGGCAGGGTCCACATGGCGCGCCCGGCCCGCAGCAGCGCCCGCCCCTGGGCCCGCGACGCGCGACGCAGCGCGGGCGAGGGCGTCCGCGCGTCGAAACCGGCGTCGAGATCCGCGACGGCGGAAGAGACGGTGGCGGCCGCGGCGAACGCAGCCGCCACGAGACCGGCCGTGTGCAGCCGCCCGCGCAGGAAGCCGTACACGTCGGACAGGTCACGCACCCGGCCCGCGGCGACCTGGGCCTCCAGGCCGCCGGAGTGCGCGTGCCCGCCCGACGGCAGGCGCCCGTCGGCGAGGACGAGCAGGGTGGCCAGGGACATCAGAACAGGTGGTAGCGCTGGGCCATGGGCAGCTCGGTCACCGGGTCCGGCTCGATGACCTCGCCGTCGACGCGGACCACGAACGTGTCCGGCTCCACCTCGATGCGCGGCAGGGCGTCGTTCAGCGGCAGGTCCGCCTTGCCGACCGCGCGGGTGTCGGCGACCGGCACCAGCGCGCGCTTGACGCCGATCCGGTCACCCAGCAGGGCGTCGATCGCGGCCGGGGCCACGAACGCCACGGACGTCTGGGCGGGCACGACCCCGTACGCGCCGAACATCGGCCGGGGCAGCACCGGCTGCGGCGTCGGGATCGAGGCGTTGGCGTCGCCCATCTGCGCGGACGCGATCATGCCGCCCTTGATGACGAGCGCCGGCCGCACCCCGAAGAACGCCGGGTCCCACAGCACCAGGTCGGCCAGCTTGCCGGGCTCCACCGAGCCGACCTGCTCGGCCATGCCGTGGGCGACGGCCGGGTTGATCGTGTACTTGGCGACGTACCGGCGGGCGCGCAGGTTGTCGGCGGGGCCGTCGCCGGGCAGCGCGCCGCGGCGGGCCTTCATGACGTGCGCGGTCTGCCAGGTACGCATGACGACCTCGCCGACGCGCCCCATCGCCTGCGAGTCCGACCCGATCATCGCGATGGCGCCTAGGTCGTGGAGCAGGTCCTCGGCCGCCATCGTGGACGGCCGGATGCGGCTCTCGGCGAACGCCAGGTCCTCGGGCACCGCCGAGTTGAGGTGGTGGCAGACCATCAGCATGTCGAGGTGCTCGCTGAGGGTGTTGCGGGTGTAGGGCCGGGTCGGGTTCGTCGACGACGGCAGCACGTTCGGGTACGAGGCGACCGTGATGATGTCCGGCGCGTGCCCGCCCCCGGCGCCCTCGGTGTGGTACGCGTGGATCGAGCGCCCGGCGATCGCGGCGAGCGTCTCCTCCACGAACCCGGCCTCGTTCAGCGTGTCGGTGTGGATGGCGACCTGCACGCCCGACGCGTCGGCCACCTTGAGGGCGGCGTCGATGACCGCCGGCGTCGTACCCCAGTCCTCGTGCAGTTTGAAGCCGCCCGCACCGCCGCGCAGCTGCTCCCAGAGCGACTCCTCGCTCATGGTGTTGCCCTTGCCGAGCAGCAGCACGTTGATCGGCCAGCGGTCGAGCGACTCGAGCATCCGGGCGAGGTACCAGGAGCTCGGCGTGACCGTGGTGGCCTTGGTGCCCTCGGCCGGCCCGGTGCCGCCGCCGATGATCGTGGTGATGCCGGCGGCCAGCGCGGTGTCGAGGATCGTGGGGCTGATCAGGTGCACGTGGCTGTCGATCGCGCCCGCGGTGAGGATCTTGCCGTTGCCGGCGATGATCTCGGTGCCCGCGCCGATGACCAGCTCGGGGTGGACGCCGTCCATGGTGTCGGGGTTGCCGGCCTTGCCGATCGCGGTGATGCGCCCGTCGCGGATGCCGACGTCGGCCTTGATGATCCCCCAGTGGTCGAGGATGACCGCACCGGTGATGACGGTGTCCGGGGTGCCCTCGGCGCGGGTGGCGCGGGACTGTCCCATCGACTCGCGGATGACCTTGCCGCCGCCGAAGACGACCTCGTCGCCGGGGGCCGGGCCGGCGCTGCGGTCCTCGGTGATCTCGATGAGCAGGTTGGTGTCGGCGAGCCGGATGCGGTCGCCGGTCGTCGGGCCGTAGAGCGCCGCGTACCGGGCGCGGTCGAGACTGGTCATCGCAGATCCCCCGGCAGTTCCTCGTCGAGCGAGCCGGCCGGCTCGATGTCCTCGCGCGGCGACGGGTCGAGCGGCCCGCCGGCCAGTCCCCGCAGGCCGGGCACGATGCGACGACCGGCCAGGGGTACGAGCGTCACGTCGCGCGGCATCCCCGGCTCGAACCGGACGGACGTCCCCGCGGGCACCGCGAGCCGGTGGCCCCACGCCGCGTCGCGGTCGAAGTCGAGCGCCGCATTCGCCTCGGCGAAGTGGAAGTGCGAGCCGACCTGGATCGGGCGGTCGCCGGTGTTGCGTACGGGCAGCGTCAGCTCGGTCCTGCCGGTGTTGATCTCGATCTCGCCGTCCCCGAAGACGATCTCCCCGGGGATCACGCGATCGGCCCGTGCACGGTGACGAGCTTGGTCCCGTCCGGGAAGGTCGCCTCGACCTGCACCTCGGCCAGCATCTCCGGGACGCCCTCCATGACGTCGTCGCGGGTCAGCACGCGCCGGCCGGCGTCCATCAGCTCGGCGACCGTACGCCCGTCGCGCGCCCCCTCGAGCAGGAACGCCGTGATGATCGCCGTCGCCTCCGGGTGGTTGAGCTTGAGCCCCCGCTCCTGCCTGCGCCGGGCGACGTCCGCCGCGACGTGGATGAGCAGCCGTTCCTGCTCGTGCTGACTGAGGAACACAGCACCTCCCCTGATCCCGGCCGATGTTTGCAGCCCTACGTTTCCTGCGTGTTACCCCGGGTGATGGTCCCAAGATCGGGGACGCACAACCCGATCGACACGCGGAATAGCCTGGGAGGCGTGGACGAGATCTGGTGCGACGAGTCCGGGTACGAGGGTGAGAAGCTGATCGACTCCACCACGCCCGCCTTCGCCCACGCGGCGGTGCAGCTCGACGAGGCGGTGGCCGCGGAGCTGCTGCTGGAGCTGCGGGCGCGGATCAGGTCGCCGGCGTCGGCCTACCGGGCGAGTCACCTGCTCCGGGAGAAGAACCGGGCCGTCCTGCGCTGGTTCCTCTCCTCTTCGCCGATCGCCGGGCACGGCACCGTGTTCGTGCTGGACAAGACCGAGTGGGTCGTCGGCCGGCTGGCGACGCTGCTCGACCTCGACCCGGAGCGGACCGAGCGTTCCCCGTACGTGCTGGCGGCGGCCAACGACATGCTGCGGGGCAAGGACCGGCCCGGCGTGGTCGACGAGTTCTTCCGCGTGTCGGGGCTGAGCGAGGGACGGGAGCGCGCCGAGCTGTTCCGCTCGTGGCTGCTCGCCGACCCGGTGCTCAACTCGGTGCTCGACCCGCTGATCCCGGCGCTGGAGGCCGCGGCCAAGCGCTGGGGCCCGGTGACCGTGGTGCACGACCGGCAGATCATGCTGCCGCCCCGCCGGATCGATCAGCTCCGCGAGCTGACCGGCGGACTGATCACCGGCGTACGGCTGCTGCCCCTGGAGGAGCACCCGCGGATCCAGCTGGCGGACATGCTGGCCGGCACCGTCCGGTGGCTCGTGGAGCACCCGGACGACGCCGGCCTGCGCGCGCTGGCCGATCCCTACCTGCTGTGACTGCCGGACGGCTTCCCCACCGCCGGTACGTCAGGCCGCTCTGTTCGTCGTGAACGCGATCGGCACGCCGTGGCTGTCGGTCAGCGCCAGCCGGGTGCGCAGGTTGCCCTGCTCCGCCACCCGGGCGAAATACTCGGTCCGGCGCCGTTGCAGGCACCCTTTCCGGGTACGCGGCCCGCCCGCCGCCACCGTGAGCAGCTCCGGTGCCAGCGAGCTGTTCAGCCCCTCCCGCAGCAGGCGCAGCGCCTCGGTCCGCAGCTGGGAGATGCGCGACTCGGTCACGCCCAGCTCGGCCGCCACCTCGCTGAGCGGCTTCTCCTGCAGGAACGACTGGGTCACCACCAGGCGCAGCCGCTCGGGCAGCGCCTGGATCGCCTGGTGCAGGTAGCCCAGCCGCTCGCGTTTGATCAGCAGGTCCTCGGGCCCCTCCGACAGCTCGGGCACCATCTCCTCCGCCGCACCGGTCGGGAACCCCTGCAGGCTCAGCAGCGCCGCCTTCTGCACGTCGTCCTCGACGGACGCGAGCTCGGCGACGCCGATGCCGAGCAGCTCGGCGACCTCGGCCTCCGAGGGCGTACGCCCCAGGGCCGCGGTCAGCTCCTGCCGGGCCTGCGCGGTCTTGCGGGCGCGGGCCCGCACCGACCGGCTCGCCCAGTCCTGGCCGCGCAGCTCGTCGAGCAGCGCGCCCCGGATCCGGACGGCGGCGAAGCGGTGGAAGGGGATGCCGCGGCTCACGTCGAAGGACCGGGCGGCGCCGAGCAGCGCGGCGAACCCGGCGGACGAGAGGTCGTCGGCGTGGACGTGGCCCGGCACCCTGTTCAGCAGCTCCCGGACCAGGTGGCCCACCATCGGCATGTGCTCCCGGACAAGGTCCTCGATGTCGCGCGCGGAGGGCGCGTCGTGGTGCACGCCGGTGGTGGCGGGGAGTTCGGTCGTGGTGGTCACGGAGTCCTCCTCGCTCTCACAAGGGCCGACAGGTGCGCCGGCCCCTGGTCGGCCGATGTGCCGGCCGCCGAGGAAGACATTTGCCGTCGCCGGGTGCAGCGGCGGGCGAACTCGGTTGCTTTTATGGAGTTTTTTCGGAAAAAGACTCAGGTCTCGGGCGGCGGGCCGGGTTTAGCGCTCCGGGTCCGGGGCAGGCGGCCGCGCGAGCGGTACCGAACGGCCGGGCGAGCCGCCGGTTGAGCGGCCGGGCGAGGCGACCGGGCGGGGCGACCGGGCGAGCCGCCAACGAGCGGCCGGGCGGGCGACTGGGCGAGGGGCCGGGCGAGCGGCCGCGGAGCGGGCGACCGGCCGGGCGGGCGACTGGGCGAGCGGCCGCAGGCGGACCGGGCGACCGCGGCCGAGCCGGCGGGGGCGCGGGCTCAGCTGGCGAAGTGCGGGCTGCGGTGCGCGTCCGCCATGGCGCTCAGCTCGTGCCGCACCCAGCTCATCCGCCGCACCGCCGCCTCCGGGTGGTCGCCGAACTCCCCGGCCACCACCAGCGCGCAGCCGTCGCTGCCGTGGCGGAGGATCATCGCGGTCACGGCCGCCTCGACCGACCGCCGGTCCGGGCAGTCGGAGGGCTGGAGGTGCGAGGCGAAGAGCGCCTCGGCGGCCAGGTCCTGCACGGTGCTCAACATGTCGAACTCCCCGATGGTGCGACGACCTCGTGTCCCAGCTGACGCTCGCGGCGGTGCCGCTCCGGAACCGCTCAGGGTGCAGGCCGGTACCACCAGTGTCCACGCGGGCGCCGCCGTGGCGCGCAGGCTCGCCGACGCGGTATGCACCGTTTCCGGGAGGCTCGGGCCCGCACGCACCGGTTCCGACTCTAACTCGCCCCGGCGCCCCGTGACCTCCGTGTTTCCCGCAGGCAATGCGTCAGGTCCCGCGAGAAAAGCACGGGCGACGCGTCAGGTCCGGCGGGACGAGAGGGGCGTGCGGCGGGCGACCGTCAGGTCCGGCTGGCGGAGGCGGAGCCCTCGCCGGCGGCGGACTGCCCGCTCACCTGGACGGGGCCGTTGTCCTCGTCCTCGGGCTCCTCCGTGTCGACCTCCGGCGCGGTGGGCACCTCCGGCTCCTCGGAGCCCCCGGTGCCGGGGCCCGGCGGCTTCGGGTCGGGGTTCTGGTTGTCGCCGCCGGGCGCGCCGGTGTCCGTCCCCGTGCCGGGCTCGCCCGTGTCGGTGCCGGTGCCGGGCTCGCCGGTGTCCGTGCCGGTGCCGGGGTCGGTCGTGGTGTCGTCCGGGTCCGTGCCGGTGCCGGGCTCGTCGGTGCCCGTGTCGCCGCCCGGGTCGGTGCCGCCGCCCGGGTCGGTCGAGCCGCCCGGATCGGTGCTGCCGGACGGGGCGCCCGCCGGGTCCGACGTGACGGGGACGGGCACCGCGACGCCGTCCGGGTCGACCGAGATGCCCGGGACGGGCGCCTGGCGCACCGGTGCGCCGAGCCGGACCGAGCCGTTGGGCAGCAGCTCGACCGGGCGGGACGGCTCGCCGGGGGCGTCGGACACGTACGTGTCGCAGGTCCGCCCGTCGAGCTCGAACACCATGGGCGCCGCGTTGCTGGCCTTGTAGCGGCCGGTGACCTGCATCGTCACGGTGCCCTGCGGCGGCAGCGGCGCCGGCTGCGACATCGTGATGGCGTTGGCGTTCTGCCGGAGCGCCGTGGCGCCCGTGCCCGTCACCTTCTGGTCGCCGGGGAGCACGAACCACAGCTTCCAGCCCGCCATCGGCCGGTTGTCGCGGTTGGCGAGGATCACGGCGGCCTTGAAGCGCTTCTTGGCGTCCGACCAGACCGAGTAGCTGACCACGCACGGGTTGCCGGCCGCCGCCGGCTGGGGCGGCACGGCTCCGGCGGGCCTGCCCTCGTCGTTGCCGGCCGCGGCGGCGACCGCCCAGCCGCCGGCGACGACCAGCACGAGGACGCCGCTGACGAGCGCCGTCCGGGGGTGCCGGCGCAGCGCGGTCCCGCGCTCCGGCCGGGGCTGCGGGCCCGGCGCCTCGGGCGCGGGCGGCTCCACGGGAGGCGGCGCCGCGGGCGAGACCGGCGCGACCGTCCCACCCTCAAAGGCGGGACGCAGCGCCGGCGGCGCGAGGTCGGCGGCCACGGACGGCGGCACGGGACCGGCGGCCACGGACGGCGGCACGAGGCCGGTGGCCACGGCGTCCGGGTCGACGTCCCCGGTCGCGTCCGGGCCCATCGGCACGGGCGCCGGGCGGGCGTATGTGCGCTCCCGCATGTTGCGCGGCTGCGGCGGCGCGGCGGCGGCGCGCAACCGGTCGAGCGGGTCGGTGCGCGGGTAGGACCCGGGCAGGATCGTCGTGTTCTCGCCGGTGTCCGCCCAGTCCGGCACGAGCGCGTCCGCGGCCGGCACCCGGGCGGCGACCGTGCCGAGCACGTCGGCCAGCTCGGCGCTGGACGGCCGGTCGGCCGGGTTCTTGCGCAGGCAGTCGCCGATCAGCTCCGCCACGGCGGGCGGCAGGCCGTCGACCGGGGGCAGCGGGTCGGGCTCGGTGTACTGGTGGGCGCGCAGCAGGGCGGTGGTCGTGCCCACGTCCCACGGCAGCTGGCCGATGAGGGTGCGGTAGATGAGCAGGCCGACCGCGTAGACGTCGGTCGCCGGGCTGACCTGCCCGCCCTCGAGGCGCTCCGGGGCCAGGTAGGCCGGGGTGCCCAGCAGGCTGCCGTCGGGGTCGATGTCGTTCTCGCCGATGAGCGCGGAGATGCCGAAGTCGACGACCTTGGCGCCGCCGGACGTCAGCATCACGTTGGACGGCGTCACGTCGCGGTGCACGATGCCCCGGGCGTGGGCGGCGGCCAGGGCGGCGGCGACCTCGGCGCCGATCCGCACGGCCGCCTGCCAGGGCAGCCGCTGCGCGCGGGCCAGGACGGCGGCGAGCGACTCGCCGTCGACGAGCTCCATCACGACGAACGGGACCGGCTCGCCGTCGACCGTGGTGGCCTCGCCGTAGTCGTACACATTGGTGATGTGGGGATGGCTCAGGCGCGCGGCGGCCTGGGCCTCGGCGCGCAGCCGCCGCCGGAAGGCCGGGTCGGCGCTGGCGGACGGGGGCAGGACCTTGATCGCGACCTGCCGGCCGAGGACCTCGTCGAAGCCTCGCCACACCACTGACATCCCGCCGGCCCCCAGTCGCTCGACCAACCGGTAACGGTTGGCGAGCAGGCTGGCGCCCGGCAGGTCCGTCGTGCTCATGTGCGTGCCCCCACATGCGCGCTGGCAGGACAACACCGGAGGGCGCACCGCCATGCGGACCCGGTGCCGGGGCAGGCCCTGAGCGGTCTCCCCGTGAGACCGAGCATTCCCCGTCGACGGCCTGGATGTTAGCCGACGTTCGGTCACTGTCTCGACTCGCTGCGCAGCGGCCGGACCTGCGGCGCCGTCCGGATGGGCAGCCTTTCCGGGCCCGCGGGGGCCACCCGGGGCTACGGCCGAAATGCCTGGTCACACCTGTTTCGACGGTCGTCCACCGAGGGCGCCGGGGGATTTGCCGCGTTGGTCGGAATCCGCTCCACCAGCCATGGGATCGCTCCCACCGACGTTGGCGTACGGGCGTACTGTTATTTGCCTCACGGCAATGACCTGCGGCACCCCGCCTGATCGGGTGAAAAACGCACGCCGATCATGCCGGATTACCCGCGGTGGCCCCCACGCTAGCGCAAAGTGGACATTTCGCGCTCGGCCCGCACCGCCGCCGGGTGCCGGCCGGGCAGGACGACGGGTGCCGCGTCCACCGCCACCGCCCCGAGCTCGTCCAGATGCGCCAGCACCGGGCGCAGGCTCTCGTAGAGCACGAGCACCACGTCCCCGGGCCGTGCCAGCTCCCGGGCCGCCGCCATCGCCGCGCGGTGCCCGTCGGCGCGGACCGACCGCAGCCCCGGCCGCCGGGCGCGCATCTCCCGCTCGACCAGCGCGCTCACCTCGCCCGGCGCCCGCCCGCGCGGGTTCTCGTCGTCGTGCAGCACCACGCGCGTCATCCCGTCCGCGATCACCTGCGCGCACGCGGCCAGCAGGTCGTCACGGCGGTCGCCGGGCAGCGTGACGACGGCCACGCAGCGGTCCGGGCCGTACAGGCGGTGCAGGGTGCGGATGACCGCCGCCAGCGCCGCCGGGTTGTGCGCGTAGTCCACGAACAGCGTCGCGCCGTCCAGCCGCAGCACCGTCCCCCGCCCCGGGTTGTGCACGCGCGGCTCGAAGCCGGACAGCCGCTCGACGGCGGCCTCCACCGACGTGCCCAGCGCCCGGGCGGCGGCGATCGCGGCGAGGGCGTTGACGGCCACGTAGGGCGCCGCTCCCCCGAACGCGCCCGGCACGTCCGCCGTACGCAGCAAAGGGGTCCGCCGGGCGCCGTTGGCCTGCACGAGCCAGCCGTCGTCCAGCAGGTACGCCGTCCCGCCGCGCCCCAGATGGGCCGCGACCACGGGCTGCGCCGCATCGGTGCCGAACCACACCAGCCGCTTGCGGTCGGCGCGCGTACGCGGCCGGTCGGCGAGGCTGCGCACCCACGGGTCGTCGGCGTTGAGCACCAGCGTGCCGCCGTCGCGGACCCGCTCGGCCACCAGCGCCTTCACGTGCGCGAGATCCTCGATGGAGTCGAGCCCGTCCTGCCCCAGATGGTCGGCGGTGATGTTGGTGATCACCCCGACGTCCGTCCAGTCGTAGCCGAGCCCGCGCCGCAGGAGCCCGCCCCGCGCGGTCTCCAGCACCGCCGCCTGCACCTGCGGGTCCCCTAGCACCATCTGCGCCGAGCGCGGCCCGGTGGCGTCGCTGCGATGGACCGTACGGCCGTCGATGCTGACCCCGTCCGTCGTGGTCAGCCCCACCCGCAGCCCGGTCCCGGCCAGCATCCACGCGGTCATCCGGGCGACCGACGTCTTGCCGTTGGTGCCGGTGACCGCGACGGTCGGCACGCGCCCGTCCGACCCGTTCGGGAACATCGCCCGCACGATCGCGTCCCCGGCGTCCCGCGACCGCCCGCGCGCCGGGGAGAGGTGCATGCGCAGCCCCGGCACCGCGTTGACCTCGATCACCCCGCCCGCGTACGGGCCCTCGCCGGCCGGCGGCACGGGCTCGGCGATGTCCGGCAGCCGCAGGTCGATCCCGGCCACGTCCAGCCCCACGAGCGCCGCCACCCGCAGGCACAGCCGCGTCACGTCGGGATGCACCCGGTCGGTGACGTCGTGCCCGGTCCCGCCGGTCGACAGGTTCGCCGCGGCCCGCAGCCACACCCGCAACCCCTCCGCCGGTACGTCCTCCGCGCCCAGCCCCTGCCCCCGCAGCACCGCCGCCGCGTCCTCGTCGAGCTCGATGCGCGTCAGCACGCGCGAGTGCCCGATCCCCCGCCGCGGGTCGGCGTTGGTGCGCTCGACCAGCTCCGCGACGGTGGCCCGCCCGTCCCCGACGACGTGCGCGGCGACGCGCTCGGCGGCGGCGACCACCTCCCCCGCCACGACCAGCACCCGGTAGTCCCGGCCGTCCAGCTGCCGCTCCACCACGGCGTCACCGCCCGCGGCCGCGACGGCGAGCTCCACTTCGGCTTCGGTACGGATGCCGAGCGTCACGTGCGCGCCCTGCCGCCCGTACCGGGGCTTGACCACGACCGGCCCGCCCAGCTCGGCCAGCAGCTTCTTCGCTCCGTCGACGTCGCGTGCGGCCCCGCCCTCGGCGACCGGCACCCCCGCGTCGGCCAGCAGCTCCCGCGTGACCTGCTTGTCCCCGGCGATGTCGATGCCCACGCCGCTGGTCCGGTCGGTCATCGCGGCCCACGCCATCCGCCGCCGCACGCCCCACCCGAGCCGCACCAGGCTCAGATCCCCGAACCGCTCGACCGGGATGTTCCGCCGCCGCGCCGCCGCGATGATCGCCCGCGTGCTCGGCCCGGTCGCCTCCCGCTCGGCCAGCTCCGCCAGCCCGGCCAGCCGCCCGCCCAGCTCCGTGGCGGTCACGATCGCCCCGCCCGCCACCGCCTCGACCAGCGCGGCGGCCTCGTCGAGCAGCCGCCCGGGCACCGTGGACTCCGGCGACTCGTCCACCGGGCACTCCAGGATCAGGTCGTAGACCCCGGCTGCGCCGGCCGACACCGTACGCCCGAAGCTCACGTCCCGCCCGATCCGCTGCGACAGCTCCAGGGCGACGTGCTCGGTCACGTGCCCGAAGTAGGTGCCCCCGCGCATCCGGCTGACGAACCCGCCCGGCGTCCCCGCCGCGCAGTGGTGCTCGGCGAGCCCGGGTAGCGCCCGCAGCAGCCGCTCGGGGAACCCGGCCAGATCGGTGGTCTCCCGCCCCGCGAGCGCGCCGAGCTCGAGCCGGGCCACCACCGCCGGCCGGGACAGGTGCACGTTGGGTCCACGCAGGCGGCGCAGGCTCACGATCTTCATGCGGAAGGTCCCCGTTCCCCGGCCGCGGCTGCCGCGGCATGCTGCGACCCCGGTACGGCGCCCCGGGCGCCATTGAGAGATCGGTTCGCTTCTGAGGTTAAACGGAACAAATCCGAAACATCCGGCTAATTGTCGAGTTCCGCGCCGACCCCACCCGCGCCACTCCCCCGGCCCCGGGACCCGCACGCCTCGAGATGCTCGGCCACGGTGGCCACCTGCAGACCGGCCGCACCTCCTGCGCCGACGCGGCGATCTCGTTCGCTCGCCGCGCCTCCTCCAGGCCGAGGACATCGGTGCGCGTCCACGGGGTGCCTGGCGCAGGTGCTCGTCCCGATGAGGGCGGCCGGTTCCCCTCACGGACCCCGAGGCGGCACCATCAAAGGCGCGGGTCCACCGAGTCGAGGAACTGCTCGATCGCGGTGCCCACGTCGCCCAGCACGTCGGTGTAGCGCCGGATCGGCCCCGGCACGCGGAGCGAGTGGGTGCCGTCCTCGACGACGAGGAGTTGCTTGCCGGTGGCGCGGGCGGCTTCCGGGTCCCACCAGCGCTTGTCGGCCGTACCTCCGATCAGCAGTTGGGGTGCGGGGTTGCGGGTGATGGCCTCGGCGATGACCGGGCGGGTGAGCAGCGGGGTGAGCCAGACCGCGGGCAGCGAGCGTTCGAGGGCCAGCCCGGCCGCGTAGGTGCCGAGCGACTTGGCGATCAGGACCGGCTTGGCCCGCGGGGCGACGTCGAGGGCGCGGTCCAGGGCCTCTTCGACGTGCTTGCGGACGAAGAGGGCGGCGGCCGCGTCGTCGTCGAGGAGGCCGCGCGGGGTCTCCCAGGTGATGTCCTCGACGTGGGCGGTGCGGTCGGCGAGGGTCTCCCACGCCAGGTCGAGCACCGTGCCGATGCGGCCGGTGCCACCCGGGATCAGGATGCCATTGATCATGCCTGAACTGTAGGGCGTCGCTACCCTCGTCCGATGATCCGGCCGCCGTTCCCGCTCCGCACCGCGCGACTGACCTTGCGCCCCATCTCCTTGGACGATCTCGACGACGTGTACGCCTGGCAGCGCCGCGAGGACGTCACCCGCTGGATGCTCGGCGCCGGGCCGCGTACGCGGGAGCAGTCGAGATCTTCGGTGATCGCCATGGCCACCGAGGACGTGCTGCGGGCCGAGGGCGACTGCCTGACCGTGGCCGTGACCGAGGGGGCCGGGGTCATCGGCACGGTGGAGCTGGTCTGGCGCAGCGCGGAGTACCGGACCGCCGAGCTGGGGTACGTCTTCCATCCGGAGCACGGCGGCCGCGGGCTGGCCACGGAGGCGGCCGCCGCGATGCTGGACTGGGCGTTCGGCGAGTGGGGCCTGCACCGGGTCTACGCGCGGTGCCACGCGGAGAACACGGCGTCCGCGCGTCTCATGGCCCGGCTCGGAATGCGGCAGGAGGCGCGGCACATCGCGAGCTACCAGCTGCGCGGCGCGTGGGCGGATCAGCTGGTCTACGCCGTTCTGAGAAATGAATGGGTGCGGGATGTCGAGAACGGCGGCGCGGCTCCGTCCCCGGGATGAGAGCGGCCAGAATGGGCCGCACACGGACCGAGGAGACCATCATGGCGAAGTACTTGCTGCTCAAGCACTACCGCGGCGCCCCGGCGGCGGTCAACGACGTGCCGATGGAGAAGTGGACGCCGGAGGAGATCTCGGCGCACATCAAGTACATGAACGACTTCGCGGCGCGGCTGGAGCAGACCGGGGAGTTCGTGGACGGGCAGGCGCTCGCCCCCGAAGGGACCTTCGTCCGGTACGACGGGGAGGGCCGGCCGCCCGTGACGGACGGGCCGTTCCCGGAGACCAAGGACCTGATCGCCGGGTGGATGGTGATCGACGTGGACAGCTACGAGCGGGCCGTCGCCCTGGCCGGGGAGCTGTCGGCCGCGCCCGGCGCCGGCGGCAAGCCGATCCACGAGTGGCTGGAGCTGCGCCCGTTCCTGACCGAGCCGCCGACGATCACCGAATGAGGGAGCTCATCCCCGAGGTGATCGGGGTTCTCGTCCGCCGCGGAGCCGATTTCGCGGCGGCCGAGGACGCCGTCCAGGAGGCGCTCATCGAGGCTCTCCGCGCCGGCCCGCTCCGGGACCCGAAGGGCTGGCTGGTCACCGTGGCGTGGCGCCGTTTCCTGGACGCCGCCCGCTCCGAGACCGCCCGCCGGCGCCGGGAGGAGCTCGTCGACGCGGAGCCGCCGCCCGGGCCGGCGTCCGCCGTGGACGACACGCTGCAGCTCTACTTCCTGTGCGCGCACCCGTCGCTGTCCCCGGCGTCGGCGGTCGCGCTGACCCTGCGGGCGGTCGGCGGGCTGACCACGCGGCAGATCGCCCAGGCCTACCTGGTGCCCGAGGCCACCATGGCCCAGCGGATCAGCCGCGCGAAGCGCACCGTCGACGGCGTCCGCTTCGACACGCCCGGCGACGTCGCGACCGTGCTGCGGGTGCTCTATCTGGTGTTCAACGAGGGCTACTCCGGCGACGTGGACCTGGCCGCGGAGGCGATCCGGCTCACCCGGCAGCTGGCGGCCGCCTTCGACCACCCCGAGGTCGCCGGGCTGCTCGCGCTCATGCTGCTGCACCACGCCCGGCGCGGCGCCCGGACCGCGGCCGACGGCAGCCTGGTGCCGCTGGCCGCGCAGGACCGCAGCCGGTGGGACACGGCGATGATCGCCGAGGGCGTCGGCATCCTGCAGCTGGCCCTGTCGCGCGACCGGCTGGGCGAGTACCAGGCCCAGGCCGCCATCGCCGCCCTGCACGCCGATGCCCCCACGGCCGGCGAGACCGACTGGGTGC
Organism: Actinoplanes oryzae; assembly: GCF_030757795.1. Classification (GTDB taxonomy): domain Bacteria; phylum Actinomycetota; class Actinomycetes; order Mycobacteriales; family Micromonosporaceae; genus Actinoplanes. The sequence goes on from NZ_JAUQWH010000068.1 coordinate 30,227, forward strand.
AGATCGTCGAGTGGTACGACGAGCTGCTCCGCCTGACCGGCAGCCCGATCGTCCGGCTCAACCGGGCCGTCGCGGTCGGGGAGGCCGACGGCGCCCGGGCCGGCCTGGCGGCGCTCGGGGAGGTCGACGACGCCCTGCCCCGCCACACGGCGGTGGCCGCCTATCTGCACGAGCGCGCCGGCGACCTCCCGCTGGCGGCGCGCCTCTACGCGGAAGCGGCCCGTAAGGCCCCGAACCTCGCCGAGCGCGACCACCTGACCCGCCAGGCCGCTCGCCTCAACGCCGAGACATGAGACCGGTTTCGATGGGTACGCGACCCCGCATGCGAATCGGAAACACGGAAGTCCGCGTCCTCGGCGGCGCCGGCGGCTGCCTGTCGATGATCCTGCTCTCGATCGTCGCGTCGGTGGTGCTGACGATCCTGCTCAATGTCCTGCTGTGAGGTCGAACAGCATGCACGAGGACGTGGCGTGGGCCAGCAGCCGGCCGGCCGGGTCGGTGAGGCGTGCCTCGGCGAGGGCCGTGCGCCGGCCCCGCTGCAGGACCGCGCCCGTGGCGGCGATCTCGCCGAGGGCGAGGGTGACCGGCCGCAGGAACTTCACGGACAGGTCGAGGCTCGTGTAGCCGACGCCCTCGGGCAGCGTGCTGTGCACCGAGCAGGCGGCGGCGGTGTCGAGCAGGGTCGAGATGACGCCGCCGTGGACGCTGCCGAGCGGGTTGTAGTGGAACTCCTGCGGCACCAGCCGGACGGTGACGCTGCCCTCGGCGGCCTCGAACCCGGTGATGCCGAGCATCTGCAGCACCGGCGGCGCGGGCAGCTCGCCCGTCGCCATGGCCTGCAGCACGGCGAGCCCGGACATGCCGCTCACGTGGGCCGCGTGGCCGGCGGGGTCGGTCCACTCGAAGGTCCGAGTCCGGCTCTGGGTCTGCGTCATGGACGCAGATTCGCACGGGTTGCTGTGTCTGTCAATCAGACTTAGCCTCGTGACTATGACCCAGGCCACATCTCGTCCCGTCTCGCTGGACTGGTCCGTCGAGAACTGCACGATCACCCGGGCCATGGAGGTGCTCGGCGAGAAGTGGACCCTCGTGGTGCTCCGGGAGATCTTCATGGGCATCCGGCGCTTCGCCGACATGCGCGAGCGGACCGGCATCCCGCGCCAGGTGCTCGCCAACCGCCTCGCCGACCTGGTCGCGCACGGGGTGCTGCGCCGCGAGCCGTACCAGGAGCCGGGCGCGCGGGTCCGCCACGAGTACAGGCTGACGGCGAAGGGCTTCGACTTGTACCCCGTACTCGTGGCGGTGAAGGCCTGGGGAGACCGCCACCTGGCCGATCCCGAGGGGCCCGCGCTGTCGCTGACGCACCGCGACTGCGGGGCCGAGATCCACGCCGAGCTGCACTGCGCGGAGGGGCACGCGGTGACGGCGTACCGGGACGTGGTGCCCCGTCCCGGGCCGGGGGCCAAGCGCAGGAAGTAGGCTCCGGGCGTGTGACCACAGCCTGGACGCCGCTGCGCGACAAGATCTTCCGGGGGCTGTGGATCGGCTCGCTGGCCAGCAACGTCGGCACCTGGATGCAGACCGTCGGCGCGTCCTGGCGCCTGGTCGACGAGCCGGGCGCCGCCACCTGGGTCAGCCTCGTCCAGACCGCCACGATGCTGCCGGTCCTGCTCCTGGCCCTGCCCGCGGGCACCCTCGCGGACGTCTTCGACCGGCGCCGGCTGCTGCTGACCGTCCAGGCCGCCCTCTTCGCGGTCGCCACCACGCTCACCGTGCTGACCGCCACGGACCGGATGCCGCCGCCGGTGCTGCTGGTCTTCACGTTCCTGCTCGGCGTGGGACAGGCGCTGACGCTGCCCACGTGGCAGGCGATCATCCCCGAGCTCGTCCCGCGCGACGCGCTGCCCGCCGCCTCGGCGCTGGGGGCCGTCAACACCAACCTCGCGCGCTCGGCCGGGCCCGCGGTGGCCGGGCTGCTCGTCGCGCATGCCGGCGTACCCGTGGTCTTCGGGTTGAACGCCCTGTCCTTCGTCGTCTTCGGCCTGGCGCTGCTGCGCTGGCGCCGGCCCCCGCACAGCGGCAGCCAGGCCGAGCACTTCGGCCCCGCCCTGCGCGCCGGCGAGCGCTACGTCCGCTACGCCCCGCTGGTCCGCCGCATCCTGCTGCGCGTCATCCTCTTCGTGCTGCCCGGCAGCGTCGTGTGGGGCCTGGTGCCGCTGGTCGCCCAGCGTCTCCACATGGGTTCCCGGGGGTACGGCGTCCTGCTCGCCGCCCTCGGCGCAGGCGCGATCCTCGGGGCGATCCTCATGCCCCGCATCCGCGACCGGCTCACCCCCAACCGGCTCCTGGTCGTCTCCGGCCTCGCCTACGCCGCCGCCCTCGCCGTCGTCGCCCTGGTCCCGGCGCCCGCCGCGGTCGTGCCCGCCCTCGTACTCGCCGGCCTCGCCTGGATGGCCCAGGTCTCCCGCATGAACGCGAGCCTGCAGCTCTTCCTCCCCAACTGGGTCCGCGCCCGCGGCTTCGCGGTCTACCAGGTCGTCTTCGCCGGCGCCCAGGCCCTGGGCGCCTTCGTGTGGGGTCAGGTCACCGAGCTCACCGGCCTGAAGGCGGCCTATCTCGCCGCCGCGGCCTGCATGCTCGCGGGTACGGCCACCGTCCGCCGCCTGCCCCTCCACGAGCGCGCCGGCGACCGCAGCCCCGCCACCTACTGGCCCGAGCCGAACCTGATGCTCGAACCGCACCTCGACGACGGGCCGGTCCTGGTGACCGCCCGCTACCGGGTCCGCGAGGAGAACCGCGCCGCCTTCGTCGAGGCGATGTCCACGGTCCGCCGCTCCCGCCTGCGCACGGGGGCGACGCGCTGGGGCCTCTTCCGCGACGGCGAGCAGGCCGACCAGTTCGTCGAGGTCTACCAGGTGCCCACCTGGGACGAGCACCTGCGCCAGCACGGCGGCCGCCTCACCGGCAGCGACGAGCACGAGGAGGAGAAGGCGGTCGCCCTGGCCGAGGGTCCCCCGGCCGTCGAACACCTCCTCCCCACCGACGCGGCCGACATCCACCAGTGAGCGCCTCGAGCGCGAGTGCTATCGGCGCAACCTGAGCCGCGCGCAGAGCGTTGCAGGACGTCCCGGCGTCACCGTCTCGAAGGAGCTCGGCACGCTGCGGGACGCCCTGCGGGCCTCCTGAGCGCTGGTCCGCGGATCCCCGCTTCGTCAGCCGCCGCTGATCTGCGGGTCGACGTCGTCGGCCGGCGGCTGCCAGGTGGTGGCGTCGGCGTCGAGCTGGGTGCCGGAGCGGATGTCCTTGATCTGGTCGGGTTCGCCGTCCGCGCCCGGGAACCAGACGTACGGGATGCCGCGGCGCTCGGCGAAGCGGATCTGCTTGCCGAACTTGGCCGCCGCCGGGGCGACCTCGGTGTTGATGCCGCGGGAGCGCAGGGCGCGGGCGATGCGGTCGCTGGCCGGGCGGACGTCCTCGTTCGGGAGGGCGACCAGCACCGCCGTGGGCACGCTGCGGGAGATCGTCAGCGCGTCGCGGCCGAAGAGGAGGCCCAGCATGCGGGAGACGCCGATGGAGATGCCGACGCCCGGGAAGCGCTCGGTGCCGGCGGAGGCCAGGTTGTCGTAGCGGCCGCCGGAGCAGATCGAGCCGAACCTTTCGTAGCCTTCGAGCGAGGTCTCGTACACCGTGCCGGTGTAGTAGTCGAGGCCGCGGGCGATCTTGAGCTCGGCGCGGACCAGATCGCCGGGTGCCGCCTCGACCACGCGCAGCAGCTCGTCGAGGCCCTCGTCGAGGAGGTCGTTCGTGACGCCGAGCGCCCGGACGCGGTCCACGAAGGAGCCGTCCGTCGCGGAGATGGACGCCAGGGCGAGACACGCCTGGGCCTGGGCGTCGGTCGCGCCGGCCGTCTCGACCAGGAGGGCGGCCACCTTCTCCGGGCCGATCTTGTCGAGCTTGTCGACCGTACGCAGGACCTGGTCGGGGTCCTCGAGGCCGAGCCCGCGGTAGAAGCCCTCGCACACCTTGCGGTTGTTGACCAGGATCGTGACGCGCGGGATCGGCAGCGAGCGCAGGGCGTCGCCGACCACCAGCGGCATCTCGGTGTCGTAGTGGAAGGGCAGCGTGTCGCGGTCGACCACGTCGATGTCGGCCTGCAGGAACTCGCGGTAGCGGCCCTCCTGCGGGCGCTCGCCGCGCCACACCTTCTGGATCTGGTAGCGGCGGAACGGGAACTGCAGCTTGCCGGCGTTCTCCAGCACGAACCGCGCGAACGGCACGGTCAGGTCGAAGTGCAGGCCGAGGCTCGCGTCGTCCTTGGCGCCGGGGTCCTCCTGCAGGCGGCGCAGGACGTACACCTCCTTGGAGGTCTCGCCCTTGCGCAGCAGCTGGTCGAGCGGCTCGACCGCGCGGGTCTCCAGCGGCGCGAAGCCGTACAGCTCGAAGGTGGTCCGGATGCGCTCGACGACGCGCTGTTCGATCATCCGCTGGGCCGGCAGGTACTCCGGGAAGCCGGACAGCGGGGTGGGCTTGCTCATCTCTTCGTCTCCTCAGCGGGCGCGCAGACCCGTTTCCTTCAGGGCGCGCGCAGTTCCCGCAGGTACGGGTTGCCGGCGCGCTCGCGGCCGATCGTCGTCTCGGGACCGTGGCCGGGCAGGACCACCGTGTCGTCGGCCAGCGGCAGGATCTTCTCCCGCAGGCTGGTCAGCATCACGGCGGTGTCGCCGCCCGGCAGGTCGGTGCGTCCGATGGAGCCGGCGAAGAGCACGTCCCCGGAGAGGCAGAGCTGGTCCGCGTCCCACGGGGTGCCCTCGCCCGGCAGGCGGAAGAGCACCGACCCGCCGGTATGGCCCGGCGCGTGGTCGACCGTGATCTCCAGGCCGGCCAGGGTCAGGGTGGCGCCGTCGGTGAGCTCGGTGACGTCCTCGGGCCGCGCGTAGGGCAGCCGGCCGCCGAACATCTGCGCGAGCCCCTGGCCCAGGTACTTCTCCGGGTCGGCGAGCATCTCGCGGTCGTCGGGGTGCACGTACGCCGTGATGCCGCGCGCCCCGCACACCGGCGCGACGGAGAAGGCGTGGTCGAGGTGGCCGTGGGTCAGCAGCACCGCGGCGGGCTGCAGCCGGTGCTCGGCGAGGACCGCGTCGAGCCGGTCGAGCACGCCGATGCCGGGGTCGACGACGATCGCCTGCTCGCCCGGGCCGGCCGCCAGCACGTAGCAATTCGTGCCGAACGCCTGCGCCTCGAATCCGGTGACGAGCACCGCACGCCCCTTTCCCCAGCCGACCTTCCCGGGAAAGCCTAGCGGGACACACCGTACGGACCGGGACGCAACCTCGCACGCCACTTTCCCAGGAGTTACCCGTACACTCGTGCGGGCGTGTGGCACGGCGCACGTTTCAGCTCGAGGAGGGGAACACCCGGTGGCTTCCAGCAAGGACCGGCAGCGGCAGCTGGCGCGGGAGAAGCTCGACCGCCAGATGGCCCGCCGGGCCGCCCGGCAGCGCCGGCGGCGGCAGATCCAGGCCGGGGTCGGCGCCGCGCTCGCGCTGGTCGTGATCGTGGGTGGCGTGGCGTGGCTGAGCGGGGCCTTCGACCCCGACGACGAGACCACCACGGCCGCCGACTCCGACGTGTGTGTCTGGACCCCGCAGGACGCCACCAGCAACACCAGCCTCAAGGACGTGGGCGAGCCGCCGACCACGGGCATCCCCACCTCGGGCACGCGCACGATGACGGTCACCACGGACAAGGGCGACCCGATCACCGCGACGCTCGACCTGACGAACGCGCCGTGCAGCGCCGCCGACCTGGCCTACCTGGCGGAGAAGAAGTTCTTCGACAACACCACGTGCCACGAGATCACCGCCGAGGGCGCGATCCGCTGCGGCGACCCGTCCGGCACCGGGCAGGGCGGCCCGACGTACTCGATCTACGACGAGAACCTGCCCGTCGCCGACGCCCCGGCGCCCAGCCCGAGCGCATCGGCCGCGCCCGCCGCACCCCTCTACCCCAAGGGCACGGTCGCGATGATCGGCGACCCGCCCGGCACCAACGGCAGCCAGTTCCTGATCTTCTTCAAGGACTACGCGCCGAAGACCGACCCGCAGTACTCGATCATCGGCACGGTGACCGGCGGCATGGCCACCGTCGACAAGCTCGGCAAGATCCCGACGGTGGCGGACGCCGCCGGCGACAAGGTCAAGCCGAAGGAGACGATCACCGTGAAGAGCATCACGGTGGGCGACTACGTCCCGGAGGGTGCCGTAGCGTCCACCGCGCCGTCGGCTTCCAGCGAGTCCTGAGCTTTCGGGAGCACAATCTCCCCCGGACACCCCTCATCGCACGAAGGCATACAGGAGGAACACCGTGTCGTCGATCAAGGACAGGCAGCGCGCGGCGGCGCGGGCCCGCCTCGAGAAGGAGATGGCCGAGCGCGCCACCGCCGCGAAGAAGCGCCGCCAGCGGCAGGCGATCATCGGCTCGGCCATCGGCGTCATCGTCATCGCGGGCGCCGCGGTCTGGGTCGTGACCGCCCTCGGCAAGGACGACACCAAGACCTCCGCGTCCAGCGCGCCCGCCGGCACGGTGGCCTGCCAGTGGATCCCCGAGGACGGCAGCACCGGCTCCAAGGTCAAGGACGTCGGCACGCCCCCGGCCAACGTGCCCAACACCGGCACGAGCACCCTGACCATGGACACCAACCTGGGCGCCATCACCGCGTCCGTGGACCTGTCCAAGGCACCCTGCACCGGCGGCGCGTTCACCTACCTGGCGTCGAAGAAGTTCTGGGACAACACCAAGTGCCACCGCCTCACCACCGAGGGCATCAAGGTCCTGCAGTGCGGTGACCCCACCGCCACCGGCAAGGGCTACCGCGACACCGACGGCACCGGCGGCCCCAGCTTCAAGTACGCCGAGGAGAACCTCCCGACCAACGCCACGCCGGCCTACCCCAAGGGCACGATCGCGATGGCCAAGACGTCGGAGCCCAGCACGACGGGCAGCCAGTTCTTCATCACGTACGCCGACACCGACCTCCCCGCGGAGTACACGGTGCTCGGCAAGGTGACCAAGGGCATCGAGATCGTCGACACGGTCGCCAAGGCCGGCACCGACAACTCGAACGGCCAGGGCGACGGCCACCCGAAGAAGGAAGTCGACATCAAGACGCTGACGATGACCGCCGCGTCCTGATCGTCGCCTCACGCTCAGCAGGGCGGGTCCCCCTCGGGGGCCCGCCCTGCTCGCTTCCCGGGTACGCCCGCCAGCCGCGCGTCCAGCCCACGAGGCCGTGAGCTCATCCGCCTCGGCCGGGATGAGCGTGAGCGCCGCGGCTGTCGCGTTCCATGCGCGCCCTTCGTCGCGGGCGGAACGGCCCAGCGCCCGGGTACAGCGTCGCGACCAGCCGGGCCACCCGCTGCTCGTCCCGGTTCAGCAAGCTGTCAAGCAGTGAGGCTCTTGATGAAGCGCGCGGAGGACGAGCAGATGTCCTCGTAACCCAGCTGCTGGTAGAACAGGTGCGTCCGCTCCCGGTACCGGCTGCTGGTGATCTCCATCTTCACGGCGCCCGCGGCCCGGGCCTGCTCCTCGACGGCCTTGACCAGCGCCTGCCCCACGCCCTTGCTGCGGTAACGCTCATCGACCACGAGCGCCGCCAGCCGCGCGCTCTTCCCGGTCACCTCCAGCATCGGCGAGACGTGCAGCGCCGCCACCCCCACCAGCTTGCCGCCGTCGTCGGCGCCGATCAGCCAGCTCGCGGCGTCGTCCAGCCAGGGCGCGAGGCGATCCGACACCTCGGCCTCGGTCGTCGGGTAGCCGAGCTGGCCGAGCAGCACGGTGAGTTCCGGCACGTCCTGCCGCCGGACGGGTCGCAGATCCACAGTCATGAGATCACATCCAAGACCATGGCCTGCTGGGCGGCGAGGGTGGGCATCGGCAGGCCGCCGCGGGTGAGCACGGCACCGGGCAGCACGATGCCGCCGTCCAGGGCCTGCCGCACCCACGAGGAGTGGACCCGGCCGTGGAACTGCGGCAGGCCGAAGTCGCTCACGATGCGCACGGTGTAGTCGCGGGCGGGGTCGAGGCCCGGGAACAGCACCTGCCCCGACAGGACGGCCGGCGAGGTCACCGTGCGGGTCCAGACGTAGACCGCCCGCCCGGCGCCCTCGTCCACCACGCCGCGGAGGGTGGTGGCGGGGTCGGGCACGTCGGCGTTCACCACCGTGCCGCGCGCGATCAACGGGCGGATGCTCTTGTGGAACGCGATGAACGCCCGGAGGGCGGCCAGCTCCTCCTCGTCACGGGCGGTGAGGTCCCACTCCACGCCCGCGTGGCCGAGCAGGGCGCCGGCGAAGCGGAGCGTGGTGTCCGTCCGGCGGCTGGTGGTGTGGGCGGGCGACGAGCCGACGTGCACGCCGACCAGTTCCGGCGGCAGTAGCTGCATGGTCCAGCGGTCGGTCATCACGCGCTCGACCGGGTCGATGCAGTCGGAGGCCCAGACCCGGTCGGTGCGGGCCAGGACGCCCAGGTCGATGCGGGAGCCGCCGGCCGAGCACGACTCGATCTCCAGGCCCGGATGGCGTACGCGGAGCTGGTCCATGAGCGCGTAGGCCGCCCGCGCCTGCGCCGACACGGCCACCGCGTCACCCTTCGTCCTGGAGACGGCCTCCTGCAGTTCCCGGTTGTGATCCCACTTGACGTAGGCGACGCCGTACTCGCTGACCGCCGTGCTCATCGCGGACAGCACATGGTCGAACGCCTCGGGGTTGGTGAGGTCGAGCACGTACTGCTGGCGGGTCGGGGCGCCCAGGCCCGGCGAGGGGCTCAGGATCCACTCCGGATGCTCGCGGGCCGCCGCCGAGTCGAGGCTGATCATCTCCGGCTCGAACCACAGACCGAATTCCAGGCCCTTCGCGCGTACGTGATCGGCGAGCGGGCGCAGACCGTCCGGCCAGACCACCGGGTCGGCCGCCCAGTCGCCCAGGCTGGTGCGGTCGTTGCGCCGGCCCAGGAACCAGCCGTCGTCGAGCACGAACCGCTCGGCGCCCACCTCGGCGGCCTTGTCGACGAGCGCGCGCAGCCGGTCGAGGTCGTGGTCGAAGTAGACCGCTTCCCACGTGTTCACGATCACGGGACGCGGGCGCACGGGATGCGACGGGCGGGCGCGCAGGTACCTGTGGAAGCGCTCGGCGATGCCGTCGAGACCCCGGTCGGACCAGGCGAAGAAGGCGTCGGGGGTGACGTACTCGTCGTCCGGCAGCAGCCGCACCTCGCCCGGCCGCAGCGCCTCGCCCCCGCCGAGCACCGGTGCGCTCTCGGGCAGCCGCTCGACGCGCCAGTGGCTCTCGCCGCTCCAGGCCAGGTGGAAGGCCCAGACCTCGCCGGTCCGGTTCGCGAACGCGGGCGTGCCCGCCACCAGCAGGAACGGCGAGTCCGGGCCGGGCTTGCCGCGGCGCCCGTGCCGGTGGTGCGAGCCGTCGGTGATCTCGCGGCGCTGCGGCTGGCGCTCCCGGGCCCAGCGGCCGGTGAAGTCGAGCAGCTCGGTCGCCCGCGGCGGGAGCGGCAGGAGGGCGGTCACCCCGGCCAGCTCGTACGGCTGCCCGGGATCGGCGTCGCCCGCGGGCCGGCGCACCCGGTGCCGCAGCCGGACGAGCCCCTGCGGCGTGAGCTGAACCTCCACGCCGATCCGCAGGCCGGTGACCTCGTCGGCCAGCTCCGCCACGAGCGTGTCGCCGGTGACCTGTGCCTCCACGAGCACCGGGCGCGGAGTGGTTCGCCGGCCGCCCAGATGCCCGGCGAGCGCCGGCGTTCCCGACCAGAACTCCCGCTCGCCGGGCAGCAGCGTCAGGCGCCGCGGCACGTCCGGTGCGTTGTGCGGGACCTCGACCACGGAACTGTCGGCCAGCGCCCGCAGGCCGGCCTCGCTGAGGTCGCCGAGGTCGGCGCCCCAGTGCAGCACCGAGGGCACCGGCCCGGCGAGATCGAGCGCCAGGGAGACCCCGGCCGCGCGGAAATGGACGATTCTCAAGGTTGCGCTCCGAGATGTGTGCTCAGGCGCTAGTTGATCAAGCGCCCGAGGTCACACGGTACGCGTCGAAGACCCCGTCGACCTTGCGGACGGCGGCGACCAGGTGGCCCAGGTGCTTGGGGTCGGCCATCTCGAACGTGAACCGGCTGACCGCCACCCGGTCGCGCGTCGTCGTGACGGTCGCGGACAGGATGTTGACGCGTTCCTCGCTCAGCACCCGCGTGACGTCGGCGAGCAGCTTGTGCCGGTCGAGCGCCTCCACCTGGATGGCGACCAGGAACGTCGACGCGGCGGTCGGCTTCCAGCTGACCTCGACGACGCGTTCCTCCTGGGCGCGCAGGTCCTCGGCGTTGGCACAGTCGTCGCGGTGCACGCTGACGCCGCCGGAGCGGGTGACGAAGCCGAAGACCGAGTCGCCCGGGACCGGCGTACAGCAGCGGGCGAGCTTGACCCAGACGTCGCTGACGCCCTTCACCACCACGCCCGGATCCTGCGCGGAGGTGCGGTTGCGCGGCGGGCGGGTCGCGACGGCGGTCTCGGCGATGTCCTCGACCGCGCCCTCCTCGCCGCCGAAGCCGGCGACGAGCTTCTGGACGACCGACTGGGCGGAGACCGCGCTCTCCCCCACCGCCGCGTAGAGCGAGGCGACGTCGGCGAGATGCAGGTCGCGGGCGATGGTCGTGAGGTTGTCGCTGGTCAGCATGCGCTGCAGGGGCAGGCCCTGCTTGCGCATCGCCTTGACGATCGACTCCTTGCCGACCTCGATCGCTTCCTCGCGGCGCTCCTTGTTGAAGTACTGCCTGATCTTCGTACGCGCCCGCGGGCTCTTCACGAACCCGAGCCAGTCCTGCGTCGGGCCGGCCGTGGCCGACTTCGACGTGAAGATCTCGATGACGTCGCCGTTGGACAGCGTCGACTCCAGCGGCACGAGCTTGCCGTTGACCCGGGCGCCGATCGTCTTGTGCCCGACCTCGGTGTGCACCGCGTAGGCGAAGTCGACCGGCGTGGAGCCCGTCGGCAGGGGGATGACGTCTCCCTTGGGCGTGAAGACGTACACCTCCTGGCTGGACAGGTCGAAGCGCAGCGCGTCCAGGAACTCGCTGGGGTCGCTGGCCTCGCGCTGCCAGTCGAGCAGCTGCCGCAGCCAGGTCATCTCGTCGATGTGGGCCGGCGGCCCGACGATCGTCGCGCCCTTCTGCTCCTTGTACTTCCAGTGCGCGGCGATGCCGAACTCCGCCGTCCGGTGCATCGCGAACGTGCGGATCTGCATCTCGACGGGCTTGCCGGTCGGGCCGATCACCGTCGTGTGCAGCGACTGGTACATGTTGAACTTCGGCATCGCGATGTAATCCTTGAACCGGCCCGGCACCGGCTGCCAGTTGGCGTGGATGACCCCCAGCGCCGCATAGCAGTCCCGCACCGTGTCGACCAGGACCCGCACCCCGACCAGGTCGTAGATGTCGTTGAAGTCGCGGCCCCGCACGATCATCTTCTGATAGATCGAGTAGAGGTGCTTCGGCCGGCCGGTGACCTCCGCCTTGATCTTGGCAGACTTGAGGTCGAGCTGGACGCGGTTGGTCACCTGGCGCAGCAGATGCTCGCGCTGCGGCTGGTGCTCGCCGATCAGGCGGTTGATCTCCTCGAACCGCTTCGGGAAGAGCGTCCCGAAGGCGAGGTCCTCGAGCTCCCACTTGATCGTGTTCATGCCCAGGCGGTGCGCGAGGGGCGCCAGGATCTCCAGCGTCTCCTTCGCCTTCTGCTCCTGCTTCGGCCGCGGCAGGAACGTCAGGGTACGCATGTTGTGCAGCCGGTCGGCGAGCTTGATGACCAGCACCCGCGGGTCCTTGGCCATCGCCACGACCATCTTGCGGATCGTCTCCGCCTTGGCGGCGTCGCCGAGCTTGACCCGGTCGAGCTTGGTCACGCCGTCGACGAGCAGCGCCACCTCGCCGCCGAAGTCGGCACGCATCTGCTCGAGGCCGTAGTCGGTATCCTCGATCGTGTCGTGCAGCAGCGCCGCCACCAGCGTCGTGGTGTCCATGCCAAGATTGGCCAGGATCGTCGCCACGGCGAGCGGGTGCGTGATGTAGGGGTCGCCCGACTTGCGATACTGCCCCGAGTGCCACCGAGCCGCCACGTCGAACGCCCGCTGCAGCGCCCGCCCGTCGGCCTTCGGATGACTCGCCCGGTGCGTCGCGATCAGCGGCTCGAGCACCTCGCTGACCTGCGTGCTCTGCCACGGCGCGTTGAACCGCGCGAGCCGGGCCCGGACCCGCCGCCCGGTGGGCGCGCTGGCCAGCCCGAAACCCCCGGCCGTCTCCCCCGAGGCCGGCGAGACCGGCCGGGTCACGTCGGGGTCGGGCAACTGCGACCCCGTGATGGGTACGCCGTTCGCGTCAATCGGCCGGCTGAGCTGCATCGGCCCGGGTGCCGGACGCGGGCTGCCCTTCTCGTCGGACACGGTCATGTTCGGCCCCGCGCCGCGGTCGGACGCGGTCATGTTCTCGCCCGCCCTGCCCTCGGTGTTGCCCGCGGCCTTTCCGCCGCTCTCGCCCCCGGCCTGCGCCGAAGCCGCCGGGGCCTTGGCCGCCGTCAAGTCCTGGGCTTGAGCCGCTGCCGGGGCCTTGGCCGCTGCCGGGGCCTGCGCTTGAGCCGCTGCCGGGGCCTTGGCCGGGGCCTTGGCCGCCGCCGGGGCCTTGCCCGCCGCCGCTCCACCCGCAGCCTTGGCCGGGGCCGTGACCTTCTTGGCCGGGGTCGCCTTGGCCGGAGTCCCCTCGGCCGCATTCGTCGTCCCCGGCGCCGCGCTGGCCGCGGTGGCCGGGCCCGGTGTCGGCTTGGTGGCTTTCGCCGCCCCCGGTGCCGGCGTGGCTGGTGTCGCCGCCCTCGGTGTCGACGCCCCCGGTGTCGGCGTGGCCGGTGCCGCCGTGGCCGGTGCCGCCGTGGCCGGTGTCGCCGTGGCCGGGGCCGCGGGCGTCCCGGTCGGGGTGCTCGCCGCCGGGGACGCGGCTGCGCCGGGCGTGCGCTCGGAGACCTGCGCCGCGCCGTCGGCAACGGTGGAGGTCAGGTCAGGCTCCGCCGTCGACGCCGAGTCACTCGGCGTCGTCGAAGCCCTGGTCGCGTCGGTCGGCTGCACCGTGCCCTCCGTCGGAGGGGCGACGTCGCTGGACACCGGCCTCCTCACGTCGCTTCTGCTCACTCGGTTGGAAACGCCATCCTACCCGTGGGCGTTCCCGGCCGCCCCGGCCCGAACCGCCGAAAGAGTGCCGACGCCCGAGCAGAACCGGATCAAACGGTCAGCAGGGCATGCACGCCCCGCGCCCCGAGCCGTTCCCGTCCGCCGAGGAAGCCCAGCTCCAGCACCACGGTGAGCCCGGCGACGGTCCCCCCGGCACGCTCGACAAGGTCCAGCGCCGCCCCGGCCGTGCCCCCGGTGGCCAGCACATCGTCGAGCACCAGCACCCGCTGCCCCGAGGCGAAGGAGTCCCGGTGCACCTCGAGCGTCGCCTCGCCGTACTCCAGCGCGTAGGAGGCCGCGAACACCTCCCGAGGCAGCTTGCCCGCCTTCCGCACCGGCACGACGCCCTTGCCGGTCGCATAGGCGACGGCAGCCGCGAGCACGAACCCCCGCGCCTCGATCCCGGCGACGACATCGAACGAGTCCGCCCCGTAGTGCGCAACGATCCCGTCGACGACCTGCCGGAACACCGCACCATCGGCGAACAGCGGCGTCAGATCCTTGAAAACGATGCCCGCCTTGGGGAAATCCGGCACATCGAGCACCCGCCCGGCCACCAGCCGAGCAACCTCCGGCCCGCTGTCCCCACGCACATCCGCCGCAGTCT